>DAOPYE010000043.1:0-20486 GCA_035352715.1 Holophaga sp. | reverse complement strand
TGTCGCCCACCTGGAACATCTCGCTGGGGTGGTTCAGGCGGCCCCAGGACATGTCGGTGATGTGCAGCAGGCCGTCCACGCCGCCCAGATCGATGAAGGCACCGTATTCGGTGATGTTCTTCACGGTTCCTTCGACCAGCTTGCCTTCCTCGAGGCCCGCCAGGGTCTCTTCCTTCAGGTTGGCGTTGATGGTTTCGAGGTAGAGCTTGCGGCTCAGGACGATGTTGCCGCGACGGCGGTTCACCTTGATGACCTTCATATCGAAGGACTTGCCGAGGTACGGATCCAGGTTGCGGACAGGCTTCATGTCCACCTGGCTACCGGGCAGGAAGGCGCGGATGCCGATATCGACAGCCAGACCACCCTTGACCTTCTCCAGCACCACGCCGTGAACGGTCATGTTGGAGCGGAAGGCCTTCTCGACTTCGTCCCAGATCTTCATCTTCTCGGCGCGCTCGCGGCTGATGCGAACGTTGCCGTTGGCATCTTCCAGGTGCTCGAGGAGCACTTCCACGATATCGCCCACGGCGACACCCACGGTGCCATCGGGGTTATTGAACTCGTCCAGATTGATCGTGCCCGAACCCTTGTAGCCGATGTCAACGATGACATCCTTGCCGCGGATCTCGACCACCACGCCCTTGACGACTTCCTCTTCCTTCAGGGCGCGGGTTTCCCCCTGAAGCGCGGCCAGAAACTCCTGTGCCTCGGCATTGTCTTCCTCGAACAACGATGCGTCGAGGACCGTGATGCGGCCCAACTGCTTGGTGCCGTGACCCTTGATAAGGGTAGAAAACTTGGACATTCGTCCACCTCTGATTTGTTGCCCCTCTTTCGTTGGGGGCTGGATTCCCGGCACGTGCGTCCGGCAGAACGACCAGGGTAGCGTGCGGATGTGCGTCCGGCCATTGAAAAAGTGGGCTGGAACGGCACTTGACGATCTTTTGGAGGATCGGTGGAATGGGACATCTTGCGAAAGGTGGATCCATGGCAGAAGAGAAGAAGGAACCCTGGCTCAATTTCCTGGCCCTGACCACGGTGATTCTGGCGGTCTGCGCCACCTTCTCGACCTTCAAGGGCGGCGGCTACAGCACCCAGCGGATCCTGAAGCAGAGCGAGGCTTCCGACACCTGGGCGCAATACCAATCCAAGAGCATCAAGGGCTACATCTACCAAGCCAACAAGGAAAAACTGGAGTTGGACCTGAAAGCGATGGGGTCCAAGGCGGCCTCCAGCGAGGTGTCCAGTCTGTACGCCCAGAAGATCGAGGCCTACGGCAAGGAGATCAGCCGGTACGAGAAGGAAAAGAAGGAGATTTCAGACAAAGCCAGGGCGCTGGAGGCCACTCGCGATGAGGTGCAAAGGCATGGCGGCGTGTTCGGCAAGGCCATCATCGCGCTCCAGATCGCCATCCTGCTCTGTTCCATCGCGGCCCTCATGAAAAAGAAGCCGCTCTGGGTCCTGGGCAGCGTCATCGGCGCCCTGGGCATCGCCTATTTCGTGAACGGCTTCTTTCTGTTTCCCTGGCTGAAGATCCTGGCCTGAGTCTGGCGCTCGATTTCCGTTTTCAGGCTTCACGCCTGAGGTTGAGCCGAGTCCTTTGGATCGCTGTCTGATTTGGAGGATTGGCTCGCGTTGTGGCGGAGCTTGGTCTGGCACTCGGGACAAATCCCGTGGGAGAACTCGGCCTGGGTGTGCTCGTGGACGTATTCCTCGAGCTGGTTCCAGTACCCGGAATCATCTCGGATCTTCTTGCACCAGGCACAGATGGGAAGCAGTCCATCCAGGGTCTTGATGCGGGCCGTGGCCTCGGCGATGCGCGATTGCAGCCTGGCTTCCGCGAGCATGTGGCTGCGGATGCGGAGTCGATAGATGCCGTAGATGCCCGTCAGGAAGGTCGCTGCGGCAAGCACCCTGAACCAGGAGGTCTGGTAGAGATAGGGCCGTTGCTGGATCTTGATGGATGCGCCGACGTTGTTCCACACGCCATCGTTATTGGCGGCGATCACCCGGAAGGTGTAGCGCCCCGGGGGCAGGTGGGTGTAATCGGCCCGCCGCCGGGAGCCGACGTCGATCCAATGGGCGTCATAGCCCTCCAGCATGCATTTGAACTGGACCTTGGAGGGGACGAGCTGGCTCAGCCCCGTGTAGCCGATCGTCAGGCGCTGGGTTCCGGCGGGAAGCGTGATGAGGTTTCCCACGTTTTGGGGGAAGCCATTGGCATGGACCCTTTCGATCAGGACGGGCGGGGGCAGCGGGTTCTGGATTGTGCGCGTCGGGTCGAAGATCACCAACCCGGTGGCTGTGGCGAACCAGATGCGACCATCGGTGCTTTCAGCCACGGCAGGCATGGAGGCGGTGACGGTTTCAGAGGTCCGGGTGCCATCCTGGGAATCAAAGACGCTGACGGCTAGGCGCTGATTGCGTCCCAATAGAGTGGCGTCCAGGGATGCTTGAGAGATCTGGAAGAACCCTTGCGGACAACTGCACCAGAGGTCGCCGGATTTCGCGAAACAGAGGCTCTGGATGAAATCGTTCGGGAGGCCTTCTTGGGAAGTGAAGCGCCTCTCTGTTTGATTCGAGATGCGCAGCAGGCCCGAGGGCGTTCCCAGCCAAATGCTGCCATCCGGGGCTTCGGCCACGTAGCGAACGGCGCGGTCTTTCTCCCATCTCCTGGACAATTGGCCCTCGCGGATACAGCAGGCGCCTCGGGCTGAGGCGATCCAGAGGGCGCCGTCCCTTGCCACATGCAGCATCCAGACATAGCCGAAGTCGGAATTGCTCGCCGTGATCCGGGTCCCGTCGCCCAGTTGGTAGGGCTCCGGCTTGCCGTTGACCAGACGGAAGAGCCCTCCATCCGCGGTCCCGAATAGGAGTCCTTGGCCGTCTTCCGTGATGAAGGACGGCTGGGCATGGGTCTTGAAGACGCGGGTGGATGTGCCCTTCCGGCGGTTGAGTCCATCCAGATGCCCGGTCCAGATGGCGCCATCGGAGGCGACGAAGATGGGGCCGTCGAACTTGCACTCCGAAGGGCCGGGGATCACGCGGATGGATTCCTGCGCGGTCTCAACGCGGCGCACGCCATCGAAGCCAGAGGACACGAACAGATTGCCATCGGGTCCCTTCGCCAGGCAGAGCAGATCCGCAGCACCCAATCCTTCGGGTTCGCCCAGGGGAATGGCCTTGCCGTCGCGCAGACGGTTCAGTCCGCAGGACGTGCCGATCCAGAGGCTGCCCTCGCGGTCCTCGAACAGCGTCGTGATCCGCCCGCTCAGGAGGCCGGACGTCTGGTTCAGGACTTCAAAGTCCTTGCCGCGCTGTCGACAAAGCCCATTCCTGGCGGTTCCAATCCAGAGGGTGTCATGGCGGTCCACCAGGATGGTCTTGATCTCCTCGTCAGGCATCCGCTGCTTTTTGCTTAGGGTTTCGGCGATCTTGCCCTGGTGGATCCGCGTGAGGCCTCGCTGGGTGCCGACCCACACATTGTCTTCCCGGTCTCCCAGGAGGCAGGAGATGTTGCTATCCGCGAGCCCATCCTTAATGGTGTAGGGCCTGGGATGGGAACCGTCCAATTGCCACAGGCCTTCGTAGCCGCCCGCCCACAGGGTTCCATTGGCATCCGAAGTGATGAAGCGGGGCTTGGAACCCAGGGGGCGAAGCGAAACCTGGTCGTTCTGGACGGAATACAGGCCATCCCAGGGACGCGCAAACCAGATGGTGTGATTCCGGTCTTCGTGCAGGCCGCTGGCTGTGCCCGATTCACCTGGGCTGAAGGCCTTCCATTGGCCTTGGCGCAGCCTTGCCAGCCCACGGCGGGTGCCGACCCACAGGGTGCCGTCGCTGGAACACAACAGGGAGATCACCTGCTGGTTCTTGCCCCCCATGATCTGGTCCAGGACTTCCATGTGCTCGAACTTGACGCCGTCGAAGCGCAGCAGCCCTTCGCTCTGGGTGCCAAGCCAAAGGTAACCGTCGGGCGTCTGCGCGATGCTCAGGATGCTGCCTGCGGGAGCGCCGTCTCTCACGGTCCAGGCTTCCCGGATGTACTGCGTCAGGCGTAGGTGCGGATCCAGGGCGAGCATGGGACAGGCGCAGCCCCAAAGGCAGGCGACCAGCATCAACCATCCGCGCAACCTGCGATGCAGGATTCGAATCCCTTCGGGATGTATGCCATGGACGCCCATGAGAACCGCCATCGCAAAGCCATGATAACAAGCCAACTGGCTCGTTATCACCTGTTTCGGCAGCGATCTCGGAAATCCTTACCCCTTGAATGAAGGCAATATCAGGTTCGTGATTTCAGTCATCTATCCCCAGGCCCAGGAGTTCCGCCGCGTTCCGCCACAGGATGCGCTCGCGTTCTTCATCGCTCAGATCCAAGCGGTGCAGGCGCTCCAGTTCCTCCTGGTGCAGCCACATGGGGTAGTCGGTGCCGAACAGGATCTTGGTCGCGCCGTGCCGACGGATGAGGGCCGTGGCGGCTTCCGGCGTCATGAAGGCCAGGGAGCTGGAGGTATCGAGGTAGATTCGGCGTCCGGCCAGGCATTCGGCCGCTTGCTCCCACATCTGGTAGCCCCCCAGATGGGCGGCGATCACGGTCAGATTCGGGAACCGGTCGAGGACGTTCGCCAGTCGCTCGGGGGTGGAGGAATCTCGGTTCTCATCGCCCATATGGATCAGCAGGGGCAGCTTGCCTTCGGCGATGGCGTAGATGGGCATCATGGCCGCATCGTCGATATTGAAATTCTGGAACTCTGGATGCAGCTTGATGCCCTTCAGGCCAAGGCCCCGCAGGTTTTCGAAGGAGGCGGGAAGATCCTCCACGCCGGGGTGAAGGGTGCCGAACCCGATCAGCCGGGAATCTGCGGCGCAGGTGGCGGAAATGTAAGCGTTGATGGTGTCCACCTGCTCGGGTCGGGTCGCGGTGGAATGCACCAGGTAATGGCTGACGCCCATCGCTTCGCCCGATTTGATGAGTCCATCCACGGTGCCCGATCCGCTCATGGGCAGGTTGTAGTAGCCACCGATGGATTGGACCGCGCGCTCCGCGACCTTGTCGGGAAAGATGTGGGCGTGGGCGTCGATGACCCGGAAGGGCTTGGGATTGCTCATGGGCTTGGGATTCCTGTTTGCGCCGATCCCCTGCGGCGCGCTGGGACCGGATCCATCCACAGGATAACTCCGCGCGGCGATTTCGCGTCCGGCTCTGGGTGGATGGAGGGCGTTTCGCGGCATCCTAGTCTCTGAATGGAGATCTGCATGCAGGCATCAAGGCGAGCGCAAACAGCGGTGTTCGTGGCGGTCTTGGTGGATCTACTGGGCTTCGGGATTCTCATCCCCCTGCTGCCACTCTACGCGCAGGCAATGGCGGCGCGGCCTTCGCCGTGGATGGCGCGCGTGAACGAGCTGTTGCATCTCCAAAGCCCAGGTGCCTTCTGGGTGGGCGTGGCTTTCGTCAGCTTCTCGCTGATGCAGTTCCTGGCGGCGCCGCTGCTGGGGCGCTTGTCCGATCTGGTGGGGCGACGGCCGGTGCTATGGGTTTCCTTGATGGGATCGGCCGTGGGGTATTTGATCCTGGCCGCCACGCATCGCTTTGAGTGGGTGCTGGCGGCCCGCGTGCTGGATGGCATCACGGGTGGCAATATCTCCGTGGCCCAGGCGGCCATGGCCGATGTGACGCCGCCCGAGGAACGATCGAAGGGCCTGGGCATGATCGGCGCGGCGTTCGGCCTGGGATTCGTGATCGGTCCTTTCATGGGAGGGGCGCTTTCGGGTTGCGCCCTGGGTCGCCATTTGCTGGCGATGGGCTGGCAGCTGCCCTTCCTGGTGGCGGCCCTGCTTTCAACCTGCGCGGCGGTGATGGTGGTGGTCTGGCTGCCCGAGACGCTGGAAGCCGGAGCAAGGCTCCAGGCCCAGATGCCGGAGCGCCGCGGCCACGCTTTGATGCGGGCCTGGAAGCGCGATGGCATGCCCGGGCTGCTGATGGTGGCCCTACTGGCCATGACCGGCTTTGCCATGATGGAAGGCACCTACAGTCTGCTGGCCTTTCGGCGGTTCGCCCTGGGGCCGTCCCAGGTGGGTTATCTCTTCGGGTTCACCGGGATCCTCATCGTGATCTACCAGGGCGGACTCGTTCGGCTGATCGCCAAGCGCGTGCCCGAGCGCTTGGCGCTGATGGTGGGGCTGGCGCTCATGGCCCTGGCGCTGCCGCTGCTGGCCTACGCGCCCTGGGGACCTTTTGTCGCCCTGATGATCCCCCTGGCGTGGGGTTCGGGGATGAACAACACCGCGTGCATGGCGTTGGCTAGCCGCCTCACGCCAACGAACGAGCAGGGCGCGCTCTTTGGCGCGATCAACGCGGTGCAAGGGATTGGCCGCATTCTGGGGCCCGCGCTGGGCACGCTGGTGCTGGCGCGCTGGGGGCACCAGGCTGCGTGCTGGACCGCCTGCGTTGCCGTGGCCCTGGGCGCGGGGGCCTTTCTCCCCATGCTCCTGGGCAAGCGGCCCGTTCTGGAAAGCGCTTCCTGATCCCGGCGAGGCGCTACAACTCCCGCAGCAGGTCCTCCACGTAGCGTTCCAGCACGCGACGCCGTTCGCGGGCCATGCTGCGGCCAGCCTCGGTCTGAAGGCTGTCGGCCACCTTGTACAGCTTTGTGAAGAAGTGATCCAGGCCGAAGGCGATATCATCCAGGGGCCGATGTTCGGCCAGGGGATCCTCCGGGTGGAACATGGCGCGCTGCATGCGGCCTGAGGTGTAGAAGACACGCGCCAGGCCGATGGCTCCCAGGGCTTCCATCCGATCCGCGTCCTGCAGGATGCGCGCCTCGATGGTCTGGGCGGGGATATTGGCCGAAAAGCTGTGGGCCTCGATGGCGTGGCGCACGGACAGGATCCGGTCCAGGGGAAATCCCAGGCCGCGCAGGATGCGGTCGGCCTTCAGCGCCGCGAGGCGCGAACTGGCGTGGCGCTCCGGGTGGTTCTTGGGCAGGCTGACGATATCGTGCAGGTATGCCGCCGCCAGCAGCACCAGGGGATCGGCGGGATGGCCCTCGGCGGCGTTCAAGGCCTGGGCCGTGCGCCAGACGCGGCGGAAATGGGCGATGTCGTGGGCGCCGTCTTCGGTCTCGTGGTGGGCGTCCATCCAGGCTTCAAGCGCGTTCTGCCAGTGTTCGACCTCGTTCGCCACGTTCACTCCGACCGCCGGATATCAACCACTTCGCCGCCGGTTTCCTTCAGCAGGCGCTGGAAGGCGGGGTCCGCGCGCAGCACATCCTCGGGGCGGCCGTGCTGGGCGCCTTCAAAGGTGATGACCATGCGGCCCAGGCCGGGCAGGACGCGCCCCAGGGCGTTCAGCAGATGGGGATTGGCCTGTTCGTTTTCCAGATCCTGGACGGTGTTGCGCACATCCGGCGGAAAGAACCAGTGCAGGGTCTGTCCTTCCATCTTCAGGTTCGCAGCCATGTGGGGCAGGGCGCCCAGGGTGCGCGGCAGACCGTGACCGACCTGTTTCAGGGCTTCGGAACAGCCCTTGCGAAGCTGCTCCAGGTTTCCGGGATCGGCGATAGGTTCCAGCTCGGAAGCGGCATTCGACGCTGGACCCGAGGCGGGACTGGCAGCCAAGCCGTCCGACGCTTCCATGCGGGCAGCCGTGTCGTCGGCCCGGTGGGAGGGCGCTGGCTGCAGGGTGGGAATGGACCGGGTTTCTTGGCGAGCCTCAGGCCGGGGTGCGGGCACGCTCGCTGGAGGGACCGCGGCCCGCGCGGCGGCCCCCGCCTCAGGGCGGGGGGGAGGCGCAGAACGCGCAGGTGAGGCGGGCAGGCCTGCACCGGCGCCAGCAGCGGCCCCGGGACGCGCCAGGGCGTCCAGCGGTGCGAGATGGGGCAACTGGGCGGCGGTGATCAGCGCCAGTTCGACCACCACCTGGGGCAGGCTGGTGTCACGCAGATCCCGCTCGCGGGAAAGCAGCAGGTGCAGCATCCGGGAGAGGCGCAGGATGTCCTGGGGGCCCGCGCCGCGGCGGGTCTCGGATTCCATGCGCACCCAGAAGGCCTGCATGAGTTCGCGCCAGAAGCTGGGCCAATCGGTGCCCACCGCGTTGAGGGCCTGGCACTGATCCAGGATCTCGGCGCAATCGGCCTTCAGGATGGCTTCGAGAATGGCTTGCACGCGCACGGCGGGGACGATGCCGAGCTGTTCGCGCACGATGTCTTCGGCTACTTGGCCATCCCCGGCGGCGATGACGCGGTCCAGGATCGTGAGCGCATCGCGCATGGAGCCCTGTCCCGCTTCCGCCAGCAGACGCAGGGCGCCTTCATCGCTGGTCACGCCCTCGCTGTCGCAGACATGCTTGAGGCGCGATTCGATGAGGCCGGGCGGGATCAGGCGGAAGGGATAGATCTGGACGCGGCTCTTGATGGTGTCGGGCACATCCTGGAGTTCCGTCGTGGCCAGCACGAACACTGCGTGGGCGGGAGGTTCCTCCAGGATCTTCAGCAGCGCGTCGAAGGCGCTGCGGCTCATCATGTGGACTTCGTCGATGATGTAGACGCGGTAGCGGCAGAAAGCGGGTCGGGTCTGGACCTGCTCGCGGAGCGCGCGGGCGTCTTCCACGCTGGCGCGGCTGGCGGCGTCGATCTCGATGATGTCCAGGTTCCGGTCGGGCTGATCGGAAGCCTGGCAGGCGTCGCAGACGCCGCAGGGAGTGGGCGTCGGTCCTTCCTGGCAGTTCAGCGCCCGCGCCAGGATGCGCGCGGTGCTGGTCTTGCCTGTGCCGCGAACGCCCGCGAAAAGGAAAGCCTGGTGATGAATGGCGCCGCCCGCGGCCTTGGCCCGGTTCAGGGCGTTGGTCAGGGCGCGAACACTGGCCTCCTGCCCCACGAGATCCGTGAGCAGACGGGGACGGTATTTGAGCGCGAGCGTGTTCATGGGAGCCCCATTGTCCCATGAAGCGCCGTTCGTGGGGCGTTGAGCGATGCAGACGGAAGATGGGTCATCGGAAAACGATCAACCCGCCTATCAACCCGCCTCGCCAAATAGGCTTGGTTGCTGGGCCTGCATGGACTGGAGTCGCGGCTGCACAGGGCGGCCGCAGCCCCGCTTGACCTTGGGGGTTCTTGTCCGCGGCTTCTTCTCGGGCGGCAGCGCATCCCGAAGGGCTTCCCGGATTTCTTCCGCGTAGTCCGGATCTAGCGCCTTGAGCCAGTGGTGCTGGGCGAGCAGATCGTAGAACGGATCCTCTTTCAGTAGGCGGAGCCGCCCCACCCACAGGCTGCTGACGCCGCTTTCCCTTGCTCGCCGGGCAAAGCTGGCGGGGTCCACCATGGGCAGCAGGGGCGTGACGGAAAGGCCCACGGAGATGCCGCCGTGCGCCAGCCGCTCCACCGCCGCCCAGCGGGACGGGATGGCGGGGGCCTTGGGTTCAGTGATCTGCCGCACGGTGTCGTCGTCGGTGGGGATGGAGAAACCCACCTGGAGCCGGGGGCCGAAGCTCTGAAGCAGTTCGAGGTCCTGGACCACCAGGGGAGATCGCGTGTGGACGGTCACCCGGGTGGTGGGGCAGGCCAGCAGCACCTTGAGGCAGGCCCGCGTCAGCCGGAACTCCTTTTCGATGGGCTGGTAGGGGTCGGTGGCGGTGGACAGGAAGACCGTTTGCTCGTGCAGCTTATGGCGCTGGTGCCACAGCAGTTCGGGCGCGTTGAGCTTGGGCGAGGACCAGCGGCCCCATTCATCCACTGGGTGCAGGGCGTTGGGGTATTCGCGGACATAGCAGTAGCGGCACCCATGGGCGCATCCACGGTACGGGCTCAAGGCGTAGCCGAAGCCAAAGTGCTCGTCCCGCTGGGGGCGAAGGATGCTGCGGGCTTCTTCCGGCTCTACGCGGAGGTTGCCGAAAAGCCCTGCCTGCGGCTCACGAGGGATCAGGAGCGTGTCCATGGCTTAAGTTTTCGTTTTTATTTCGCAAAGTCAAGCTTTGAGGAGAAATTCGAGGCGCCGGATCTGTTCGATGGCCTCGACGATCCCCGTGCCGAACCGAGGCACGCCGATCCACGCAAGGCCTTCTGGAAGCGCCGCGGCGGCCCGTCGCAGTTCGGTCATCTGCCCCGGGGCGGGGTTCGGGATCGCGGCGTCCGCGGATTCTGTGCGGCTTTGGGAAGCGGGAGGAAGGCCCGGGAACCATGCCATGGCGCTTTCAAAGTTCGCGGTCTGCTCGCCGAAGATCCTGAGCTGGAGCAAGCCCGGCGGGACGCGCGGATCGCCCTTGGCCGATAGGCTCGCACCGAGGATGCCCTCGCCGTCGCAAGGCGCGGCCACCACGCTGAAGCCCCTCTGCCAGCCGGGAACCAGGGTATGGCGGCTGTGCCGCGTCCGAACGGATTTGTAGGGCAGATCCGTCATCACCGCGGCTGCGCCCGCCAGGGGAGCCAGCAGGCGTCCGGCCTCGAAGGCGGGCAGGGCCAGGATCACGCGATCCACGTCGCGTTGAACACCATCACCAAAGACGCGCCAGCGTTGGTTCGGAAGCGCTTCGATGCTGAGGGCACGGAGATCGGCGATGGCCCTGTCTCCAAGCCGGGCGGCCAGGGTTTCCGTTAGCAATCCGATGCCGAGACGGTCCTTGGATCGCGGAATGACGCGTGCCTCTGGACCGTCGAACAGGGTCTGGCGCAGGGCGCCCAGCGCCAGACCGCCCTTGGCTTCCAGGCGCGCCAAGACGGGCAGGGCGGCCGCGGAGATCCGTTCCGGGTGCTCGCCCAGCAGGCCAGAACTCAGGGCGGGCAGGATCTCGCGGGCAAAGACGGGGCCCAATCGACGGGCGATGAATGCCTGCAGGCTTTCTTCGCTCGAGGCCCGGCGGTGGAAGGGCTCCAGCAGCATGCGCAGGCGCGCCGAGACGGGCAGCAGGGAGCTGCCCAGCCAGCCCGGTCCCCAGGGCATGGGATGGATCCTTCCCTGCTTCAGAATCCCCCGAGGCTTGGGGGGCGCGACCTCGAACGACAGCCCCAGTTCGGATAGCAGACGATCCAGCGATGAGCCCTTGCGCCAGGAGAGGCTTTGCGGGCCGCGCTCCAGCCATCCAAGGGTCCCATCCTCTCCAGGCCAGAAGCACGTCTGGGCCCAGCCGCCGAAAGCGCTGCTGGCCTCCCACACTTCAACGTCTTCGCCCGCGCGCAGCAACAGCCAGGCCGCATACAGGCCCGAGATGCCACCGCCGAGGACGAGATACTTCACTGGCCCAGGATGCGATCCACGGCGTCCCAGTCCCATTCGTCGAGGGCAGGCACGGAGTCTTCCTTCAGCTCCTGCTGGGTGAGCCAGAGATCGTAGACCACGAGGGCAGCCATGGCCTCGGCCACGGGCACCACGCGGGGCGAGATGCAGGGATCATGGCGGCCGTGCACGACGATTTCCGTGGTCTGGCCGTCCTTGGTGATGGTCTGCTGGGGGCGACTGATGGAGCTGGTGGGCTTCACCGCCAGCCGCAGGATCACCGGCGCGCCCGTGGAGATGCCGCCCAGGATGCCACCCGCATCGTTCTTGGAGGGGCCATTCGGGGTGAAGGGATCGTTGTTCTCGGAACCCTGTTTGCGTGCAGAATCAAAGCCCGCGCCGATTTCCACGCCCTTGACCGCCTGGATGGTCATGGCCGCGTACGTCAGCAGGGCGTTCAGCTTGGCGAAGGTCGGATCGCCCAGGCCCGTGGGCAGGCCTTCGATCCAGACCTCGCAGATGCCGCCGACGCTATCGTGGCTATCCCGGGCGGCTTCCACGGCGGCCTTCTGGGCCTCGAACACGGATGGGTCGGCGGCGCGCAAGGGATTCTGCTCCACGAATTCCCAGTCCACGCGCGTTCCGGCGATGCCCGCGATTTCCCGATTGAATCCGCGGATCTTCACGCCCAGGGCCGCAAGCTGCTGCTTGGCCCAGGCGCCCGCTGCCACGCGCGCGAGGGTCTCCCGCGCGCTGGAGCGACCTCCGCCGCGGGGATCCCGCAGTCCGTATTTCTTCTGGTAGGTGAAATCGGCGTGTCCAGGACGGAAGAGTTCGGCGATGGCCTTGTAGTCGCCGCTGCGCTGATTCTCGTTGAAGACGACCAGGGCAATGGGGTGTCCCGTGGTCTGACCCTCGAAAACGCCAGACAGCACCTGAACCTGATCCGCCTCTTTTCGGGGGGTGACGAGATTGCTTTGCCCGGGGCGGCGGCGATCCATCTCCTTCTGGATGGCCTCCAGATCAAAGGGCAGGCCCGGCTTCACGCCGTCGATCACCACGCCCACGGCGGCGCCATGGCTTTCGCCGAAGGTCACGATGCGGAAAGTGCGCCCGAAGGAGCTGGCCGAATCGAAGAGCATGGGTCTCCCGATAGAGAAACGCAGCCCATGGAGGGCTGCGTTTCAAAATCCTAGCATGGGATGGGACTATTCTTCGGTTTCGATCGCTTCGCCTTCGCCTTCTTCCACGCGCTTCACGAGCTTGGGGGCACCCGAGACAGGCTGGCTGGTGATGCCCTTCCAGACGTAGCGCGTGCCGCGCTTCTGGCCCTGCTTCACGATGCTGCCCTCGTCTTCAAGCTCCGAGAACATCCGACGCAGCGTGGCGGGCGCCCAGTCGCAGTCCTTGAGGCCCAGTTCCTCCTGGGCGGTGAAGCTGGAAACCGCGCCCTGAAGCTGAAGCAGCTTGATGAGGCCGGCCTTCAGGTCGTGGAGTTCGGACTTGGTGCGCCGGGGGCGGGTCTTGAAATCGGAAGAAGGGCTCGCCGGGGCGATGCTCTGGCTGATGGACGCGCTTGCGGGTTGCGGAATAGACGGGGCAATCACGCTGGGGGCGACAGGCAGCGCGGGGGTGGGCGCTTCGATCAGCACGCCACCTTCCAGCAGGATGTCCGCCTCGTCGCGCTTGAATAGCACCACCACCGAGCTGGCGGGGACGCCCTCGCGGTGGAACGCGTTCAGGATCTGTTCGCCGATGCGTTGCTTCTGGGCGCTGGATAGAGAGGAGGCCTGGATTATGGCGAGCGGCATGATAGATCCTTATAAAAGTCGATAAGAGTTAATTTAATATGAATCGATCGGGATGGAAGACGCATTTTCTCACTATCCCCACAATTCTTCTTTGCCAGGAGGGCCCTATGGCCACCCCCGCCGGACGAAGCGCGCCGAAGACCCAGGAAATGCTTCGTTTCGAACACTTCCTCAGGGGCCGGAAGCTCAAATTGACGGGCGAACGCTTGGCGATCCTTGCTGCGGTTTTCGGCAGCGGGAAGCACTTTGATGCCGAGACGCTGCACGCGGAGCTTCGGAGCGCGGGCGGCGATATCAGCCGGGCCACCGTGTACCGGACCCTGGATCTGCTGGTGCAAAGCGGCCTGGTGCGCAAGAACAGCCTGGGGGCGAACCACGCCAATTACGAAGCGGCCCTGGGCAACGAGCACCACGACCACCTGATCTGCCTGGGGTGCAACCGCGTGATCGAGTTCTACCGTTCGGATCTGGAATCCCTCCAGGACGCCATCTGCTCCGAGCACGCCTTCCGCCCCTTGCATCACAGCCTACAGATCTTTGGGGTGTGCGCTGCGTGCAAGGACACGGCGGACGAGGGCCGCATCCTGGAACGCCTAGCCCAGATTCATACCTAAAGAGAGGAAGCGGATCCGTTGGCCGATGAAGGATGGGCCGGGACCGAACGAGGAATCCATGTCCAAACTGACCCTTGAAGACCTTCAGCGCCTGCCGAAGACGGATCTGCATGTGCATCTCGACGGCAGCCTTCGCATCGAGACCATCCTGGAACTGGCCCAGGCCCAGGGCGTGGCGCTGCCCGCAGATACGGTGGAAGGGTTGCGCCCCTTCGTCCAGATGGGCGAAGAGTGCAAGTCCCTGGTCGAGTATCTGAAGGCCTTCGATGTCACGCTCTCCGTGATGCAGACCTACGAAGCCCTGGTCCGCACGGCCTTCGAACTGGCGGAGGACGCGGCCAGGGAGAACGTCCGCTACCTGGAGGTCCGCTACAGTCCCATCCTTCATCAGCAGAAGGGATTGAGCCTGCATCACATCGTCCAGGCGGTGCTGGACGGCCTGCGGGAAGCCCGCAAGAAATACCAGATCCACACAGGCGTGATCCTGTGCGGGATCCGCCACATCAGTCCCGAGACCTCCCTGAAACTGGCGGATCTCACCGTGGCCTTCAAGAACAAGGGCGTGGTGGGCTTCGATCTAGCCGGCGCGGAGGAGGATTTTCCCGCCAAGCGCCACAAGGATGCCTTCGGGCGCGTGCTGGCCAACAACATCAATTGCACCCTGCATGCGGGAGAGGCCTACGGTCCCGAAAGCGTCCACCAGGCGATCCACGCGTGCGGGGCCCATCGCATCGGCCACGGCGTGCGGCTCATCGAGGACGGCGATCTGCTGAATTACGTCAACGATCACCGCATCCCCCTCGAGATCTGTCCCAGCTCCAACGTCCAGACCAAGGCCGTCAAGCGCATGGCCGATCACCCGATCCGCCTGTTCTACGATCTGGGCCTGCGCGTCACCGTGAACACGGACAATCGCCTGGTGACGGGCACCACCGTCAGCCACGAATTGCTGGTGCTGCACGAACAGTTGGGATTCACGCTCGAGGAGATCCAGGATGTCATCCTCATGGGCTTCAAGAGCGCCTTCCTGCCCTATGCGGTCAAGCGGGCTCTGTTGTCCGAGGTGGTGCAGGAGCTGAAGAATTTCAGACCGCATGAACTGGAGAGCAAGCGTGAGCATCTTTAGCGCTTCCATTGCCTGTTTTTTTGGAATGACGCTGTTCTTTTGGCCCCTTCAGGCCAGGGACTGGGAAATCCATCTGCCCGTTTGCGCCAGCGTGGCGCAAAGCCTATCTCCGGATCATCGGACCCTGATGATGGGAGATACATTTGGTCCGGTCTTGTTGTTTGACGCGGGTTCCGGCGTGTTCCTGCACGCTTGGGAAATGCCCTGCAAACGTCAATACAGCCTTGCCTGGATGCCGGATGGGAAGGGTGTCCTGTTGGGCGACCCTGATGCTCCAGACGCCAAGGCCCTGCTGCTCCGATCCAAAAATGGATCGGTGAAACGACTTCCGGGCGGAGTCCATGCCGTGGCTCCGAGCCCGTCGGGTCGATACCTCGCTTCCATCTGCTACGACACCCTGTGGTTGGCGGACGCGAAAACGGGTCAGCGTCTTCGCTTCTTCGAACCACCGTTCCGCACCTGGCGCTTGGCGCTGAGAAATATTCAGCTGCTCACTTGGCTTCCCGGAGACCAGCTGCTGGTGATCCGTGGTGGTTATGGGGTTGGCGTGCCCTCTGAAGTGCAGCGTTTGGATGTCACCCATGCCCAGATGCAAATGCCAATACCACTTCCCGAAGGGGCTGTTGCATGCTCCTCGGCGATGGATCCAATCCGGCATGCGTTATATGTGGGCACCGAGGATGGGCGTCTGATTCATCTGGATCTGGAAGCCGGTCGCATGGTTTCGGATCGGAAAGTGGGGACTGAGCGGATTGTTGCCCTAAGCCTCGATGCTGGGGGGCGATTGGCCCGATGGCAGGGAATGCAGCTGCTCATCAGTGCGCCGGATGGTCATGATCTGGCAGGGATACCTGCTTTCCGTTGCGAGGAAACGGCAGGCTGGCGGCCCTTGCTGGCCTGGTCTGGTGAGTATCTGATCGCGGCGGGCTTGGCTGAACATTCGATATGGAAAGCCCAGCGGAAGACATTTGTCATCTCTCCATTTCAGAAGACTGATTCGTCCCGAACGCAAGATCCGGGATCATGAAGACAGGGGGATTCATGCTCGACCGCTTTGCCGAACTTCTGAACGCACATGACCGCATTCTGCTGACCACCCATGAAAACCCCGATGGGGACGGCACTGGGGCCATGGTCGCGCTGGCGCATTACCTGCGGGCATCCGGCAAGGAGGTGCGCGCCGTGGTGTCGCCCGGATTGCCGTCGGCGCTGGCGTTCATCGACGAAGCGTGCCTGATCGAAGCTTTCGACCCCGAGCGTCATCTGGAACTGGCGCAGTGGCCCGA
Source organism: Holophaga sp. (assembly GCA_035352715.1). GTDB lineage: Bacteria > Acidobacteriota > Holophagae > Holophagales > Holophagaceae > DAOPYE01. The sequence goes on along the minus strand of DAOPYE010000043.1, from coordinate 4,441 downwards.
TCTCTGGGTGCTGGTGGATGCGTCCGAACCAAAACGATTGGGGAAGATGCTTTCGCACTTTGCGGCATCCAAGGCCCTGAAGACGTGCCTGGACCATCACCTGAAGCATGAACCCGGAGGCTTTGACATGGAATTCACCAATGCCAGCGCCAGCGCCAGTGCTGAATTGGTGTTCGGCGTAATATCGCCCCGCATGGCCCGGCCGCTGCCTCGCCCCGTGGCGGTGGCCCTGTACGCGGGCTTGGTCGATGACACCGGGAACTTTCGCCACTCCAACACCACGGCTGCGGTGCACCATATCGCCGCTTCCCTGATCGAGGATGGCGTCGAGCCGGCGCGGGTCTACCAGCAGCTTTACCATCAGGGCCGCCTGCCGCGCCTGAAGCTTATGGCCCGCGCCGTGGACGGCATGACACTGGCCCAGGAGGGCCGCTACGCGCGCATCTCCCTCACCTCGGGCGATCTGGACGCCTGCGGCGCCACCCATGACGATATGGATGGCCTGGTCAACAAGCCGCTGGAGCTTCAGGGCGTGGAAGTCTCGGCGCTGCTTTGCGAAACCGAGGATGGCCGCATCAAGGCCAGCCTTCGGTCGCGGGAGCGGGTGGATGTCAACGCCGTCTGCCGCGCGTTCGGCGGCGGCGGACACCGATTGGCCTCTGGCGTGAAGCTGGACGGACCGATGCTTGAAGCCCAGAATAAGGTCGATGCGGCGGTGCAGGCCCAGATCCGAAAGGATGTGTTCGAGGCTTGAAGGATGGCGCATCTCAGCTTATTGGTGGCGACCCTTCGCCCAGATCTTTACACACCCCTATAGACGTCCCCTTTTTCACCCCTTTACACGGAAGCTCGCCATGTGCCCCACGGACAGCAGCAGCGCACCGATCCTAGGCCCAGATTCTCCCCTCGAGCTGGTCACCCGCTTCGAGACGGAAGCCATCCCCTTTGTCGCCAAGGCCCACGTGCCCTCCCTTTTCGGCAAGTTCACGGTCTACGGCTTTCTTGAAAAGCGGACGGGCAAGGAGCATCTCGCGGTGGTCAGCGGCGATATCGACGCGCGCAAGCGCATCGATGTGCGCATCCATAGCGAGTGCTGGACCGGCGATGTGCTCGGCAGCCTGAAGTGCGACTGCCGCGAGCAGCTTCACGCCGCCTTGCGCCACATCGCCGAACACGGCGGTATCGTGCTCTACCTGCGACAGGAGGGCCGGGGCATCGGCCTGCTGAACAAGCTGAAGGCCTATGCGCTTCAGGAGCAGGGCTTGGACACGGTGGAAGCCAACCATGCCCTGGGCTTCGAGGATGATCTGCGCTCCTATGAATCCGCCGTGGAGATGCTGCGTTTCTTCGGCGTTCGCAAGGTGAAGCTGCTGACGAACAATCCCAAGAAGATCGAGGCCCTGGAGCAGTCAGGCATCCGCGTCCAGCGCGAACAGCACCAGCTCGCCGCCAATCCGCACAATCTCTACTACCTGCGCACCAAGGCCAAGAAATCCGGCCATCTGCTGCAATTCGAGGAATAGGTCACAGGCCCAGGCGCTCCCGCAGTCTAAGCCGACCACGGACTCCTGGGGCAGCGATCCGATGGCTACCGCGCTCGCCGTCCTTGGCATGGTCCTGGATTCGGGAATGCCATGTCGGCGCAGAAAGCGTGGTCTTCGCTCCAGCAGGCATTCCAGAACCTGGCTTCCAGACAGAGGGGCGGACCGAGCGCTGATGCCTCGAATGCAGGTATTAACTCTGCGCTGGATGTCTGCACTGGAGGCGCAGCTGCTTGCCGTGTCCATGGGCCTTTCGGGGCTGACGACCCCTGTCAGCGCTTGACCTGTCAAGGTCTTGCGTAAATGCGCTTTATGCCGGGTTGTGGGGTCGATGTTTGCGATATCAATGAGCAGTAGCCGGGACCCAAGGGCTATCGCTATGCTGCACCTGCGCGAAGCATTCGCGTCCCAACCTTCTTCGCACAGGATGGATGTCCCATGAGCACGATCATCGGCAGCGCACTTCCCAATATTCCGTGGCAGGACAAGCCCGCCGGTTTGGTTGGTCAGGTGCTTTGGCGTCACAGCGAAAACCCCATCATCAACTGGAATCCCACCCCCAGCACGGCGAGGATCTACAACAGCGCGGTGGTGCCCTTTGGCGATGGCTTCGCTGGCGTCTTTCGCGCCGACCACAAGCATGGCAAGGCCCTGCTGCACGCGGGATTTTCGAAGGACGGCCTGCATTGGGATATCAACAACGAGGTCATCGCATGGCGGGATGAGCAGGGCAGGCCCTACCAGCCCAACTACGCGTACGATCCCCGCGTCGTGAAGATCGAGGACGTCTACTACATCGTCTGGTGTGTGGACTTCGGCGGCGCGGCGCTGGGCCTGGGCAAGACCCGGGACTTCAAGACGTTCACGCGCCTGGAGAACCCCGCCACGCCCTTCAATCGCAACGGCGTGCTCTTCCCGCGCAAGGTCAATGGCAAGTACCTGCTGCTGAGCCGGCCCTCGGATTCGGGGCACACGCCCTTTGGTGACATCTTCATCAGCGAAAGCCCCGATCTGGTTTATTGGGGCCGCCATCGCCGCGTGATGACCAAGGGCGGCACGGGTTGGTGGCAGAGCGTGAAGATCGGTGCGGGCCCCATTCCCATCGAGACCACGGAAGGCTGGCTGCTGATCTACCACGGTGTTTCCGGCACCTGCCAGGGCTTTGTCTATTCCATGGGCGCGGCGCTGCTGGATCTGGAAAACCCCGCCAAGGTGCTCTACCGCACCCGCGACTACCTGCTGACGCCCGAAGTCTCCTACGAGACGGCGGGTTTCGTTCCCAATGTCTGCTTCCCCTGCGCGACGCTGACCGACGCTGCCACCGGCCGCATCGCGATCTACTACGGCGCTTCCGACACCTATTCCGCGGTGGCCTATTGCCAGGTCGATGAACTGATCGCCCACATCAAGGCGACCAGCGAACTGGTGCCCGGTGACGCGGAGGAATGGCGCGGCTGAAGCGGCCTGGAACAAACATGAACCTGCCCCTGGACACCCTGACGTCATCGACGGAATCCGTAATGCTGGGCTTCGGATTCGGCGGGCGAAGCTCGCGGAAATCCAGAGCCTGGTCGAAACGGGGCGTTCCGGAAATGTGGCCGTCTTCGGCCTTGATGCCGAGCTTCAGCGGCCGTTCGGCGAGGGCAATCCAGGGGCAGCTTCTTTTGTGCGGAACACCACGGTGGGCATGCTTTCCTGGACGAACGCGCTGCCCATCCAGATGCATGACATCGGCCTGATCCGGACGGGTTCCTTTCAAGAGGTCATTAGAAGGGGTGCCGCAGATGCAGGAGGCGCTTCGCGCACACTCCGATCTGGGCTACCCCGCGGATTTGGGGGGTGAGGCCGAGCGGAGCAAGGGCAACTTCGTTAACACCATCCTGGGGTTTGATCGCGTTACGCGAGTGATCAACGTCGAGGGGCGCAACTGGTCGACCTATGCGCAGGTCTCTACCTAGCCCAAAGCTCGCACGCAGCCTTTGCCGCTGCTAGGCTTCCTGGCAGTGCCCCCACACATGAGGCGTTCGAAGGAGTTCCGCATGGTCGCTTCCAGCAAGAAGATCTTTGTCCTGGACACGAACGTTCTGCTGCACGATCCGCAGGCGCTTTTCCACTTCCAGGAACACGAGGTCGTGATCCCCATCGTGGTGATCGAGGAAATCGACAACTTCAAGAAGGATCAGACCGAGATCGGACGCAACGCCCGCGCGGTCTCCCGGCAGCTGGACAAGCTGCGCGCGATGGGCAGCCTCAGCCAGGGCGTCCGCATGGAAGGCGGCGGCATGCTGAAGGTGGACGTGGCTGCCTACACAGGGGAGATGGGCTTTTTCCTGCTGGACAAGCACAAGGCCGATAACCAGATCCTGGCCTGCGCCAAGGAACTGCTGAACACGCACAAAGAGCGGGTGGTGCTCGTGAGCAAGGACACCAATCTGCGCATCAAGGCCGACGCCGTGGGGCTTCAGGCGGAGGACTACTCGACGGATCGCGTGGAACTGGACGAGCTGTATACGGGCACGATGTCCTGGGAGGTGGATCCCGAGATGGTGGATCTGCTCTACGACGGCGGGATTGTGCCGCCCGAGGACAAGCTGATCCAGCCCAACCAGTTCGTGACCCTCGTGGACCGCACGAACGATTCCCACACGGCCCTGGGCCGTTTCCATGGCCGGGAAGGGCGGGTGTTGCCCCTGCGCCGCATGGAAGCGCCGCCCTGGGGCGTGAAACCCCGCAACCGTGAGCAGCAGTTCGCGCTGGAGCTGTTGCTGGACGATTCTGTGCAGGTGGTGACCCTGCTGGGCAAGGCGGGCACGGGCAAGACCCTGCTGGCCATCGCCGCCGGACTGCAGCAGGTGGTGGACGACGAGCGCTACAACAAGCTGCTGGTCAGCCGCCCCGTG
>DAOPYE010000042.1:0-20575 GCA_035352715.1 Holophaga sp. | reverse complement strand
TGGATAGACCTGCCCCTGGATGTGCAGGGTGCCATGGTGGAAGAACGTGAGCTGCAAGGCTTCGAGCCGCCTCCCGTGGCAGCGGAACCATTGGCCCTGGCCGAGATCGTCGACGCCCTCACCCGGGCCAAGCGCCCCCTGATCCTGGCGGGCAACGGCATCCATCGCGGCCGGGCCCAGGAGGCCTTCCTGGCCCTGCTGGAGCAGAGTGGACTGCCAGTCGTAATGCCCTTCAGCGCCAAGGACCTCGTCTGGGAGGACCATCCTCAAAACATGGGCATTTTTGGGACAGCCGGACAAAGGCGGGCTAATTTTGCCATCCAAAACGCGGATTGCATCCTGAGCCTGGCCTCGGGCCTCTGCATCACCAAGACCGGCTTCAACATCCAGGGATTCGCGCCCAAGGCCTTCAAGATCCTCGTGGATATCGACGAAGGCCAGCTGCACCACCAGCCCATCCAGGCGGACCTTGCCGTACAGGCCGATATCGGGCCCTTCATCAAGTGCCTGCTGGAAGCCCTGAAGACGACGCGCCTGCAGCCGGACCCCCGCTGGGCCAAGGCCTGCAGGCGCTGGAGACAGGACTATCCCATCCTCGCCGAAGCCTTCATGCAGGACACGGAACATGTGAACACCTACGTCTTCATGGATCGCCTAGCGGAGGCCATGGAGGAAGGGGATACGTTAGTGACGGGCAATGGCATGGACATCGTGAGCCACTACCAGGCCTTCAAGGTGAAGCGGGGGCAGCGAACCATCGTCACTGCCAACTGGGGCGCCATGGGCTGGGACCTGCCCCTGGCGGTGGGCGCGGGGGCTGCCCGGCCGGAAGGCCGGACGGTGTTGGTAACTGGGGATGGCAGCTTCCTGTGGAACGTCCAGGAACTCATGACCATCCGCAAGAATGCCCTGCCCATCAAGATCTTCGTCTTCAACAACCAGGGCTACTCCAGCATCCGCGCCACCCAGAACGCCTTCTTCAACGGATTCTTCGTGGGTGCCGACGCCAGCTCCGGCGTAGCCAACCCGGACTTCGCTGCCCTGGCCCAGGCCTTCGGCCTGACCTTCAGCCAGATCCGCAGCCACAAGGACCTGGAGGCAGGCATCGCCCGGGTAATCTCCATGGAAGGCCCCTGCCTGTGCGAAGTGAACATTTCGCCGGATCAGGCCATCAGCCCCAAAGCCTCCGCCTTCCGCCGGGAGGATGGCACCTTCGAGTCCCGCCCCCTGGAGGACATGGCCCCATTTTTGCCTAGGGAGGAAGTCTGGGAGAACATGCATCTTTTTGATGACACCCAGCCCTGAGTGCAAAGGTTCCGGATGCTGCGTCCCCGCTTCCAGATTGGCGAGAAGACCCTTGGCCTGGATCAGCCCTGTTTTGTGATCGCCGAGGCCGGCGTGAACCACAACGGGGGTTTCGGCGAGGCCAAGCGCCTTGTGGAAATTGCCGCCAAGGCGGGAGCAGACGCTGTCAAGTTCCAGACCTTCCAGGCCTCCCGTCTGGTCACCGAGGCCGCGCCCAAGGCTGAGTATCAAAAACAGCAAACCGGCACCAGCGAGAGCCAACTGGACATGCTGCGCAGGCTCGAACTGAGCCGCGAGGCGCACCTGGAACTGATGGCCCACTGCCAGCGCCTGGGCATCCTGTTCCTATCCACCCCCTTCGAGGAGGCCAGCGCAGATCTGCTGGAATCCCTGGAAATTCCAGCCTTCAAGATCCCCTCGGGCGAGATCACGAACCTCCCCTTCCTGGCCCATCTGGCGCGGAAGGGACGCCCCCTAATCCTCTCCACGGGCATGGCCAGCCTCGGAGAAGTTGAGCTCGCCCTTCAGGCCATCACCGCAGCGGGCAACCCTCCGGTGGCGCTCCTGCACTGCGTGAGCAGCTATCCCACCAAGGCCTCCGACGCCAACCTCCGGGCCATGGCGACCCTGGCCGCGGCCTTCCAGCGCCCGGTGGGCTACTCGGACCACACCGAGGGGATCGTCGTGCCTCTGGCCGCTGCCGCCCTGGGCGCCTGTATCATCGAGAAGCACTTCACCCTGGACCGCAGCCTGCCCGGCCCCGATCAGCAGACCTCCCTGGAGCCCGCGGAGCTGGAAACCATGATCCAAGGCATCCGACGCGTGGAGTCCGCCCTGGGGCACGGACTCAAGATCCCTGCTCCCTGCGAGGCCAACACCGCTGCCATCGCCCGGAAAAGCATCGTAGCGGCTCGGGATATCCCAGCGGGCACGAAGCTCACCCAGGACTGGTTGACGATCAAGCGGCCCGGCACGGGCCTGCCCCCCAGCCTTCTGCCCCACATCACAGGCCGCTGTACTTGCAGAGCCATCTCCCGGGATGCCCTCCTTAGTTGGGAGGACCTTGCATGAGGCGCATCGGGGTCGTCACGGTCGCCCGCTCGGACTATGGCATCTACCGTTCCATCCTCCGCGCCATCGAGAACGACCCGGGCCTGGAACTGAGCCTCTACGTTACGGGCATGCACCTGGCACCAGAATTCGGAAGCACCGTGCGGGACATTGAACGGGACGGCTACCACATTGCCGAGCGCATCGAGATGTTGCTTTCCTCCGATGCCCCGGAAGGCATCTCTAAGTCCATGGGAATCGGCGTCATGGGCTTTGCCCAGGCCTTCGGCCGCCAACGCCCGGACCTGCTCCTGGTGCTGGGGGACCGATTCGAGATGATCGCGGCGGCCTTGGCGGCCCTGCCCTTCAACCTCCCCGTGGCGCACATCCACGGGGGCGAGGTGACCGAGGGCGCCATCGACGAGTGCCTGCGCCACGCCATCACCAAGCTGAGCCACCTGCATTTCGCCTCCACCGAGGACCATGCCCGCCGCATCCGCCAGATGGGAGAGGAACCCTGGCGCGTACATGTCTCGGGCGCCCCTTCCCTGGATAGCCTGCGGGATCTCCCCCTCCTAGAGGCCTCCGAGCTGGAGGCCCGGTTCGACCTGAGCCTGAACGAAGCGCCCCTGCTCGTGACCTACCATCCCGTGACCACCGAATTCGATCAGACCGAGGCGCAGATCGCTGAGCTACTGGCCGCCCTGGAGGATCTGCCGAATCCCCTGGTATTCACGCTGCCCAATGCGGATACCGCCGGACGGAAGATCATCACCGCGATCCAGGCCTTCGTCGCCGGGCATCCCCGGGCCCGGCTGGTGGACAACCTGGGCACCCAGGCCTACTTCAGCCTCATGCGCCTGGCCGCCGCCATGGTGGGCAACTCCTCCAGTGGCCTCCTGGAGGCGCCCTCTTTCCAGCTGCCCGTCGTGAACATCGGCAACCGCCAGAAAGGCCGAACCCGCGGCGCCAACGTCATCGACACGGGTAATGGACGAGAGGAGATCCGCAGGGGGATCCGTCAGGCGCTTTCACCAGATTTCGCCAAGGGCCTCCGCCATTCCGGGAACCCCTACCAGGGCCCGGAAATGGCCTCAGCCGTCATCGCCAGGACCCTGCGGCGCATTCCCATCGAAAGCCTGATCCCAAAGAGGTTTTCCGACCTGGGCCTCGGCTGAACCAAGACCGCATCATCGAATCCGAACAACATTTCAAGGACAAAGGAACAACCCGTGAGAACTCTGGTGGGACTCGGCGCCGGTCAGCACGCGAAAGTGGTGCTGGACGCGCTGCGCCAGAACTCCGATTGCAAGGTTATCGGGCTCCTGGACCCCATCTCGGAAGCTGGAATCATCGAGCAGCACGGACTGCCGGTGCTGGGATCGGATGCCCGCCTTCCACAGTTGCGCGCCGAGGGCGTCTCACACTTCTTCATTGGCCTGGGCAACGACAACGCGCTTCGGGCGCGCCTCTTTCGGTACGGCCTCGCCTGTGGCCTGGAGCCCATCAGCGCCATCCATCCCTCGGCCCAGATCTCCCCTTCCGCGCGCCTGGGGCTGGGCATCACGGTGATGGCCTGCGCGGTGATCAATCCGGATGCGGAAATCGCAGACAACGTCATCATCAACACCGGCGCCATCGTCGAACACGATTGCCTGATCGGCAGCCACACCCACATCGCCCCCGGGGCCTGCCTGCTTGGCGCGGTCCAGGTTGGCGAGTACGTCCATGTGGGCGCCCGGGCCGTGGTCCGCCAAGGGCTGCGGATCGGCAATGGCTCCCTGGTTGGCGCTGGCGCGGTGGTGGTGCGGGATGTGCTATCGGACGAGCTCGTAATGGGTGTCCCAGCCTCGCCCCGGACTCGAACGCAAAAAGGAGGCAATGGATGACGTTCCAGGATCTCCAAGCGCTGCACATTGCCCCTGCCACCACACTGAGGGACACGATCCGGGCCATTGATGCCAGTGGTCGGCTGGGCACGGCCCTGATCGTGGACGAGGAGCAGCGACTCTCCGCCGTGATCACGGATGGCGACATTCGGCGCGGCCTCCTGGCGGGCCTCAGTCTCGATACGCCCATCGGCGAACTCCTTGCCATCAAGGCCCTGGAACCCAATCCCCACGCCATTACGGCCGCCGAGGACACCGATCCCACCGAGCTGCTCCGTCTCATGCAGGAACGCCATGTCCGCCAAATTCCCCTGCTGGACGAAGCCGGGCGCGTCACCAACATCGTCACCCTGAACGAACTCCTGCCCACCCAGCCCCAGGGACTGCGGGCCGTCATCATGGCGGGCGGCTTCGGTACGCGCCTCAAGCCCCTCACGGACCAGATTCCCAAGCCCATGCTCCCCGTGGGGGGCCGCCCCGTCATGGAATGGATCGTCGAGAAGCTGCGCCATGCTGGCATCCGCCAGATGAAGGTCACCACGCACTTCATGCCCGAAAAAATCATGGAGCACTTCGGGAACGGCCAGTCCTTCGGTGTGGAGATGGAATACGTCAACGAGGACCGCCCCCTGGGCACTGGCGGTGCCCTGGGGCTCATCGCCCAACCCAACGAACCCTTCCTGGTCATCAACGGCGATGTCCTCACCGAGATCGACTTCCAGAAGATGCTCGACTTCCACGAAGAGCACGAGGCGGACATGACCGTAGCCATCAACCTGCACCAGGTGGAGGTCCCATTCGGCGTCATCGACTGCACGGGTCCGCTCATCACAAAGCTGCAGGAAAAGCCGCGCATGAACCTGCTGGTGAACGCAGGCATCTACCTGCTCCAGCCCACGGTCTACCAATTCATCCCACAGGACACCCCCTTCAACATGACCGACCTCATCCAATGGCTGCTGAACGCAGGCCGGCGCGTCGTGGGCTTTCCCATCCGGGAATACTGGATGGACATCGGCCATCACCCGGACTACGCCCAGGCCCAGAAGGACTTTTTGAATGGACACCCGACCCATGAATGAGCCCCTCCTCTCTATCGCACCCGATGGAAGGGCTTATGGGGTTCCAACTCCCGAGGCCACCGAGGCGGAATTCCGCACGCTCCAAGCAAAGGCGGAGGCCTGGCGGGCGCGCAGCGCCCAGGTGGTCGTAGTCCAGGGACTCGGCTTCGTGGGCACGGCCATGGCCGCAGTGGTGGCCGATGCGCAGAAGGCGGACGGCAGCCCGGCCTTCCACGGGGTGGGCATCGATCTGGCGACCCCCTCGGCCTACTGGAAGGTGGCCCGGATCAAGGAGGGTGTCTCGCCCTTCCCCTCGCCCGATCCGGATATGGAGACCATGCTCCACCGGGCCGTCTTGGAGGTCGGAAACCTGGACGCCACTGTGGCGGAAGAGGCCTACGGCCTGGCGGATGTGATCGTGGTGGACATCCCTTTGGACGTGGCAGATCGCACGGTCTGCGACCCGACGGAGATCCGCCTGAACCTCGCGCCCTTCGAGGCCGCGATCCGTGCCATCGGCCGCCACATGCGGGCCGAGGCCCTGGTCCTGGTGGAGACGACGGTGCCCATGGGCACTACCGAGCAGATCGTGCTGCCGATTCTCCAGGAAGCCTTCCGGCAGCGGGGCCTTCCGGGCAGCCCGCTCCTGGCCCACGCCTACGAGCGCGTGATGCCGGGCCCCCGCTACGTGGATTCCATCCGGCGCTTCTGGCGCACCTTCGCGGGCATCGATGCCCCCAGCTCGGCCCGGGCCCAGGCCTTTCTGGAAGCGATCGTGGAGACAGAGAATTTCCCCGTCCGGGCGCTCGCGCAGCCCACGGCCTCAGAGCTGGCCAAGTTGCTGGAGAACTCTTACCGGGCCGCCAACATCGCCTTTATCCACGAATGGACCCTGACGGCCGAGGAACTCGGCATCAACCTGTTCGAAGTCGTGGACTCCATCCGGGTGCGCAAAGGTACCCACGACAACATGCGCTACCCGGGCTTCGGCGTGGGCGGGTACTGCCTCACCAAGGACTCGCTGCTGGCCCAGTGGTCCCTCACCCACGCCTTCCACAACAATCTCCGACTGGATGTCACCCTGGAGGCGCTGCGCATTAACTTCGAGATGCCGTGCCACACGCTGTCGCTCCTCAAGCGGATGCTGGGCAGTTTTGAAGGACGCACAGTAGCAGTCTGCGGACTCTCCTATCTGGCCGAGGTCCCCGATACCCGCAACACGCCCACGGAGCTTCTGGTGGACGAGTTGCAAGCCCAGGGTGCCCGGGTGCTGCTCCACGATCCCGTCACCCGCCGCTGGCCCGAGCGCCCGGACTTCCCCGTGGCCGAGAACCTGGAGGCCTGCCTGCGCCAGGCCGAGGGCGTTGTGCTGGCAATCCCCCACCGGGCCTACCTGGACCTGAAACCCGAAACTTGGCTTGCCCACCTGAAGCCCGGCGCGGTGGTAGTCGATGCGCAGAACATCCTGGACGATGCCCGAGCAGAGGCCTTGCATGCGCGCGGACATCGGTTATTTGGCGTGGGCAAGGGCCACTGGCGAACGAAGGGCTTTGAGCGATGAACCAAACGCGACGCATCCTGATCACGGGAGGAGCTGGCTTTGTGGGCTTCCACCTTGCCGAGGCCCTGGCCCAAAATCCCGGCAACCAGCTGGTGCTGGTAGACAACTTTGTGCGGGGCCGCAAGGACGAGGACCTGGAGCGCCTGATCGCCCGGCCCAACGTGGAGCTGCGCTGCCTGGACCTGACCGAGCCCACGGCCATCGCAGCCCTGGGCACAGGCTATGACGAGCTGTACCACCTGGCGGCCATCATTGGCGTGGAGAACGTCCTGGCACGCCCCCACGAGGTAATCCGCGTCAATGCCTTGTCCACCCTGCTCCTGCTGGACTGGGCGGCCCAGGGCGGAACTCGGAAGTTCCTGTTCAGCTCCACCAGTGAAGCCTATGCGTGGACCCAGCAATTCCACCCCCTGCCGATCCCGACTCCCGAGGCGGTGCCTCTGGCGCTTACAGACCTGAAGAATCCCCGAAGCTCGTACGCGGGCAGCAAGATCTTCGGCGAGCTGGCCGTCACCCAGTACGGACTGATGCACCAGCTGCCCTTCACCATCGTGCGCTATCACAACGTGTACGGCCCCCGCATGGGCTTCGAGCACGTCATTCCCCAAATCTATAAGCGAGTGCTCCAGAGAGAGCATCCTCTGAAGGTCTATTCCCCAGATCACCGTCGCGCCTTCTGCTACGTCTCGGATGCGGTGGAGGCCACCATCGCCGCCATGCGCCGAACCGAGGCCGATGGTGCCACCGTGAACATCGGCAATGACCGCGCGGAGGTGACCATCGAAGTGCTCACTGGCCGCATCCAGGCCTGGGCCCAAAGCACCGCGCCGCTGGAACCCGTTCCGGCCGCCCACGATCCCATCGCCCGTCGGGTTCCCGCCCTGGACACCGCCCGCGCCCTGCTGGGCTACGAACCCCAGGTGGACCTCGAGACCGGACTGGATCTCACCCTGCGCTGGTATGCGCGGGCCTATGGAGCCACTTCATGCTGATCGACGGTTCCCCGAAGCATGCGTCCACGGATTTCATCCCCCTTTCGGTGCCCAGCATCTCCGGCCACGAGTGGACCTATGTGAAGGAGTGCCTGGACACGGGCTGGGTGTCCTCGGTGGGCTCGTACGTGGACCGCTTCGAGCAGGAAACCGCCGCCCGGACCGGGAGCGCCTTTGCAGTGGCCACGGTGAACGGCACCTCGGCCCTCCACACGGCCCTCATGGTCGCCGGGGTGGAAGCGGAGGATGAGGTGTTGGTCTCGGACCTCACCTTCATCGCCCCCGTCAACGCCATCCGGTACCTGGGCGCGCATCCCCTGCTGGTGGATGCGGAGCCCACCTACTGGCAGATGGACCCGGAGCGGGTGAAGACCTTCCTGGAACAGGACTGCACCGCCTCCAACGGTGTGTTGCGCAACCGAAAGACGGGCCGCCGGGTGCGGGCCCTGCTGCCGGTGGATGTACTGGGTCATCCGGTGGACATGGATCCGCTGCAGGAGTTGGCCCGCCGCTTCGAGCTGCCCCTCGTGGAGGACGCCACCGAGAGCCTTGGTGCTTTGTACAAAGGCCGACCCGTGGGCGGCGATGCAGAGCTCGCCTGCATCAGCTTCAACGGCAACAAGGTGATCACCACGGGCGGGGGCGGCATGATCCTGAGCCACTGCGAAGCCTCGGCCCGCCGCAGCAAGTACCTCACGACCCAGGCCAAGGACGATCCCATCGAATTCGTACACGGTGAGGTAGGGTTCAACTACCGGATGTCCAATGTGCTGGCCGCCATCGGCTGTGCGCAGCTGGAGCAGCTGGACACCTTCGTGGAAGCCAAGCGCCGCATCGCCGCCCATTACCTGCAGGCACTGCCCGGGATCCCCGGCATCACCTGCAATCAGGAAGCCCCTTGGGCCCGCAGCATCTTCTGGATGTTCACGATTCTGGTCGACGAGGCCGCCTTCGGCATGGACAGCCGGGCCCTCATCCGCTTCCTCGACCAGCGGAAGATCCAGGCCCGCCCGCTGTGGCAGCCCATGCACCAGAGCCCCGCCCATTGCGCCTCCCAGATCCTGGGCGGCGACATATCGACCCGCCTCAATCGAAGGGGTGTGAGCATCCCCTGTTCTGTGGGCCTGTCAGCCGAACACCAGGCCATCGTCATCGAGGCGCTGCGGGATGCACAGCGCGGGGGCAAAGCATGAGCCTCGACGCCTACCTCCAGTGCCTCGAACGCGATTCAGGAACACTCACGAAGGAGGTGGCTCGGAAGTTGGCTGATGCAGCCTGGGCCGAGGGGTTTCCCACGGATGCGATCGTCTTCGAGGCCTTCGCACTGCTTCAGGAGTCGCCGTGCCCGGCCCTCCCACCCCTCTCCACGGAAGCCCAGGCTGACACCCAGCTCCGTACTTGGCGACAGTTGGTGGCGGGAGGCACCCGCCATCTGTTTGTGCGCGTACGCGAGGACAAACAGATGGATCCTCGCAGCCAACGCCTGTTTGAAGCCCTGGATGCGCTGGGACACGGCGTGCTGTGGCTGGAGCTGAAAAAGCTGGAGTCCTGTCCGGATGACTTCGTGGCAGCCGCCGCTGCGCAAATCCAGCCCAGCATTGAGGCAGACCCTCCCTGCGAAGCTGTCATCGTCCATTATGACGTTACTCAGGCCGGACGTCTGGCACCCCTTCGTCACCGCTTCACGGTGATCTACAACAATCCAAGCAGACCCGAAGAAGGCTTCCAGGCCCGCTACATCAAGCGGGGGCTCGCTGGCACGCCGCCTCCGGTTGGAATTCGTCCCTCGGAGCGCGCCCCGCTCTTCAGCATCGTCATTCCAACCCGCAACAACGCCGCCTGCCTGGAACACTGCCTGCAGACCTGTCTGGCCCAGGACTTCCGGGATTTCGAGATTGTGGTGGGCGACAACAGCACCGAGGACAACGACGAGACGCTGGAACTGATCCGCCGCCTGGATTCGAAGCACATCCGTTACTTCAAGACCGATGGTTCCTTGGCCCTGGCGGATAGCTTCGAGTTCGCCCACAGCCGAGCCCGGGGCGAGTACGTGCTAGGGCTGGGCTCCGACGACGGCCTGCTGCTCCACGGCCTCTCGACCCTGGCCAAGGTAATCGAGACCGCGGAACACCCCCTGGATGCCCTTCGGTTTGATTTTGTCTTCTACGGCTGGCCCTGCGCTCTTGTTCCCAGGTTCCGGGATTTCATCCGAATTCCGCCCTCGATGATGCGAAAACCCGAAGGCCCCAAGCTCACCTGGCTGGACAGCAGGGAGACCCTGGAGCGCTACGCCCGTTACGAGCTGTCCTTCTATGATGTACCCAACGGCTACGGCTACTCGCTCCTCAGTCGGCGCCTACAGAACCGCATCCTGGAGAAGACAGGGCGCTTCTACCCCGGCAATACGCAGGACTTCTACACGGGGGGCTACACCCTGTGCCTCACCGAGCGCTTCGCGAGGCTGGACTTTCCCATCGCGGTGTTCGGCACCTCCGGCGCCAGCGTTGGTGCCTTCAATACTTACCGCGGCACCGAATTGAACCGCGTTCGCCACGGCTTTGATCCGCCTTATCCACCCTTTGGCATTCCGCAACTGAGCATGATCGACAACGAGGGGCGAGACCCTCACTACGACGCATGCACCAAACCAGAACCCTTCGGCTATCCGCCCCTGGAGACCTGCAGCTTTACTTCGGACGAAATCGTCAATGCACAGAGCATTGTGGACGCCATCAACCGGAAGCTGCTCCCCCGGGACTTCATTCGGCACATCGACTGGAAGCGCTACTTCGAACGAGCCGTCCAGTATCTCTACGACGATGATCCAAACTTCGAGAAGAAGCTTTGCGAAATGCGAGCCCGGATCGCTCGCCGCGAAAATCCCGAACTTGAGGCTTGGTTCGGACAGGAGTATGGAAACAATCCGGCATTCAAGGGGTTTCCCCCACCCAGGGTGCAGGAGGAATTCATCTATGGCCTTCTGCCCAATGGGGTGCTCTATCTGGACGGTAAGGATTTCGGCGTGACCACGGTATTCGAAGCCGCCCAGCTCTTCCAAAGGATCAGCCATCTCTAGGGGGCAGGATGCGCTACCTCTTTGTATTGCCTCGCTTCACCGTGAACTTCGGAGACTACTACACCTTCCCCCTGGGTATCGCTTATGTATCCGCAGCCATGAAGCAGGCCGGATTCCAGGTGGAAGTGCTCAACCTGAATCACAGCCCTCGGCCCATCCCCGCACTTCTCGCAGAACGCCTGGACCAGGGCATTGACGTGGTCTGCACAGGGGGACTCAGCGGCCACTACACCATGGTCAAGCAGATCCTGCAGGCAGCTAGGGAACACAAACCCGAGGTGCTCACGATCGTCGGCGGTGGACTTTTGAGCAGCGAACCTGCGGTCGTCATGGAGGGCACCAAAGCGGATTTCGGCGTCATCGGCGAAGGCGAAGAGACCATGTGCGAGCTTGCCGCAGCCCTAGAGACGGGTCGCAGCCCTGGGCAAATCGCAGGCCTCATCTTTCGCACGGAAGAGGGACTCAAGGAGACCGCGCGTCGCAAGGAAATCCCCAACCTCGACGCCTTGCCTTGGCCCGACTACGAGGGCTTCGAGCTGGGCACCTACCTGACTCAGGTCTTCCCGCCGGGCACCAAGCGGATCATGTCTATCGCCACCAGCCGCTCCTGCCCCTACGAATGCACCTTCTGCTATCACCCAACAGGGCGGCGCTACCGCCAGCGTTCCCTGGACGCCTTTTTCGAGGAATTTGACCATCTGGTGCGCACCTACCACCTGGATCACGTCAACATCCAGGACGAACTGTTCTCCATGAACCGCGATCGGGCCTCGGCGTTCTGCAGGCGCATCAAGGAATACCAGGTCAGCTGGGATATACAAGTCCGGGTGGATCTCGTGACCGCCGATCTGCTGCAAGAGCTGAAGGACGCGGGATGCAGCTACCTGAGCCTGGGCATCGAAAGTGTGGATGACACGATCCTGAAGAGCATGCGCAAACACATCACCCGCGCCCAGATCGAGCGGGCGCTGCAGCTTGCCTGGGAAGCCGATGTCGAGATCCAAGGCAATCTCATCTTTGGCGATCTAGAAGAGACCACCGAAACCGCCCGCAACACCCTGGAGTGGTGGAAGGCCAACCGGAAGTATCACCTGGATATCTTCTTCATCATGGTCTACCCCGGAACCCACCTGTACCGGGAGGCCTGCCGGCGAGGGCTCATCCAGGACCGACTGAAGTACCTGGAAGAGGGCTGTCCCCTGATCAATGTTTCCCGGATGTCGGCCCCCGAATTCAAAGCCCTGAGCGACACCCTGGTGGAGTTCCGGAACAGCTACCCCTATGTGCCCAGCCAACTGCGAGTGCTGGCCCCCGATGCCCGCGCCTGCTGCACCGTGGAGGTGACCTGCCGCAAGTGCGGTGAATCGAGCAGACATCCAAACCGTTGGATCTTCGCAAGCAACCTGATTACCTGCCCTCGCTGTCATCAACGCCATGACGTCGAACCATATACATGCCTGCAGGGGAATTACGAAGCCGCCCTCGAACAGCTCCTGGCCCAGGGTGGAAACCTTGCGATCTGGGGCGCCGGCAACATCGCCACCGCGCTCCTGAAGGCCTCGCCCACTCTCCGTGCCAGTGGACTGTGCTTGGTGGACAGCAATGTGAGCAAGCAAGGGTTCCCGATTTTCGGACACCCCGTCGTGCCTCCCACCGCCCTGCAGACCGAGGGCATCGACACAGTCCTGATCGCCTCAATCCTGTACCAGGACCAGATCGCCCAAATGATCCAGAAGGACCATCCCAGCGTGAAGCGCCTCCTGACCCTCTCCTTCCATGAGGCGGAACAGGGCGTCAGCGAACTCCGGATCGCCGATTACGCCCGGCGCCAAGACCACACCCTGAACCATTGAACAATCTCCAACCCACCGTCCCCATGGGAGGCCCCCTACCTCCCTTGCCCCTTCCCCAACGCGGCCAAGTGGACACAGGAAAGCACTGGATCGCCAGCCTGGAAGCAGCCCCGCTTGCCTAGGAGCAGATGTCTCATCAGGTTGTCTGGTCGACCTCACTGGCCGGTGCATCTGCCCAGAACCCACAGACAAAAGGACAGACAAGGCCCACTCGAAACCGTTTTCTCGTGGATGTAAAAGAGAATCCTCGCGTCCTTCCTCCAATGCTTGTTCCAGGCCCGCCCCAGGCAGAGCAGTCATCGGAACTCGCCGGTCCTCAGGAATGCATCCTCCAGGCACGCAGTAGTGAACTCAAGGTGCTCCTGGTCGAGTCCGGGATAAAGTCCAACCCAGAAGGTCTGCCCCATGATCCGGTCGCTGATCTCCAGGGGGCCTGCCACTCGCCTTGGCACACCCTGGTACGCCGGTTGCCGCAGCAGATTGCCGCCGAAGAGCAGACGGGTCCCAATCTTTGCAGCATCCAGGACCCGAATGATCTCGTTACGGTTCTTGGGCGATGTATCTCGCAGAGTGATGGGAAAGCCGAACCAGCTGGGCTCGCTGCTGGGGGTGGCCTCGGGAAGGATCAGATATTCCTCGAGAGAGGTTAGGCGCTCGCGCAGATAGGTGAAGTTAACCTGTCGAGTCTTGATGAAGCTCGGCAGCTTCTCCAACTGCGAGACGCCCACGGCGGCTTGCATATCGGTTGCCTTCAGGTTGTACCCGATGCGGCTGTAGGTGTACTTGTGGTCGTAGCCCTGGGGCAGTTCGCCCAACTGCCAGTCGAAGCGTTTTTGACAGGTGTTGTCGCATCCGGGTTCGCACCAGCAGTCGCGGCCCCAGTCGCGCAGGCTCTCGACGATGCGCCTCAGTTGAGCGTTCGAGGTGAGTACCGCGCCGCCCTCGCCCATGGTGATGTGGTGGGCGGGGTAGAAGCTCGTGGTGGCGAGATCGCCGAAGGTACCGACGCTGCGGCCGCGGTACTTCGCACCCACGGCGTCGCAGCAATCCTCCACCACCCAAAGCTCGTGCCGCCGGGCCACATCCATGACGACATCCAGATCGAAAGGATTGCCCAGGGTATGCGCCAGCATGATGGCCTTGGTGCGGGGACCGATGGCCTCCTCCAGGCGGCTGACGTCCATGTTGTAGCTGGGAATATGGGCATCCAGGAATACGGGCACGAGCTGGTTCTGCAGGATCGGATTCACGGTGGTGGGGAATCCCGTGGCGCAGGTGATGACCTCGTCACCGGGCAGAAGGCGCCGCCGCCCCAGGCTCGCGTCCGTCAGGGCCGTGAGGGCCAGCAAATTGGCGCTGGAACCGGAGTTCACCAGCAGGCAGTGCTTCTGCTCCATGAAGGACGCGAAGCGCGCTTCGAATTCTCGCGCGAAGCGCCCGGTGGTGAGCCAGAAGTCCAAACTGGCATCCACAAGGCTTTGCAGATCCTTCGCATCGAAGACCTTCCCGCTCACGGGCACGGCGTCCCCCATCTGGAAGGGCTTCTCCGGCCACTGGGCCGCATGGTAATGGGCCACCAGATCCAGGATTTGCTGCCGCAGGGCTTCCGCGCTCATCGGGCCTCCGCAAGGAATTGGCGGTACCAGGCGACCGTGGATTCCAGACCTTCCTTCAGGCTGCGCCGACAGGACCATCCCAATACGCGCATGGCCTTGGAGGCATCCAGATACTGGTCCTTGATCTCGGCCCTAGCTGTGTTCTGGATGACGGGTTCCAGGTCGCTGCGCCCCATGGCGTCCAGCACCAGGCGCGTGATCTCCAGCACGTTCAGGGGCTTCTCTGGACTGAAGTTGAACGCCTCGCCCCGCACGCCTTCCCGATCCGCGTTCTCCGCAAGGGCGAGATAGGCGTCCACCACGTCCTCGACATAGATGTAGTCGCGGATGAACGTTCCGTCGGAACGCAGCACGGGCGGCTTGCCTTCCAGCGCCAGTCGGATGGTGCCGGGCACGATGCGGCTCCAGTTGAGGTCCGCCCCACCGAAGATATTGCCGCAGCGGGCGATGGCGATTGGCAGCCCGTAGGTCTGGGCATAGGTCTGGGCGAGCAGATCCGTGCAACTCTTGGAGACATCGTAGGGATGCCTGCCCTGCGCGGGCATGTCCTCCGTGTACGGCAGCACCAAGGATTCGCCATAGGCCTTGTCACTGGAGGCCACCACAACCCCCTTCACCAGGGAGGAATGGACACGGCAGGCTTCCAGCAGGTTGTAGGTGCCACGGATATTGCTCTCGAAGGTGTGCAGCGGGCTGTGCAACGCCGTGCCCACGATGGCCTGGGCGCCCAGATGGAAGACGACCTCGATCTCATGGGCGCTGATGGCGCGCTCCAGCGTGGCGTAGTCCTCCAGCTCGCCGGAGACAACGCTGCACCGCTGAATATCGCCGCTTCGGATCAGCTCGCTTTGCGGATCCCAATCTCTCACCAGGACCGCGACCTGAGCGCCCTCGGCCAGCAGTCGGCGGCAGAGCCATGATCCCACCAGCCCGGTGGCACCGGTGACAAAGACGTGTTTACCCGTCCCGTTCATGCCCACAGCCTCCATGGCGCGTGGCCTGACGCCCAAAGATCTTCCAGCAGGTTCTTTTCCCGCAGCGTATCCATGGGCTGCCAGAAACCCTCGTGGCGATAGGCCATCAATTGCCCCTCGTGGGTCAAGCGGTTCAAAGGCTCGGCTTCCCAGGGCGTATCATCCCCATCGATGTAATCGAGGACCCGCCGATCCAGCACGAAGAATCCACCGTTGATCCAGCCCTCGCCGGTCTGAGGCTTCTCGGCAAATCCGGATACCTGATCCCCATCCATCACGATGCCGCCAAAGCGCGCGGGCGGTCGAACGGCGGTGACCGTAGCCAGCTTTCCATGGCTGCGATGGAATTCCAGAACCTTGCGGACATCCAGATCCGCCACGCCATCCCCGTAGGTCATCATGAACGTATCGCCCTCAAGCCACGGCGCCAGTCGCTTCAAACGCCCGCCCGTCTGCGTGTGCGGCCCGGTATCCAGAAGATGGACCCGCCAATTCTCGGCCTCCCGGTCGTGGTAGCGAACGCCGCCCGTGGCAAGATCCAGGCTCAGATCAGCCCGCATGGCGTGGTACCGCAAGAAATACTCTTTGATCAGTTCGCCCTTGTAGCCCAAAGCCAACAGAAACTCGTCGAAACCTGCGGCTGCGTAGATCTTCAGAATGTGCCACAGGATGGGTTGCCCGCCAATTTCCACCATGGGCTTGGGCTTGACGACGGTTTCCTCGCTCAAGCGGGTTCCAAGCCCACCAGCCAGGATGACGGTCTTGATGGATGAATTCATGGGCGGGATCCAGGCAAATTCAACACAGGTTTGACACAGCTCCAGGCTTGAAGCAAATCTCAGACCCGTCTGCCAAAGCTGCGCTCCAGTTCGCCTCGGCCCAGTTTCTTGATCACCGGCCTGCCGTGGGGGCAGGTGTGGGGAACCTGGCAGGCCATGAGATCTTCCAGAAGACGCTGGGCCAGCTCGGGCTGGAGCCGCTCGTGCTTCTTGATGGCGCTGCGGCAGGCGAGCTCGGCGTTCAGATCGCGGCGGAAGATTTCAAGGTCGATCTTGCCCTCGCCCTCCAGGCGCGCGATCAGATCCTCCAGCAAAGATTCGGGGTCGCGATCCACCAGGAAATCCGGCAGGCCGCGCACGACCAGGGCATCCTCTCCAAAGGGTTCGATATCCATCCCGGCCTGGAGGAGCCCATCCAGAAAGGGGTGAAGGCGGGCAAAGGCCGCGGGCCCGATCTGGACGACGCGCGGCGGGAGGAGCGACTGAACGGCCGGAAGGTGCCGACGCAGGAACAGCCGCTCGTAGAGAATCCGCTCATGGGCGACGTGCTGATCCACGATCCACAGTTCCGGCTCCTGCTCGCCCCGGGCTTCGGCCAGCAGGTAGGTTCCGTCGAAACTTCCCAGGTAGCGGATGGCGGGGCTGGAAAACGCATCAGGGGATTCAACGGCTTCAGCAGCGCGGATATCCAAGGGACGATGCGCGAAGGGCTGATCCAGCCGCGTTTCATAGGCATCTGCGAAGGCGCGCGTCCCTGCGATCGCGGACGGCTCGTGCCATAGGCGCGGATGCGTGGGGGCGGCGGGCGCGATAGCGCCCTCCAGCTCCACCTCGGCGGGTTTCGGGGGAAGCTCCAGGACCGAAGCGGGTCCGCCGCGCATCTGTTCCCAGGCCTCGCGCAGGGCGCGACTGACCCAGGGAAAGATGCGCTGTGGCTCGCGGAAACGAACCTCGGCCTTGGTGGGGTGGACGTTCACGTCCACAGCCTCGGGCGGGATATCCAGGAACAGCAACACGGCGGGGTAGGCGCCCTTGGGGAAGAATCCCTCCCAACCATTCGCCAGGGCTGCCAGCAGTAAACGATCGCGAACCACGCGGCCATTGACGAACAGGTAGAGATGGCCGCGATCGCGGAAGCTCAATTCGGGCGGCGACAGATAGCCACGCAGCATCCATGGCGCTTGGCCCTCGACGAATCCGCGCAGGGCGCTGAATTTCTCTCCCAGCAGGGCCGCCAGCCGCTCGCCCGGATCGCTCACGGGCGGCAGCACCAGCGACTGCCCCCGGTCGCTGCGGATGGCCCAATGGACATGCGGTGTCGAAAGCGCCATGCGGGTCGCGACGGACCATAGATGGGCGTGTTCGGTATCCGATGATTTCAAGAAGCGCTTGCGGGCAGGAAGCTGGGCGAAGAGATCGCGCACGGTCACCGTCGTGCCATGCGAACGGGGCGCGGGCTGGACATCCTTGATCACGCCAAACTCGCAACGCAGGCGATTCCCGGCACCATCCTCCTCGGCGCTCGTCAGCTCGAAGCGCGTGACGGACGCGATGGAAGGCAGGGCCTCGCCGCGAAAGCCGAAACTCGCCAGATGGCCCAGATCATCCGCGGTGCGCACCTTGCTGGTCGCGTGTCGCTCCAGGGCCAGGTAGAGATCGTCGCGCCCCATGCCCGTGCCATCATCGGCCACTTCCAGCAAGCGCTTGCCGCCATCCTCCCAAGCAAGCTCCAGGCGCGTGGCGCCGGCATCCAGCGCATTCTCGACCAGCTCTTTCAAGATGGAGGCCGGACGCTCCACCACTTCGCCGGCGGCGATCTGGTTGGCCACATGATCTGAAAGGACGCGGATGCGGGGCATCCCTCCAGTCTAGATCACCAAGTCCCGCACGAAGCGGCGAACCAACGCCTCGAAGCGCACGGAGGCGGCGGCCCCGGCATCCAGCACTTCCTGGTGCGTCAGCGGCTGATCCAGGATGCCTGCGGCCATGTTGCACAGGCAGGAGATGCCAGCGACCTTCATGCCCTCATGGCGCGCCACGATGACCTCGGGCACGGTGCTCATGCCCACGGCGTCAGCACCCAGCGCGCGGAAGGCACGGATCTCGGCGGGCGTCTCGAAACTGGGACCCGTAACGGCGAGATAGACGCCCTCTCGCAGATCAGGGCCCGTCGCCTTCGCGGCGACGTGAAGCTGCTGACGAAGCGCCCGATCGTAGGCCTCCGTCATATCCGGAAACCGCGGGCCAGGCTCGACGTTGGGACCGATCAAGGGATTCGAGCCCTGAAGATTGATGTGATCTGAAATCACCATCAAGTCGCCAACCGCGAAGTCCGTATTGACCGCGCCCGCGGCATTCGTGTGCAGCACGGCTTGCACCCCCAGGCGCCCCAGAAGGCGCATGGGCGCCATCACCAGCGACATGGGGCAGCCTTCGTAGAAATGGAAGCGTCCGGCCTGCAGCAGCACCCGTCGACCTTCCAACTCACAGAAGATCAGCTTGCCCAGATGCCCCTGCACCGTCTGCGGGGGAATTCCCGGCAGATCCGTGAAGGCAATGGAAACGCCTTGACGGGCCTCAGGACAATCCGCCAAAGCCCCCAGTCCTGACCCGAGCACGATGGCGAGCTCGGGCACGAACGGGGCTTTGGATCGCAGGGCGTCGAAAGCGTGCTGCGGCAGCATGTTCAGCGAATGGGTGTGAGATTGACGGTGACCAGGATATCCGAAGCCTGCTTCACGTCTGGGCTGACCAGCCGGACCTGAATGGGAAAGTAAAAGCGCGGATATTTGCTGCTGCCAATACCAGCGCCTCCAAGAGCCACTTGATAGATCTGGGCATCGCTGCCAGAACCGAACGCGTAGGTGGTACCGTTCGAGAACGCCGCAGCCGTGGCGGATCCCGTGGTATTGGGCGGCCCGATGGTCAACTGAATCTGTGCGCCCGGGGGAATGGCCGGCGAGGTATTCAGCGAAAGAGAATAGACGGCATCCTTGCTCATCGTAATGACGGAGGTATAGACCTCACCCTTGGCAACCGTGGGTTGCAAGGGATCATCCACCCCCCAGGAGACCCCAGGATACTGGCCGACCCGATCCAGATGGGCATATTCCATCGATAGCACCATGGAAGGCAGCACCGTTGTCAGGGAGTTTGGATCGGTCCCCCAGGATGATACGAATCGAGTGTAGGGATTGTTCGCCGTCGTGCTGTTGGTCGGCCGGGGCCAGGGAATCTGAAAGGGCGAAACCAGGGATTTGATCTTGGCATCCGTGAAGATGGTTTGCAGGTCCACGGAGTCCGTGGAGGACTGGGCCTCCTGAAGCCTCCCCAATTGGTGAAAGACATTGGGAATATCGGTCACCATGGTGGTGGAGCCATTCGCATAGCTCGGCGTCGGCGTGAAGAACCTGGCCGCCGCCGATGCCTTCATGCTCGCCCATTCTGACGGAGTGGCGGAAGAAGCGAGGCTGTTCGAGGCCAGGATGACCTCCCACCCCAAGGCAGCAATCGCCGGCGCGGAAAAGGGATCCCGCTTAAGGGAGCCAAGGT
This sequence comes from Holophaga sp., assembly GCA_035352715.1. Lineage (GTDB taxonomy): Bacteria > Acidobacteriota > Holophagae > Holophagales > Holophagaceae > DAOPYE01. Next base: position 867 of record DAOPYE010000042.1, on the reverse strand, counting down.
TTTTCAGGCTGATGTCCTGGATGGGATGAGTCCCCTTCAATCCACCGCCGAGAACGCCATCGGTATCCGCAAGGTAGGGTGATTTAAGCAGATCGGCCGCAACCGCGAGACTGAATCCCTCCATCAGGGCTTCATCCGAACGCAGATCCTGCAGATCCTGGCGATACGAGGCATCCCCCACTAGACGCGCCTTGATGACCGGAAGGTTGGTCACACCCGCATTGATAAGGCTGTTCTTGGCGAATATGGGAAACAGTATCCCTTCATCAAAGGCATCGTCGCCGTTGATACCACCGAAAAAGTGATAGCCCGTGCCATAGGTGCTGCCCCCATCGCCGCTGATGGAATCGTCCATCGCCTGCGGATAGCGCGTTGGATAGGTGCTTTTCTGGTAATCGACAAAGGAGCCGGGAAAGACAGTCTTCACGCCAACGGGCATTTCATAGACCATCCCGGTGTAATCAATGCCCCGGCAATAGTGGAGATCCAGCGCAATGGTGCTGGGAGCAGCTCCCCCGAAAACATTGGCAAACGTATACACGGAATCCAAGATGGCCATCACGCGGCTTCCAGCAGGAAGGGTCGACTCCTGAACGATCCGGGAATCGTTGAGCAAATCCTGCGTCCACCGGCTCAAGGATGGCGTCAACCACCAAGCGTCATTCAAGCCGATATCGAAATTCACGGTAGCATCAGCTTTCATGCTGGTCCCAGGGGTCTTGTTCCCAACGGGAGCGCTGCCATCCACCCCCTTGCGCATGGCATAGAGCAGGCGGTTGGGTTCAGGGGTCGGGCTAGCCACCCCATCGGGTTCAGCCAAAACCTTCACGGTGCCCGTAAGCTGTTGCGAGCTATCAAAGGTTCGGG
>DAOPYE010000041.1:0-20725 GCA_035352715.1 Holophaga sp. | reverse complement strand
GGAGGTAGTCTGCTTTGCTTTGATTTAATGGTCAACTAAGTTAGCGCATATGGGTCGTTTGGGTGTCATCTGCAGTGCGCTGAACATGCCCCGTGTACAGTCCCGGTGCGGTTTGGTCGACACCGAAGACCTCCACATATTGACCGGTATCCTCATCAATAAGCGTGACGGTCTGCCAAGTATCCGGCTTGTCCTTCACAGCGTTCCACTGCCACCAATCTATAGCCTTGTGCTGGGACTCATTGGGGTCGGTTACGTTGGGTGCAATAGGATTGTCTCGGAATTTCATGGGCTTTGCCCTCCTCGACGTAGTGTCACACCAATATCAACCACCACTCCCGAGGAACGCCTCGATAGCCACCACGGGGACCACTTCCCACCGCCCTACCCTCACCACCCGAAGACGTCCCTCGTCGATCAACTGGAGCGTGAGATTTCGGCCCAGGCTCAGCACTTCTGCCGCTTCTTCGATGGATCGTGCAAGGCGTTGCAAGGGGGCAAGTTCGATGGGTTGGGGTGCCTGAATTTGTCGATTGCGCTGCATATCGATGAATGACCCCGTGGGATCCTTCTGGGACCTCGACGCGGGAATGATATATAGCTCCGCGGGAGGAACGACGCGGCCAGTTCACACAGTGAGCACCCCCGATGCAATGAGGCGGTCACAGCCTTAACAATCCCACCAGGAAAATACCTATGGGACACGGGACCCTCCAGAGCAACCTGTGATCCCGGCAAAAACCAAGAAGGACCTAGATTGCTCTAGGTCCTTTTGGTGGAGCTGATCAGGATCGAACTGACGACCCCCGCATTGCGAACGCGGTGCTCTCCCAGCTGAGCTACAGCCCCGGGAAGAACTAGTGTAGCTGGACTTGGCGGCTCGTCAACGCTTGATCTTCGGGGGATCGGGGCCTGATCAGCGCGGCCTCCTCAGACCAGCTCATCAAGTAGCTCCTTCAAGCGTTCCGGGCCGGGCTTCAAGCAGACCTCGGGAAGGTGCGCCAAGGGCGTCTCGGCAAGGCGATGGTGCTCCTGCAACACAGGCTGGCTTGGGCTCAGGTGCAAAAGCCCCGTCAGGATCTCGCCGCGCTCCCGCGCGCGGTGAATGCGCTCCATGGCCTTGAACCGATCGGTGACATCGAAATCATCCCGCAAGGCGCGCAGCGTGAGGCGCGAACCATCGGGAAAGGCGATCTCCTGCGTGCCTCCGGCGGTCGGATTCTGCTCCGTTTCGGCAGCAGACACGTAGCAGAGATCCTGCAGCGGCACTTCATGTTCCTTCACGCTGCGAAAAGATCGGGACGAACCTTCATGGCTATTGAAGGACACGCAGGGACTGATGACATCGATGAGCGCGGTACCCGAATGGGCGAAGGCGGCCTTGATAAGCGTGAGGAGCTGGGCAGGATGGCCGCTGAAGCCGCGAGCCACAAAGCTGCAACCAAGCTCCATGGCCAGGGTGCAAGGGTCGATGGGCTGAAGCTCGTTGACTTCACCCCCGCGGTGGCGGGTGCCCAGATCCGCCGTGGCCGAGAATTGCCCCTTGGTCAGCCCGTAGACGCCGTTGTTCTCGATGATGTAGACCACCGGGACATTGCGTCGGATCAGGTGGGCGAAGTGGGTCAGGCCAATGGAAACCGAATCACCATCGCCACTGATCAACAGATTGATGAGGTCCCGATTGGCCAGCGCAACGCCCGTAGCAACGGCGGCGGCGCGACCGTGGACTGAATTGAAGCCCCAGGCGCCGCTCATGAAATAGGCCGGCGTCTTGCTGGAACAGCCGATGCCCGAGAGCTTCGCCACGCGATGAGCTTCCAGTCCCAGCTCCCACGCGGCCTGAATGATCTGGGCGGTGATGCCTTCGTGTCCACAGCCCGGACACAGCGTCGAACGCGATCCGACGTAATCCTGGCGCGTCAGCCCCAAACGGTTGCGTTCAGCCCCCATGGGATGACCTCCTGGCTTCAAGGCCGCAGACGCCACGGGTCACGATGCCAGCGCACAGGGGCAGCGAATCGTAATGCAGCACACTCTTCAACTTGAAGGCCTGCCCCGGGAAAGCCGCGGCCAGCAGGCCCGCCATCTGCGCATCCCGGTTCTGCTCCACCACATAGACGACATCCATGTCATCCAGGAAGGATTGGACGGAATCAGGAAAAGGAAACGCTCGCAAACGCAGATAGCTGGTGTCCAGATCGTGCCGTTCCCGCAGTTGATCACGGGCCTCGCTAACCGCCTGGTCACTGGATCCAAAGGCCATCAAGCCGATGCGCGAGGCGGTTCGATCGATGATCGGCTCGGGAACATAGCGTTTGGCCGTTTCGTGTTTCCTTCGCAGGCGATCCAGGACTTCCGCGTGCTCCTCAGGATCCTCGGTGTACTGGGCCTGGGCATTGTGCCCAGATCCCCGAGTGAAATAGGCGCCCCGGCCCCCCGGCGTGCCGGGCAACGTGCGATGGCAGATGCCGTCGCCATCGGTGTCCATGTAGCGGCTCCAGTCGCAGATCTTTTCGAGCGCCGCTTGATCCAAGACCTTGCCGCGATCCAGCGGGTCCGCCGGGTACGCAAACGGTTCGCTGGCGTAGTTCTGCATGGCCACATCCAGATCCGTGACCACGAAAACAGGTGTCTGAAGGCGCTCCGAGAGATTGAACGCGTCGTAGGTCAGCCGGAAGCATTCCTCCATGGTCGCGGGATAGAGGCAGACGTGGCGAGTGTCTCCGTGCGAGCAGGTGGCACAGAGTTCGATATCGCTCTGGGCCGTTCGCGTGGGCAACCCCGTGCTGGGGCCGCTGCGCTGCACATTGATGAAGACGCCCGGGATTTCCGCGAAGTAGCCGTAACCGATGAACTCGGTCATCAGATCGAGGCCCGGACCGGAAGTCGCCGTCATGGCCCGCGCGCCCGCCCAACCTGCGCCCAGAACGACACCAGCCGAAGCGAGCTCATCCTCCATCTGGATCACCGCCAGGGTGGATCGGCCCGTATCAGGGTCCCGGCGCAAGCGATGCCCATACCGCATGAGCGTTTCCACCAGGCTGGTGCTGGGCGTGATGGGATACCACGCCACCACCGAGACGCCCGCAAACAGCGCTCCCAGCGCGCACGCGGTATTGCCATCGATGATGATCCGATCCTGACGGGCACCAACGGGGTTCACCCACAGCCGGTCCTGATCCGCGAGGTTCGCCTGCGCCCAGGCAAAGCCCGCATCAGCGGCCTGCCGGTTACGTTCGATGGCACCCGCCTTGCCCGCCAGGGTATAGGCGATGCTTGCATGCACCTCATCCATGTCCAGGTGCAGGATTCTTGCTGCGACACCCACATAGATCATGTTCCGCAGGAGTTTCTGTTGCCGGATATCGCTGGAGAACTGCGCGGCAAGCGACTGGAATGGAACGGGAACGTGCAGCACATCCTGGCGGCCGGGTTCGGGCATGGCGGCATCGCGAATCAGCATGCCACCAGGATTCACCTTGTCCACATCCGCCCGGAGGGTGTCGGGATTCAGGCAGATCATCAGTTCCACGCCGGCTTTGCGAGCCAGGTATCCCCGGGGGCTGACCCGAATCTGAAACCAGGTGGGCAGCCCCGAGATATTGGAGGGGAACATGTTCTTACCGCTGACCGAGGCACCCATGCGAAAGATCGCTCGCATCAGCACGTTGTTGGCCGTCTGGCTGCCTGAACCGTTGACGGTGGCAACTTCGATGGAGAAGTCATCCAGCGGAGTGGCGGAGACGCCCATTTTTTGATTCAAAGACAGTTCCATAGGACCCCTCACAATATAGGTCTCCTGCCAGAATGGGAAGCCACCCATGGGCTTCGGGAGCGCCGACAAAAAAAGCGAAAAAAAAGCATTGCCCCAAGATTCTCGCAACCCTATCCTGGCTTCATGAAACTCACGAACCTGACCAAACGCCAACAGGCCGTCCTCAGCTACATCCAGAAGTTCCTTCTGGAGCAGGGACGCAGCCCGACACTCAAGGAGATCGCCGAAGGCGTAGACTCCAGCGCGGTCAGCACAATCCACAAACATGTGCAGCATTTGATCGAAAAAGGATTCCTGGCCCGCAGCCATGGCAACGGGAACAACATCGTCCTGGCCAGCCCCCAGGGCGAGCCAGAAGAAGCCCCCGCTTCCGCCACGTTCAGTGAATCCCACTTTGGCTCCTCCACGCGACCCGACGCAGCGCGCCTGTTGCCCTTTTGTGGAGATGTCGCCGCCGGCGCGCCGCTAATCCCCGAAAGCCGCGCCACCCCCATGGAAGTGCCCCCTGCCATCCACCGGGATAAGGATGGGCTGTTTGTCCTCAAGGTGCGCGGCGAATCCATGATTCAGGACTGCATCATGGATGGCGATCTCGTCGTGCTGCAGCGCCGCGGCGATTACCGCAACGGCGATCGCGTCGTTGCGCTCATCGATGGCGAAGAAGCCACCCTGAAGGAGTTTCGCAAGGACGCCCAAGGGGTCTGGCTGATCCCTCACAACCCCGATCTATCCCCCAAACGCTACGATCCGGAGCAGATTCTGATCCAGGGCGTCCTGGTCGGCGTCATGCGCAGCTGCTGATTCCCGAATCGTCCTTGCGATTCCGCCGCATGGACGACCTACAACAGCCGCGAACGAATGGCTGCGCCCATCTCGGAGCAGGTGCAGATCGCACCGGTCGCCACCCCATCGTTGCCCGGCGCGATATCGCGCGTGGCCACGCCGGCTTCCAGGGTCTGTCGAACGGCGCTTTCGAGAAGCGCCGCTTCGCACTCCCAGCCCAAGTGCCGGAAGAGCAGAGCGGTGGAGAGGAACATCCCAATGGGATTGGCCATGTTTTTCCCAGCGATGTCGGGTGCGGAGCCGTGCACGGGCTCGAACAGCGCCGTGCATCGGTAGGGCCGATGGGGCGACCAGGAAGCCGATGGCGCCGTCCCCATGCCCCCCTGGAATGCGGCCAAGAGATCGCTCACCAGATCGCCCACGAAATTGTCAGCGGCGATGACCTGGAAACGTCGGGGATCCTGCACCAGTTCACACAGAAGGGCGTCCGCATGCACCGCGCGGGCCTGCACGTCAGGAAAACGCCCCGCGATGTCCTTGAAGACACGCATCCATAGGCCATGACCGTGTTTCATGACGTTGGCCTTGTGAGCCAGCGCCACGGCGCCATGGATGGTTTCCGCGCGCTGGAACGCCGCGGTCAACAAACGCTCGATGGCCGGCCACGTATGGACCGCGAAATCCACACCCCGGGTTTCGCTCGATTCGCCCTGCATGCAATACGGACCTTCCGTATTTTCACGAAACACTTCGATGTTCACATCCCGAGCCGGAATGCCCTTGAGGGGGAATAGCCTGTCCAGCCAGGGATGGCATGGACGGAAGTTCACGTTCAGCTGGAGTTCCCGTCGGAGACGCAGCAGCAGCGCATCCGCATGGCGCCCGTCAGGAATCCTCGGATCTCCCACCGCGCCGAACAGGATGGCGTCGAATTCATCGCGAAGCTGGGCGAAATGCTCGTCTGAAAGTGATTCGCCCGTTTCCAGAAAATGTTCCGCCCCATAAGGAAAAATAGCCCAGCGCAACGCCCGTCCACGCGCCTGCGCCCAGGCCAGCACGGAAATCACCTCTCCCATGACCTCGGGGCCCACGCCATCACCGGGAATCAATGCCAGTTCGATCATTCGCCATCGCTCCAGATCCTTGATGATCGCAGGCCGCGCAGAAGAAATGGGCTCGAATGCTCGTTTTGAATAGAGGTGTTTGAGCGCAAGGCGCGATGTGGTTACACTCAGCCCATAACTCCGAGGATCGGACGATGGTGTTCTTCAACCACGCAACCCGCCAGATGACGGCCAAAATCGTCTACTACGGTCCGGGTCTATGTGGAAAAACCACGAATCTGAACACCATCTACGGCAAGACGTCTCAGAAGGCACGTGGAGAGATGGTTTCTCTCAATACGGAGACGGATCGCACGCTTTTCTTCGATCTGCTGCCCATGGATGTCGGCGTCATCGGGGGATTCAAGGCCAAGTTGCAGCTCTACACCGTTCCGGGCCAGGTGTTCTACAACTCCACCCGCAAGCTGGTGCTCAAGGGCGTCGATGGCATTGTTTTCGTGGCGGACAGCCAAGTGCCCATGTTCGACGCGAACAAGGAGAGCTTGCAGAACCTTGAGGCCAACCTCAAGGAACTCAGCCTTTCCCTGCGGGACATCCCGATGGTGTTCCAGTGGAACAAGCGGGACCTCAAGAACGTGGTGCCCGCTGAAGAACTGGAACGCGAACTCAACCCCACGGGACACCCCAGCTTCATGAGCGTAGCGCAGGACGGCACAGGGGTTTTCGAGACGCTGCGCGGCATCACCAAGCTGGCCCTTGCGCACATCAAGACCCATCACTTCAGCGAATCCGATGTGGCCCGGCCTGCGGCTCCCCCCCAGGCGCCGCCTCCAACTGCTCCTGCTCCGCAGCCATTGAGCCTTGCCGATCTTCCGACCGCGACCGACATCCTGGCTTCCGAACCCATGAATGGCAAGGATCCGGGTGCCGTGGTCGTTCCAGAGGTGCCGCACATCTCCATCCCGGCGCTAGCGCTTCCTTCCGTTGCAGCGCCGGTGGTGGCGCCGAAAGCTGCGAGCCCTGCCAAGCCGGTGGTCAACCCCATGGTGGTCGCCCTCACACCACCTTTGGCACGCCCCAAAGCGATGGGCTTGGCCCCGAAGACCTCGGCAGCGTCATTGTTGGGCGATCTCACGCACATCAACTTGGCTGCCGCTGGAACCCTGCGGATCGCGCTCCCTGCAGAACTGGATGGCCACGATCTGGAAGTCTTCGTGGAAGTGCGGCAGCAGAACCGTGTCATCGCCCAAGGCGAAATCCACAAATCGGCCCCCGGAAAAGGGGCGATCGCCAAACTATCCGTCGAACTGAAGCGGAACTGAATTGCAGAAGCTCTTTGATCGATGGGTTCGCGGAACCGGGCTTGCGTGTCTGCTCGCACCAGCGGGGCTGCACGCAGGCAATCTCCCCTCCTGGTGGCTCGCGCTGCCGAAGCTGGAGCGGATGGAGAGCGAATTCGTCCAGACCTCGGACAGCGCAGTTTTCGGATCGATCAAGCGGTCGGGGAAAATCCAGTTGGCCCGTGGAGGGCGCTTGCGCGTCGCCTACGCATCCGGCCTGCTCCTCCTGTGCGACGGACGAAGCCTGATCCAATACGACCCGGGCGCGCGAACGGCCCAGAAGACCGAGTTGCGTGCGGCCTCGGAAGACATGCCCCTGCTGAATGTGCTGGTGGATGTGAAGGCAGTGGAGACAACCTATCGCCTTCAGCCGGTCACGAACGAAAAATTGAAACTGGAACCCAAGCGGAAAGGGATTCCAGCCGTGGAACTGGAGGGCAAGGGCGGGTTCCTGCGCCGCATCCAGTGGATGGATACGACGGGGGCAAAGCAGGTGCTGGAACTTCAACATCCCCGAACACCGGCTTCGATTCCCGCGCAGGCCTTCTCCTTTGCCGCCCCCACGGGGACCCGCTGGATCGGAAAACACTGAACCCAAGCCCTGGCGGCCCATGACCGCCCACGGCCGCCCGCCTCGGGCTGGCCTAATTCGTTTCCTCCGCCTTCAGGATCGTAATCGCATCCACAGGGATTTCCTGGCCCGGCTTGGTCTTCGCCTTGGCGATCTTGTCGACGATCTCCAGGCCCTGAACCACCTTGGCGAACGGACAGAACCCATAGCCCGTCATGGTCTTGGTCTTGAAATCCAGCGCCAGGTTGTCCTTCACGTTGATGAAGAACTGGCTCTTGGCACCTAGGGGATTCCCTGGCGAGTAGGCCATGGCGACGGTACCGCGTCGGTTGTGCAGGCCCTTACTCTTGGCCAAATCCCCCTCGTTGGTCACCGAAGCATTCGTCATCCTTTGGCGGCCCGGCGCGGTGTATCCCCCGCCCTGGACGATCGCCGGATATTTCGCGATGCGATGGAAGATCGTGCCGTTGTAGAACCCCTTGCGGACGAGCCCCATGAAATTCTCTACCGTCTTTGGTGCGGCCTCGGGTTCAAGCTGGAGCGTGAAAGCCCCGAGATTGGTCGTGATTTTCACCTTGGGCTTGGCATTCGCCCCCATCATCGGCAGGCAGGCGAGCAGAACAGCAGCCATGAGTGTTCGCATTGGGATTCTCCGGAATCCCCCGAGCATAGCCCCAACAGAATCCCCTGTCAGTCGGCATTCACGCCGCTACAATGGCAGTGGCCCTATAGCTCAGCGGTCAGAGCTGGCGGCTCATAACCGCTTGGTCCAGAGTTCGAATCTCTGTGGGGCCACCAAGGGCAAGAAACACACACAACAGGCCGGAATGTCTTGAATTGCAAGATGACTTCGGCTTGTTGGCATTTGCTCGGAGGCGGCAACAGGCGATTGCGGCGATTCCGACAGGTGAACGAAAAGTCGGTAATCGCACCGGGATCATCAAATCGAGACGATACAGACCCAGGCCGACAACCGGGACAGGGCTCGGAGTTGAGTTACGCCACCTGAGCCTCTTCATTGACCCTGATTTGAAACGCCACCAATCCCTTGAGCGCCGTAGCGGTCCCAAAAATCGCCTTTGAGCCGGCGGTGAAACCAACTATATTGGGCTGCTTGAAACCGGTTTCACGAAGGAGATGGAATGACCATAATCCCAACCAAAGCACGACTTGCACTTCTAGCACTCGGGGTCTCCGTCCTGCCCATGGGGGCCCAGGAGCCCAATTTCCGCCCCGTGGCACAATCCCTGGGCCCTGAGGACCGGCCGGTCTTCCCCGTGCCGCCCGCAGGTTTTGACGTCCGCCGGGAAAACATTCCTCATGGGCGCACCGAGCTGCGTGATTACGCGTCAAAGACGGTGGGAACCCAGCGAAAGCTGCTGGTCTACACGCCTCCCAGTTATGACCCCAAAGCCAGCTATGACGTGCTTTACCTGCTCCACGGCATCGGCGGCGACGAACTGGAATGGCAGAAGTGCTGCGCGCCGGAGGCCATTCTCGACAACCTGATGGCAGAGAAAAAGATCAAGCCGATGATCGTGGTATTCCCCAACGGCCGAGCTCAGGCGAATGACCGGGCCGAAGGCAATATCTACCAAGCGGCTCCGGCCTTCGAGAACTTTACGGGCGATCTCCTGAACGATGTCATCCCCTTCATCGAAGCCAACTACCTAGTCAAGAAGGGCCCCGAGCATCGCGCCATCGGCGGGCTTTCCATGGGCGGCGGACAGACGCTGAACATCGGATTAAGCCACCCTGAGACCTTCGGATGGGTGGGTGGATTTTCGTCGGCCCCCAATACACGCAGCCCACTCTTCAAGGATGCGAACACCCTCAAATCAATGAAGTTGATCTACATCGCCTGTGGAGACAATGACGGCCTTCTGAGCTTCAGCCAGCGCGCCCACGGCGAGCTGAAAAAGGCCGGCATCAACCACATCTGGCATATCAACCCCGGCAAACATGATCCGGAAGTGTGGAAAATGGATCTCTACCATTACTCACAACTCCTCTTCAAGTAGTGCGATCGGAGTAAGCCCGCACCGTCTATTCTTCGCAATTCGCTGTTGCTAGTGCGCTTGAGAACTTGGCTCACAAACCCCAAAGCGAGGCCGCCCAGCGGCCTCGCTTTTTATGGCGACGAAACGCTCTCACAGGCTTGTCCGGCCCCAGTAGACGCACACGAAAATGAATACAACATAGACTTCAGCATCGTGGTGTTTTACCATCACATCACTGTGCCTATATCGCAACAAACCCACCACCATTCATCGAGGTTATGCATGAGCTTGCTCGTCAAAATCGGTCAAACCACCCAGGCCATCTACAAATGGAGACTCCTTCTATTCATTCCCCTATGCCTGGGGATCGGCGGCGGCGTCTACCTCTGGTATTACACCCACCCCTTGCTGGCGCTGGTCAACGCTTCCGATTCCCCAACCCTGCAGGTGTCCATTGATGGGAAGCCCATCAACCAGGAGTTGCGCCAGTCTTTGCGGGAATCCGATGCCAATGACAACTATCAGAAGCTTCGGGTTCGTTCCGGCGAGCATATTCTGACCGCCCGGGATGCCAAGGGAGCGTTGTTGGATGAGCGGAAAATTGATCTCAAGTCCGGCAGTGTTTATTTTTATGCGCCCGCCCACCAAAAGGATATTGCCTGGAGCCTGCAGACCGATGAATACGGGTATGCCTCCGGAAAACATCCCCATCTTCAGCCTCTAGATCCCAAGAACGGCTTCTGGAAGCTTCCCATGTGTGAGGGGTTCCATAACTTCCTGGGGCCCAACGACTGGTTTCAATCCACACCGGGATCCATCAAAGTCGGCAAGCGCGGCAGCTCCAAAACCACTCAATCCGCGTTGCGCCAGCATCGTCTGGATGATCCCGAGTTCACAAACCCGATGGGGACGCGCCAGCCATAGGAACTTGGTGGCCCGTAACTGGATTCACTCCGGCTCCATCGTGCACAGAAGGGGGAATTCCTGCTGTTCCGCGAGAGCCCTGGCCTGGGCGATCTTGGTGTCGGCGATGTCATGCGGGTAGACGCCGGCAACGCCGCGCCCCTGCTGGTGGACATCGAGCATGATGCGAACGGCCTCGGGTTCCGCTTTTCGGAACACCGTGGTCAGAACCCAGACAACGAAATCCTGAGTTGTGTAGTCATCGTTGTGCAAGATCACCTTCCACATGGCAGGCGGCTGCAGCTTGGCGCGGGAACGGGTCTTGGTGGCAGCCCCGCCACCCGGGGTCAGATGGTCTTGGTACGACATGGATACAGTCTAAGCGGAAGGACGCAGGATGACCTCCCGCTCCCACCGATCCCGCGGTTGCGTATACAGCGCCCAGAATTGTGCCGCCACGTGATCCGCATCAAAGAGACTGCCCGGCTGCACAAAACCACAGACAGTGACGGTGGCGACGTGAAGGCCCTCTGGCTCGACTTCCTGGGCCAAACAAAGCGCTAGGCTCCTCAGGCCCGCCTTGCCGATGGAAAGACTGGCCTCGCCCCCTTTCGGATCCAGCGCCAACCCTCCACCGGTGAACAACAGCGTCCCGCGGCCGCGTCCGCGCATGGCCGGCAGCGCCCATTGGGCACAGCGCAGGGCCGCGGTCACATTGACGCGGAAGTGGCGCTCAAGATCGGCGATATCCAGAGTGGAAGGCCCTCCAGGCGCGCCAAGCGAAGCGTTGTAGACCAGGACATCAGGAAAGCCGACACGCGCGGCGATCTCATCCAGACAGGCATCCAGCGCGGCGGGATCGCCCACATCGCCGCGCAGCACCACGCCACCATCTCCCATCGCATCCAGGAAGGCGGCTTCATCCGCATCCGGCTTGCACACCAGGGCCGCTCGAAATCCGTGGTCTGCAAAGGCGCGCGCCACGGATCGGCCGATGCCCTGCCCCGCGCCAACGACGGCCACCAAAGGACGTTCCATGAAGTTCTCCCGATGTGCCGCTAAAACCGCCGAAACGGGATGACATTCCCCCCGCCCGCTTCATCCTCGATGTCGTCGGCCTCGTTTGCGCCAGCGTGATCTGAAGCCTCATCAGGAATCTCGGCGGCTTCCAGATCCTCGACGCGATAGCTGTTCTCCACGCCGTTATCCCATCGAACATAGTAGGGCCGAGGCGATGCGCCCGGCTTATGGGGGCGATCCGCAGCCATCAGAACCGTGCCAGCACTGCCGCCACCCTGGGTCTCGGGAACCCAATGCGGCCAGGCTCCGCCATACAGCGTCACGCCCGCGCGGGTCAGGCGCACGCGGTCGCCGGGTCCGAATTCGTAGTGCATGCCGCCATCTCCAAAGATGGGATTGTACGCGCGGAAGGGGCGACGGAGGCTGGCCCGAGGAAACGATTCAGAAGCGCATGCGCGTCTGAATCGCCAGGATATCGATCTGGTTCTGATACCGCCCATCCAGATTGCCGCGGAAGAAGTCGGGATTGGCAGCGCTGGTGCCGGTTGAAAGCTGGACCGTGGAATCCTTCACGAAGATGTGGGTGTAGGCCAGATCCATGGCGACACGGGACGTGAACCGGTAGCCCAGGCCCGTGGAAATCCAGATGCGGTCGCCATCGGGAATGCGCGGCGTGCGCGTGGCGTCCGGAGCGGCGCCCTGATCCATGGCAAGACCGGTCCGCAAGGTGAGGGCTTCGCTGAACTGGATGGCCACGCCCATGGAGGCGAACCAGGTGTTTCGCCAGGCCTCGTGCGTCACCGAATCCGCCTGGCCGCTGGCGAACTTCACGCGAAGTTCTTCAAAGCGGGACCAGTTCGTGCGGGCAGTTTCTCCCATGACAGTTACGGCGCCAGACACCTTCCACTGCATCCCCAGCGAGGTGGTGGCGGGCAGATCGATTTCCGCAGAAGCGTTGCCATCGCGGAAGACCGCGCCCAGCGCCGCAGGCACCCGGTCATAGTGAACGGTGCCTTCCAGCCGGGTGCTGCTGCTGGCCTGATGGGAGAGACCCAGGCGCAGGTTCGCGGTGGGCTGGTAGATGAGCCCCAGCCGATAGGTGGTCGCCCAGCGATCTCCCTTCACGGTGGCCAGGCCATCGGCTTGGCCAGGCAGCGCGCCGGGAACCCCCAGGGCGGCCCCGATGGCGCCGAAATCCACGTTATTGCTGATCTCCGCCGTGGCCTTGCGCGCCACAACCGCTCCGCCGATGGACCACTGGTCGTTGATGCGCCACGCAACAGAGGGCGCAAAGTCGATCACCGCCAGGTCGGATTTGCGGGCATGGTAGCGGCCGATGAAGGCGGCGTCGTAATCCGTCGCCATGCCAAAGGGCGCATTGAGGGAAAAGCCGAGGCTGATCTGCCGGTTCATCTGCCAGGTGGCGGCGACCACAGGCAGGGCCTCAGCATGGGCTGCGTTGGGCGTATTCGCGGCTCCGGAGATGGGCCGAAGCACCGAAGGAAAGACAGCGGCACGGCTGGCGGACCCATCCTTGAACTTCGCGCTGGGCATGACCTCGCTGGCGCCCAGGGAGAACTGGAAGCCCTCCAACTGGGCCGTGGCGGCGGGATTGAAGAAAACCACGCTGGCGTCCTCGCCCCCGGCGCTGATGCCCGCAAAGGCGGTGCCCTGGGCGCTGGGGCTCTGTTCGCGCAGCTGGAATCCCGAAGCGTGCGCCAGCGGCGCGGAGCAGACGGCAACCAGGCAGGTCAGCGCGGGCAGAGAATAGGCGCGGGATCGGTTCGGCATCACGGGACTCCAGTCGCGGGTCCCGTTGAAAACATGGCGCCGAAGGCGCAAAGGGTCGGGCAGCCCGAATGGACTACCCTATCTGTATTGTTGTTTTTTTCAATATTAAAAACAGATCAAGCCCATCGGCGTTCCAAGTGACTCAGCCCTCCCCGAGTGTCTCCTTCAAGCGCGCGTAGCCACTGCGACTCACGGGCAGTTTGGTTCCATCATTCAGCACGGCCACCCAGCTTTCGGAAGGCGTCTGCTCCAGGCGCGCCAGACGATCGAGCTGGATGATGTAGGAGCGATGGATCCGCAGGAATCGTTTGGGATCCAGGCGGGCTTCCAGGCTGGCCAGGGTCTGCTGCTTGAGATGCCCCTTTTCAGGCGTCTTCAGCAGCACGTAGTCATCCTGGGCCTGGATGTAGTCGAGCTTGGTCATGGGGATGAGCGTGACCTTGGCGCCATCGCGCACCACCAGACGATCCAGGGGCCATTCGCTCTTGGCGGTCGCCGAAAGCTCCGAGGGCTGCGGCCCCGCCGGATGCCCCTGGTCCAGCCGCGCCTTCGCGCGCACCAGGGCCTCCTCGAAGCGATCCAGCCCGAAGGGCTTCATCAGGTAATCCACGGCGTGGACTTCGAAAGCGCGCAGGGCGTGCTGATCGTAGGCCGTGATGAAAATAACCGTGGGCTGGGGATCCAGCAATTCCAGCACCTCGAAGCCATCCAGCTTTGGCATCTGGATATCCAGGAAGACCAGATCCGGCTTCAGATCCGTGGCGACCTTCACGGCGTCGAATCCATTGGCGCATTCAGCCAGCACGGTGATCTCGGGATGCGTGGCCAGATGCTCCTTCACGATAGCGCGAGCCAGTTCTTCATCATCCACGATCAGCGCGGTGTAGGTTCGTTCCGTCATGGATTCACCTCGGTGGGAAAGGCCAGCAGCACGCAATGGCGGCCATCTTTTTGCGCAGCGTCGAAAAAGATCTCGGAACCATAGCGGCCCTGGAGCCTGGATTTCACTTGCCTTAATCCCATGCCCAGCCCGACGGGGTGTTCGGCGTCAGGATCGGTGGGGTTTTCCACACGAACCTCCAGGAAGGCACCCTTGCGCGCGGCAGCGATGCGAATGGTCCCGCCTTCGGCCAAGGCCGCAATGCCATGCTTGATGGCATTTTCGACCAGAGGCTGCAACAGCAGCGTCGGCAGCACAGCGTCTTCCGCACCCGGCGCGATATCCCATTCCACGGAGAGGCGGGAGCCGAACCGGATCTGCTCGATGGACAGATAGGCCCGCACCATTTCCAATTCCTCGGCGAGCTTGACCGTGGGGCGTTCGCCCAGGCGCAGGCTCTTGCGCAGGAAATCGGATAGCAGCACGCACATCTCGCGGGCGCGTTTGGGATCCAGCGTCGTCAGCGCGCTGATGGAATTCAGGCTATTGAATAGGAAGTGGGGATTGAGCTGGGCGCGCAAGGCTTTCAGCTCCGCCTCGCGCGCCATCACGCGCAGGTTCTGCTCGGTGCGCTCGGCTTCCTGGCGCTGGTCCTGGCTGATCAGCACATAGTTGAGCGCCACGATCACCAGGTAGAAAAGCGCACCCGTGCCCACCAACCCCATGAACATGCCCGAATTGGTCGGAGCCCAGCGCACGAGATCCCCAAGGGGTTTCCAGTAACTGGCCAGCACCACGAAGCGAAGCACCAGCCACGCCCACAACGCGCCCATCAATACGGCGGCGAGCCCGATGGCGCTGCCGATGACCCAGGGTTGGCGCCCTTGACGCAAGGGCAAGGCGCTGCACAGATAGCCGCTGGTGAAAAACAGGGCGGCCCCCAGCGCGCTGCTCAGGGTCGCGAGGACCAGCGCGAAGTGCAGCGGCCAGTGCATGACCAGCAATTGAAGGGCCTGGAGCGCCCAGCAGGGCACCCACCCGAGAAGGTAGGCGCCCAGACGTTTGCGATTGGAAAGAAGCGGATGCATGCCGGATAGCCTTAGCGCTTGATCTCGATACCACCGAAGAGGATCGTGCCCGTGATGACCAGGCGGGGCCGATCGCTCACCTCCATCAACACCGCGCCTGCCTTGTTCTCCACGCCACCCGCGATGGCCGTGGCCTGCACCAGCACATCCCAGCCCTCGGGAACCCGGATCTCGCCGCCACCGAAGAGCACGAACACATCCATGCGGACCGAGGTGCCTTCCATCGCAGCCTGGCGCAAATCGAGCTCAAAGCCGCCGAAGATGGCCGTCAGTTCTCCCCCCTTGAAGGCCTGGGACAGAACGCGGTGCTTGAAGCCGCTTAGGATTGCCGTGCCCTGGGAGAAGTGTTCGCTGTGCTGCAGTTCGGGAGGCACGCGCCGGTGCTGCTTGAGCGCGTTCAGCACGATAAAGATGCCCAGCGTCAGCAACAGCGCGGGACCGATGAGCTGATCGAAGTGCCCATGCCCCAGCGTCAGCAGCAATCCAAAGAGGCCACCCGCAACCAGCGCGTACCCGCCGGTGCTGTTCCGGCTCTCCGACTGACGGATCTTGGCGATGCCCATGCCCACGAGGATCAAGGGCCAAAGGTTCTTCACGAAATCCAGGAAGGGCGAATTCTGGATGGCGGGGATCTGATTCAGGGCGCAGATCAGGCCGAACAGGATCACGCCGATGCCCAGCACAAGCCGTGGCGAAAAGGCCCTGTAGGTGCGGGTTTCGAATTCGGTGTTCATGACTGCCTCTCATCCGTATCGTGACAGATTTGCGGGGACTTACCTGGGAACAGCGCGCGCAAGACGATGATGATGCCGATCCACACGATGGCCGCGGGCCACCAGCGCTCCATCAGATCGAACCGTTCCAGGCACGCCATCTGGAGCGCCGCGCACGCCAGCAGATGCAGATGCCCCCCCATGGACAGCACGCCACGGGAGATGAAGTGCCCAATCGCCAGGACTGCGATCAACATGGGCCAGTATTGATAAACGTGATCCAGCTTCGCCAGCCCGAGGTTGTGCAACAGGAAGACCACCCCCACGGCCATGACGGCTACGCCGAAGAAAATCCGCCGGATCAGGCGGCGCATGGAGCCCTCGCCATCGAGGCCATCGCGATATCGGTGCCCGCGGCAGAACATCTGCGTTTCCATGGTTACCTCCCGTTCCGGCGCGAGGCGCCCGGCCATAGGGATGAAAGAGGGGAAGCAATCGCCAAAGCGGCAAGAGCCAGGAGAAAGGGCTTGGGGATGGAGACGAACCAGGGTGCGAGATTCAAGGCAACCTCCTTGCGCTAAACCAGACTACGGAACCCCACGCACGAAGGTAGATGCGATTCGGCGAACGGCGGAGAGCTATCGGCGAACGCTGGATTTCAGGTCATCCTGAAGCCGGGAGTTGGATATGGAAGCCATGGACGAACGGATGCAGAAGCGTCGCTGGACCATCCTGGCGCTGACCTCCGTGGGGGCGTTCATGGCACCGCTGGATGGCTCCATCGTCTCCGTGGCCCTGCCCAAGATGGGTCCACTGCTGCATCTGGGATACGCCGCCTCGATGTGGGTCCAGGCGGCGTACCTGCTATCCATGGCCATCCTGCTGATCCCCTTTGGCCGCCTTGCGGACCGGGGCGGCCGTCTGCGCTACTACCTCGCCGGCATCCTGGTCTTCACGCTGGGATCGCTGGCGGCGGCCTGCAGCATCAACGGCGCCACCCTGATCCTGAGCCGCATCGTGCAGGGGGCCGGTGCCGCGCTGCTGAGCGCCACCTCGGCCGCCATCATCACCGCCGTCTTCCCCGAGCGGGAACGCGGGCGCGCCCTGGGCATCAACGTCATGGTCATCTACGTCGGGCTCAGCGTGGGACCGCCCCTGGGCGGATTCCTCGTCGAGCGCTTCAGCTGGACCTGGATCTTTCTCATCAATCTGCCCATCGGCGCGATCGTCTACCTCTGGGGCTTGGGCGTCTTTCCCAAAGAGCCGCGCCGAGCAGCCTCGCCGTCCCATTCGGATCTGCCCGGAGCTACGCTGCTGGGGCTGTTCCTGCTCTGCCTCCTGGTGCCGCTCACCTTCTCCTCCGAATGGGGATGGAGGCTGCTGCGCAGCTGGGCCATGCTCGCCGCCGCGGCCGCGTGTTTCGCGCTATTGATCGCCCAGGAGCGAAAGCGGGAGGATCCCATGCTGGACCTGGAGCTGCTCAGGACCCATCGGCTGTTCGCCATGGCCAATCTCGCGGCGCTGCTGAACTACATGGCCCTCTACGCCATCGCCATCCTGACCGCCGCCCAGCTCCAGTTGGTGCAAGGCCGTTCGGCCCGCACGACCGGGTGGGTGATGCTCGCCCAACCCGCGCTGCAGGCGGCTTTCAGCCCCATCGCGGGACGCCTGAGCGATCGCATGGGATCCCGATGGCTCAGCACGGCGGGCATGCTGATCACGGCCATCGGCATGGGAATGCTGGCGCTCATGGGCCGCGATGCGAGCCTGGTCCACGTGATGGCCGCCCTGGCTGTCGTGGGCCTGGGCATGGGCGTATTCAGCTCGCCCAACACCAGCGCCATCATGGGCAGCGTCGAACGCAGCCAGCTCAGCCGCGCCAGCGCCTTCATGGCGACCATGCGCGTCGTCGGGCAAGCCCTGAGCGTCGGCATCCTCGGAGGCATCGCTGCCAGCCGCCTGGGACCGGGTGGCTGGCGCAAGCTGCTGCAGGCATCGTCTTCCGCCGCATCCTCTGCTCCATCTGCCGCGGCCGACGCCTTCGCCTGGGGATACCGCGCGGCCATGTTCAGCGGGGCATTCCTGGTGCTGCTGGGCGCCTGGGCGTCGCTGACCCGCGGCGCGAACGAAAAGCTGTAGGCCAACGTTTGGGATCGCCGATGGAATGGTTCGCCAGGGATTTTGATCATCCGCTCTACTTCGAGATCTATCAGGACAAGGAGCAGGATGCTGCCAGCGAGGGTGCTGTCCTGGCCGAGCTTCTGGATCTCGCGCCGAATAGCCTGGTGCTAGATCTGCCCTGCGGATGGGGCCGTCTTCGCCCGGCCCTGCGCGCGCGAGGCTGGCGCGTCGTCGGCGGAGACCTCAGCGCGCTGAATCTGCGCCGGCACCAGCAGGAAAATCCAGCACTCCTGGCGCGCCTGGATTTTCGCGCCCTGCCCTTTCGCCCGGCGTGCGCGGACGGCGTCTTCTGCGCCTTCACGAGCTGGGGCTACTTTAAGAACGACGCGGAGAATCAGCGCCAGCTGCGGGAATTCGCGCGGGTGCTCAAGCCCGGCGGAAGGCTGTTGCTGGATCTCGTGGGCCGCGAGGCGCTGCGAACCGCCATCGCGCCGATCGAGAACCAGTGGATGCAGATCGGACCGTACCGGGAGCGCGTGCGATGGAGCCCCGACCAGCGCCGGGTGCTCACGGACCGCATCATGGACGGCGTGCGGTTCCGGCACGATATCTGGATTCCCGAAGACCGGGATATCTTGGATCACTTGGCCCAGGCAGGCTTCGGATGGATTGACAGGTTCGACGACAACGGCTCGGCCTGGCGGCCGGAGGCACCGCGCTGGGTCTACCGGGCCATCAGGATCTGACGCGCTTCAATAGCAGCGTGTAGCCCAGGAAGCCGACCGCCACGGCCACCAGTGTGGCGCGCAGGCCCATCAATGCCACGCCGCCGCTGCCCACAAGGGGCCCCGCCATCAAGCCCAGCGCATAGGCGAAGTTCACCAGGCCGAACATGGCCCCAAAACTGGAGCTGCCCATGCGCTCCACCGCATCGGTCATCGCGGGACTCACGGGCGAAAGCAGGAACGACGCGGTAAGGCCCAGGGCGAGCATGACGGCCTGCACGGCGAACAGGCTGTGGAAGATCACCGGCAAGGGCAACAGCAGCGCCGCGCACACGAACCCCACCGTCAGCACCCTGCGCCGCCCCACCCGATCCGAACACCATCCCATCAAGGGCGAAGTGGCCATGTGGGCCAGGCCCGATAGCCCAAAGCAGAGTCCGATGGCGCCTGAACCCATGTGCAGCGTGCGATCGAAGTGCAAGGGCAGCACCGATTCCAGCAGCGCCCACATGGCCGCGCCCATGGCCATGACGCCCGCCAATACGCGGATGGAGTCGTTGCCCAGCAGCGAGCGGAAATCCACCTGAACACCGGATCGGTGGGGCATTTCGCGGATCAGGCAGATCCGCGCCACCGCATCCAGCGCCACCAATCCAGCCCCCACCAGGAACGGCACGCGCATGCCGAAATGCTGGAACAGGAACCCGGCAGCGGGAGGCCCAATCAGGACGCCCAGATTCGCGAAGGCGAAGACGGTGCCCATGGCCCGCCCGCGCCCTTCGGTCGGGAAGTGATCCGCCAGCAGCGCCATGCCCGCGGTCCAGGTAGCCGTCGCCGAAATGCCCTGCAGCCCACGCGCAACCACCAGTAGCCAGAAATGCTGGGCATAGGCGAACAGCAGCGTCGCCGCGCCCAGCCCGACAAGCCCCCACAGCATGGGCGCGCGCCGCCCCACGCGATCCGCCAGGGCGCCCAGGGGAAAGGTCGCCAGCAGCAGGCACGCGGAATAGCACCCGAACAACAGGCCCAGGCTCATCTGCCCCAAGCCGTACTGCCGCGCGAAGGCGGGAAGCAGCGGCACCAGCAGATAGTAGAGAACCGTGTCGGTGAAGAGCGCGAGGGAGACAACGATCAAAACAGAGGTACGGCGCGCTTGAGACATGGCTCCAGTCTCTCAGTAAGCGCCCAATTCCTCCAGTCGACCATCCGTAAGCCCAAAGTGGTGGGCGACCTCGTGGCGCACGGTGCGGGCCACCGCCTCGGCCAGCTCTTCGGGCGTATCGCAGGTCTCTTCGTGGATCTGCTGATAGATGGTGATGAGATCCGGCAGCACCTTATCGTAGGCCGTATTGCGCTGGGTGAGGGGCACGCCGCGGTACAGCCCGAAGAGATCGCCGCCAAAGCCTGTGCCTCCCAGGCGGCGTTCTTCCATGGAGGCTCGCTCTTTCACGACGATCTCCAGATTCGAGATCTCGGCCTGCAGCGCCTCCGGAAGGCTGTCGAGCGCCTGGACCACCAGCCCCTCGAAGGTTTCCCGATCGACACGGATCATGAATGCTCCCGTGTCCAGCATAGGCGGTACGCGAAAAGGGCCCAGTCCAGAGGACCAGGCCCTTTTCCGCAGGAAAGGCGCGACTACTTCTGCGCCTGCTCGAGCGCCACGGCGACGGCCACGGAGGCGCCGACCATGGGGTTGTTGCCCATGCCGAGGAAGCCCATCATCTCGACGTGCGCGGGCACGGAGGAGGAGCCGGCGAACTGGGCGTCGCTGTGCATGCGGCCCATGGTGTCGGTCATGCCATAGCTGGCGGGACCGGCGGCCATGTTGTCCGGGTGCAGCGTGCGGCCCGTGCCGCCGCCGGAAGCCACGGAGAAGTACTTCTTGCCCTGCTCCACGCACTCCTTCTTGTAGGTGCCGGCCACGGGGTGCTGGAAGCGGGTGGGGTTGGTG
>DAOPYE010000040.1:0-20900 GCA_035352715.1 Holophaga sp. | reverse complement strand
AAACCCTCAATCGGCCATGAGCCGCAGGATCAGCGGACGCAAGCACCACAGCAGCACCGCGGCGCCAATGGCGATCCAGCCCGAGACCCCGAACAACCGCGCCAGCGGCAGGCGATCCATTAGCCCCGTCACGGCGCCGCTGACATAGAAGCCCGCCCCGATGGAGGCGAACCACACGCCCATCATCAGGCCCGCGAAGCGCGGCGGCGCCAGGCGGAAGGTCAGGCTCATGCCCACGGGCGAGAAGGATAGTTCGGCCAGCGTGTGCAGGAAGTAGAGTCCGATGAGCCAGAAGGGCGAGACGCGAAGGATCTGCCCGGGAACGCCTTGGGCGATGCGCGCGGCGGGGACCATGATCAGCATGCCGAGCCCCAGCAGCAGCAGTCCGGAGGAGAACTTGGTGACGCTGCTGATGCGGTTGCCAAGGCGCGCCCACAGCCATGCGAACACGGGGGCGAACACCAGGATAAAGCCCGCGTTGATGCTCTGGTACCAGCTCGCCGGAATGCGCAGGCCGCCCAGGCTCTCCCGCGTGAAATCCTTGGCGAAGATGTTGAAGCTGGAACCGGCCTGCATGAAAAGGGCCCAGAAGATGGCGCTGAAGACAAACAGGATGCCGATGACCCCCATGCGTGCCCAGTCCTGTGACGTGAGCGGCGGATGCACGGCCTTCGTCACGGACGGATCGGACGCGACAGTGGCTGTCAAAGACTGGGCCTCTTCGATGCGGCGCAGGCGCAGGATGAACTGCGCGAGCCCCACGACCATGCCAAAGCCAGCAAAGCCGAAAGCCCAGGACCACCCTGTCGCGGAGTGGATGCCGCAGCGCGCCAGGAGATTCAGGAATGCGGGGTTCTCGGCCATGAAGCCGCAGATCAGGGGCGCGAAAAAGGCCCCCAGGTTCACGCCCCAGTATTCGATGGAATAGGCGCTGTCCCGGCGCGGGTCATCCTTGGCATAGAGTCGACCAACCGTGGTGGAAACGCTGGGCTTCAGGAAGCCGGTGCCCACCGAGATACAGGCCAGGCCCGCCGCCATGGGATGCAGGCCATGAAAGGCGATCAGGATGTGCCCCAGCGTGATGACCAGGCCGCCCAACAGGATGGCGCGGCGGCATCCCAGATATCGGTCCGCAATCCACCCGCCGGGCAGGGCGAAGGCGTAGAGCCCCAGGCCGTACCACCCGTAGATGGATCCAGCCGTGGCCTTCGAAAGGCCCAGGCCCCCCATGGCGGTGGGGGCGATCATGTAGAGCACCAGGATGGCGCGCATGCCGTAATGGCTCAGGCGTTCCCAGGTCTCGGTGAACACGAGCACCCAGAGCCCGGCGGGATGGCCCATAGCCCCGTTGCCTCGTGCTCCCGTTTCCGGGGTCGCGAATTCGGATCGGCTCATTGAAAGACTCCTGGTTCAGTCCTGGCGGTAGTGGCAGCCGCGGGATTCGGGGTTCTGGAGCGCGGCCTTGAGGATCAAGCGGGCGCAGATGATGCCGTTGCGCAGTTCCAGCAGGCTGCGGGACAGCGGGGCCTCGCGGTAGAAGCCCTCCAGCCGGTGGTAGAGGTAGCCCACATCGCCATAGGCGCGCTGCAATCTGGCCTTGGTGCGCACGATGCCCGCGTAGTTCCACAGCGTCGTCCGGATATTGTTCCAGTCCTGCTCGATGAGCAGCGGGTCGGGCTCCACGGGCGTCTGCACGGCCCGCCAGGAGGCAAGGCTATCGGGATCGGGCAGCTCGGTCTTGCGTACGCCTTCCACGGCCACGCTGGCCGCGCGGTGGCCCCAGACGAGGCCCTCCAGCAGCGAGGTGGACGCCAAGCGGTTCGCGCCGTGCAGACCGGTGCAGGCGACCTCGCCCACGGCGTACAGCCCGTGCAGGCTGGTGCGCCCATCGATGTCCACAGCCACGCCACCGCAGAAATAGTGCGCTGCGGGCACCACGGGGATCGGCTGCCTCAGGGGCTCGATGCCTTCGGCGCGGCAGGCCGCGAGGATCGTCGGAAAGCGGGCTTCGAGATCCAGCCGCTTCGCCACGGGCGCCAGATCCAGGAACATGCATGCCTCGGCGCGCGTCGCCATTTCGGAAAAGATCGCCCGGCTCACCACATCGCGCGGGGCCAGTTCCATCTGCTCTGGCGCGTACTTGGCCATGAAGCGCTCGCCCTGGCGATTCAGCAACTGGGCGCCTTCCCCGCGCAGCGCCTCGGTCAGCAGGGTGCGTGGCTTGTGGGGGATGTAGAGCGTCGTGGGATGGAATTGCAGATACTCGCAGTTCACCACCCTCGCCGTGGCCCGATAGGCCGCCGCCAGACCATCCCCCGTGGCTCCGGCGGGATTGGTCGTGTGCAGGTAGAGGTAGCCGACGCCCCCGGTGGCCAGGATGGTGCGCTTGGCCAGGCACCGATCCACCTTGCCCGTGGAGGGATCCAGCAGGTATGCGCCCCAGACCTGGATGGGATCGTAGACACGCCGAGGGTCGATGCTGTGATGGGGGATGGTGATGAGATCGACCAGACTCAGGTGCTCGCGCACCGTGATGCGGGGATGGTGCAGCACCGCTTCCGTCAGGGCCTTCTGGATGGAGCGTCCCGTGGCGTCCTTCACATGGAAGATGCGCCGCGCGGAATGCGCCGCTTCGGCGGTCGGCTCTGGCTCGCCGTCGGCGCCCAGTTCGAAAGGCACACCCAGCTTGGCCCAGAGGAACTCCTTGCACAGACGCGGGCCTTCTTCGGCCAAGAGCTGTACCGCTTCCGGTCGGCACAATCCCGCGCCGGCGGCCTCGATGTCATCCGCCAGCAGGGCCGGTGAATCGTCTTCCTCGTGCGTCAGGCCGATGATGCCGCCCTGGGCGTAGTGGGTGTTGCTCTCCCCCAGGGCGTCCTTCGTCACCAGGAGCACGTCCGCTCCCAGATCCGCGGCCCGCAAGGCAGCAGTACATCCGGCCACGCCCGCGCCCAGCACCAGAACATCGCATGTGATCACGTCAGACTCCACTCGGGACGCGGCATTTCCCATAGTCGACCCAGGTCGGAATGATCGACTCCGGTCGTCAGCCAATCGTAGCGCGCCCGGACAGACTCAAGGCAATCGTCGAAGCCCACGGTTCCCCCGGGGGTTCTCAGCCGCCCTTCGAAGGGTTCGAGCTTGGAAAGTCCGTCGCGCCATAGCGCCTGCATCCCGGCCGCATCGTGGTGCTGCTGATGGTAGAACCCCGCAGTCAGCAGGATGAGCCCCTGGAGCCCCTCCTTCAGCGCGCCTTCGGCGTTCAGCCAAGGGGCCTCCAGCGCATCGTGGGTTTCATGAAAGAGCGCCATATTGAACAGCGCCACGGCGCATTCCATCCGGTAGCGCACCCCCGCGGAAGCCCCCGTGAGCGCCACCAGCGTGACCCCCGCGCGAAGGCTCACCTCGGGCGCGAAGGCTTCCCATGTCTCGCCGGGCAGCCACCCTGTGTCCCCTTGGCGCGCCGTATCGGGACAGCGCTCCAGATGCTCCGCCCACACACGGCGGGGATCGTTGATGCCCAGCGCGTTCAGGATGCGCGCAGCCTGAGCGATCAGCTCGGCCTCGGGCACCCCATCGGGGTGCAGATCCCGCTGCCGGGGCGACCCGAGGATCATGGGCCAGACCAGCTGGCCGCGCTGCAGGGGATCGTCCAGCGCCGCGTCCAGACGCGTGCGAAAGAAGCGCATCGTGGGCAGGGGCAGTCGATTCTGTCGCTGCCAGAAAACGGGGACCGTGGCGCAGCTCATGGAATCAGTGTGCCTTTGGCACCGCCTGGCGGATAGGGCGAGTCGCGCCGATCGGGCGCGCGGAATGTTCGATTGGGGACCGCGTCCGCAGGTTCAAAGCGGGACGCCGACCAGGATTCTCTCTGCAGTTCCTGTTTCTCCTCGCGGCGAGGTTCAGGTCGAGCCTCCATCCGGGGCTCCAGCCAGGTCTCCAGGCTTACCAGCGTGCGCCCCTCCAGGAGGCGTCGCAGCCGTGCGCCGAATCCCCGGATCCCGGCCCCATGTGCGAAGTGATGCCCGAAGCCCACGGAATCCGGCAAGCGGGGCTGGCCCTCGTCCAGCTCCCAGGGGTGTAAGACGATCGGCGTCCCGGCCGCCGCGAAGCGATCCAGTCGACGTTTCAAGAAGAACTCGGGCAGCAGCCGCATGCCCCAGCCCCACAGCGGCAGCGTCGTCATGCCGTGGCCCATGACCGGCGGCGGCAGTTCCCAGAAGCCAGGCGCCAGCTCACGGGCACGGCGCGAACGCGAGACCCTGCCCAGCATGGGCAGCGGCGCCAGGCTGGAATCGAACTGGAAGCCCTGGTCCCGCACTTCCTTCCAGAAGGATTCGGCGGAACCGCGCAGGCTCCACTCGGGGGCCCGGAAACCCTGGATTTCCGCGCCGGAGAGATCCGAAAGCCGCGCCCTTCCCTCCTGGATGAACGCACGGAAACCGGCCTGATCCAACTGCGTCACGCGGCGATGCGTCAGGCCGTGCAGGCCGATGCGGTGGCCGCATTGGACGATGCGGCGCAGCAGTTCGGGGTGGCGCTGCGCCTGATCGGCGAGACAGAACCATGTGGCCTGGGCACCCAGATCGGCGAGCAGTTCCAGAACCCGTTCCGTGGCCTGCGGCAAACGGCAGGCATAGCGGTCCAGGGCCCCGGCTTGATCGTAGGGCGGACAGCAAAGCTGAAACCAGTCCTCCCAGTCAATGGAGAACGGCAAGGCATCCACGTTTGAACTCACGTGAAGTTGCGCTCGGACAGGCTGATGAATTCCAGCGCGTAATCATCCAGCTCGGTTTGCCACTGCTTGAGCTGCCCCTGGAAGAAGTTGTAGGCCATGAGCGCCGGAATGGCCGCGACCAGACCGACGGCCGTAGCGACCAGGGCCTCCGAGATGGGCACGGCCACCGTCGCTAGGCTGGCATTGCCCGTAGTGCCGATGCCCCGGAAGGCGTCGATGATGCCCCAGACCGTTCCAAAAAGGCCCACGAAGGGGCTCACGGCGGCGATGGTAGCCAGGATGCCCAGCCCCTTTTCCATGCGCCCCATCTCCACCACCGAAGCCCGCTGAAGGCTCCGCTCGACAGCTTCCATGCTGCGGATCTGCGCCTTGCCCCCAGCGTTGTTCGCGCGCAGCTGGTACGTCACCTCGGAATAGCCCGCGCTGAAAAGCCCCAGGAGGGGACTGAGCCGGAAGGACGCGCCGGACTTGAAGAAATCGCCCCAATCCGTGGCACGGCGGAATGCGGCGCGAAAGCGATCCGTAACGCCGCGGCTGCGGCTCAAGAGAAGCCCCTTCTGGAAGATGATGAGCCAGCTCAACACCGAAAATGAAGCGAGGATCAGTAGATCGACCTTGGCAACCGTGCCGCCGTTCTTGACCACTTCGAGAAGATTGACCCCCTGGGCATCTGCGATTGCGAACTGCATGAGACCTCCCTAAGTCCATGTTACCAAGCTCGAAGAGGACGCGGTACACTGCGAGTCGGCCCGGAGCGCCGTTCCGCCCTTGCTGGCGCGTCCCCAGGCCCCTTTTCGCGAGTTTGCTCATGAATGTTCTGGTCATCGGTTCGGGTTACGTCGGCCTCGTGGCGGCGGTTGGTTTCGCGGAGTCCGGGCATCGCGTCCTGGGCGTCGATGTGGACGCCGCCAAGGTGGAGAAGCTGCGCAAAGCCATCTCACCCATCTATGAACCGGGCCTCGAGGATCTCCTCTCGAAGCACCTGGCCAGTGGCACACTTCGCTTCACGCTCGACCTGAAAGAGGGCATCGCCGATGCCGACGCCGCTTTCATCTGTGTGGGCACCCCCCAGAGCGAGGACGGCAGCGCCGATCTGCACTACGTCCTGGCCGTCGCTTCCCAGCTGGGCGAGGCGATGGCTCTTCGCGCTCCGAACGCCAAACCTCTGATCATCGTGGATAAGAGTACCGTGCCCGTGGGCACGTCTGCCCGCGTCCACGCCGCCGTCCAGGCGAAGACGGACCGGCCCTTCGAAGTCGTCTCCAACCCCGAATTCCTGCGGGAAGGCTCCGCCATCGAAGACTTCCTCTTCCCCGACCGCGTGGTGATCGGCTGCCGCACGGAATATGCGGAATCCGTAATGAAGGCGCTCTACGAAGCCCATCTGCAGGCCGCCCAGGCACGCCATCCCGAAGGCGGCCGGTGGTTCCGCATGGATCCACCCAGCGCCGAAATGACGAAGTACGCCGCGAACGCCATGCTGGCGCTGCGCATCAGCTTCATCAACGAGATCGCCAATCTGTGCGAAAAGCTCGGCGCGGATGTGGAGGGCGTAAAGGCGGGCATCGGCGCGGATCATCGCATCGGGAAGTATTTCCTGAACCCCGGCCCCGGCTTCGGCGGCAGCTGCTTCCCCAAGGATTTGCAGGCGCTACTGAAAGTGGGCCGCGAGAATGGCCAACCCCTGCTGACGCTGGCGACCACTGTGGAAGCGAACCGCATCCAGAAGCAGGTGCTGGCGCTGAAGGTGCGCAACCACTTCGGATGCAAGCCCGGTACGCCTGCGCCCTTGGCGGGTCGGAAGCTGGCGCTGTGGGGCTTGGCCTTCAAGGCGCACACCGACGATATCCGCGAGGCCATGTCCCTGGAGTTGATCGACAACCTCACCGCCCTGGGCGCGGAACTCGTGGTCCACGACTTCGAGGCGATGGAAGGGGTCAAGGCCCGCATCGGCGACAAGGTACGCTACGCGCCGGATCCGCTTGCGGCCTGCGAAGGCGCTGACGCCCTGCTCATCGCCACGGAATGGCCCCAGTACCGGGACGCGAATCTTTCAGCCGTGGCTTCAAAGCTGAAGGCGAAGGTGATCTTCGACGGGCGCAATCTCTTCCGCCCCGAGGCCATGCGCGAGGCTGGCTGGATCTACCACTCCATCGGCCGGATGAGCGTTATTCCAGATACATCGAAATAAGGTTCCCACCTTCAGGAGAACGTCATGGCCAATCTTGGGCTCACCGAAATCTTGTTGATCGGCCTGCTGCTGCTGGTGTTTTTCGGCCCCCAGAAGCTGCCGGAACTGGGCAAGGCGCTGGGCAAGGGTATCCAGGAATTCAAGAAGGCCAGCCGGGAGCTCACCGACGCGGTGAAGGAAGACGGCAAACGCGAATCCGGCGAACACAAGTAGGCGCGCAGCTTCACGCATGAATCCATCGGCGAAGGCCCCCACCCAGATGACCTTCTGGGATCACCTGCAGGAGCTCCGCGCCCGCCTGGTGCGCATCCTGCTCGTGATCGCGGGATGCTTTGCCCTCGCCTACTGGCAGCGGTTGCATCTGTGGGAATGGGCCCGCCGCCCCTTCGACAACGTCTATCGCCCCAGGCTCATCGCGCAAGCCCTGGCGCAGCACCAGCCGATCCCGACGGATTTCCAGCCCTTTGCCTACACCAGCCTGACGGAGCCCTTCTTCTCGCTCATGCGGCTATCGTTCTGGGCCGCGTGCTTCCTGGCCGCGCCCTATGTTTTCTTCCAGCTATGGGCCTTCATCCGACCCGCCCTCTACGAGCGGGAGCGCCGCTGGGCCTTTCCGTTCGTGGCAAGCACCAGCGCCTGCTTCATCGCCGGAGCCGCCTTCGCGTATTTCAACGCATTCAAGATCCTCGGCGACATCCTGTTCAAGGAAGCCCTCGCGGCGGGCCTTCGCACCAACCTGCACCTGGAAGACTATCTGGATCTCTTCATCTACACCGTGGTGGGCACGGGATTGATGTTCGAGCTGCCGGTGCTGTTCTTCTTCCTGGCCCGGTTCCGGCTGGTCACGGCCCGCTGGATGCTGAAGTACTGGCGTCACGCCACCATCATCATCGTGATCGCCAGCGCCTTCCTGACGCCGGGCGACGTGATCGTGACGACCATCTTTTTCAGCGGCGTGCTGCTGGGGCTCTACTTCATCTCGGTGCTGGTGGCTTGGCTGGCGGCCCCAAGACCGAACATTTCGTAGAACTACTTCGCCAAGGCGCCCTTGCCCGGTCCGCAGATCGCCGCGGCAAGGCTGACGACAACGCGAAAGAGCGTCGGCAGGTGGACGCCGACGAGTCCGCGCAGCGAGACGTTGGCCAGGGGAATCGCCACCAGCACCGCGAGCGCGAGCGCGGTGACACCGGTCCAAACGCCTGCGATCACCAGCGCTCCGCAGATCAATTCCAGAAGTCCCAGCAGGAGGCCTACGCCCAGCGCTGAAGGATGGGAGAGCAGGTATCCGATGCGGACGCCCAGGATCGGCTGCAGGCCGTGGGCCACGCCCATCAAGCCGACCCCCATGCGCAGCAGAAGCAATCCCCAATCAATCCGGTTTTTCGAAGCGGCCATCAGGGCTTGGCCTCCGCGTGAGCACCCTGCGGACGCGCAGCATCCGGCTGGCGCAGGGGATCGGGCTGGCGCAGCAGATCCGGAGCGGCAACGCTACCGGACTCAAAGGGAACGCCAAGCCTGCGCGCGAGGGACACGCCGCCATCCGTGGGAGAAACCAAGCGGAAGGCCCAGGCACGGCGCTCGGCGGTGAGGGGATCCATCCCCACCTGCATATCCGCTCGCTGGAAACTGGCCAATCCGGAATTGATGGAACCGCGGCTGCGGGGCACGTAGAACAGCAGCGGCAGCAGCATCAAGAGGGCCGCCAGAGGCCACAGCAGATCGGACGGCTCTGGAGGTTCTGCCACCGGGGAGCCATGCGTGGCGGGAGCCGCCCAGGGCGCGGCAGTGCGCACCACTTCATCCCGGGCGATCTCAAGCAGGCCCATTTCAAGGAGTTCCGCGACAAGTTTGCAGGTATCCAACTCGTCGTAGCGCGTGATCTGCAGAATGCTCTGGATGTTCTGTGGCTCGACGAAGTAGGTCAGCACCGTCTCCTGCTCGTGGGTCAAGCCAGAGCCCGCGTGGGACAGGGATGCGCCATGCGCATCGAACACGGCGGAGAGCTCCTGATCGATATCCAGGCGCAGCCCCAGGGCTTGTTCCGTCTTGCGCAGGGGCACGGCGCTGTCCGGCAGGCGGCGCTGCACCTCGGGCCACTCATCCATGATGCGGGCCGCTTCCATTAGCACCGTATCCACGGGAATGGGGGGGAAATTCTCGCGGTCCAGATCCAGGGGCAGAATGGAATCGAAGCGGTAGTCCCCCTCGATCCACCGGAAGGTTCGGTAGATGATGGACATGGCCTGGTTGAACAGCGCGTCCTGGAGATCCTGCTGCGACACCTTGCCCGATTCGAGCAGCAGGGTTCCCATGCGCTTCAGGGTCTCCCGCTGCTTCTGGATCATGGAGAGCAACTCGTCTCCAGACAGGCGGCCCAGGCGCACCAGCATGGCGCCCACGCGGTCCTCCATGCGCACCTGGTTGGAATCGCAACCGACGATATCCCCTTGATCGAAGAAGATCTTCACGAATTCCTGACCCCGGGAAAGCACGAGCGTGCCGCTCTTGCCCTGGGTCTTGATCATGTTGAACAGGGAGAAAAGATCAAAATCTCGCAGAGAGCCTTCGAGGGCCATGCGTCACCTCGGAAGAGATTCAGTGGCGTCGGGGAATCAGTTTGAACCAGGAGCGCACGAACAGGATCATCAACAGCGCCAAGCCAAGGGGCTGCCAGATGGAGCTGGGGTCGCAGACCAGCTCGCCGGGAAAGCGCACGGAGCGCCCTGTCGCCAGCGCGATGCCCAGCGCGAAGGTCAGGAAGCAGAATTCCAGGAAACCCTCGGCGGACGCGCCCAGGAAGCATAGATCCAATCCTGGCGCGACGATGACGAGCAAGCGATGGATCCAGCCCTGGGCTCCCTGGAAGGAGGCCACCTCCTGGACCTTCTTCTTGCGGCTTTCACCGTGCAGCCCGTCCTTCAGCAGAAACAGGTGATGGCACTTCGAACAGATCTCCACATCGGGGCTGTCCGTCGTATGGAAAGGCTGGCCGCAGCGGTTGCATTGAGTCGGATGGGCCTGTTTCACGCTCCGGGCAACCCGCAGCAGGAAAAGGCCGAGGCCAATCAGCGGCAGCAACAGCCCGAAAAGGATGTCCCGGCTCCGCAGGCGCGATTCCAGAGACTCCGGCTCCTGGCCAGCCCCCGTGCGCATCGCGGACAATCGCTCCGGGGTATCCGGCAGCGGGGATGGGAAGGTACGCAGATCGCTGCGCGCCTGGTTGGCGCTCATCAGTCTCGCTACATCCTCGGGCGCGATCTGGCGGGCTTCCTCTTCTTTCGAAGAACCGGTCACGCTGTCCAGTTGACGGAAGGCAATCACGCTCTGGTTGAGCAGGATTTCCGGAGCTGGGCGCCCCGCCACATTCGCGGCCTGATCGAAATCCGCCTTCGCCTCATCGATGCGCCCCTGTTGATAACGCGCCACGCCACGGTTGTTCAGAACTGCGAATTTGTCAGGGTGGCGGTTCAACAGGCCGGTGAAGGTGGCCTCGGCCCCCGGCCAGTCCTGTGCCTGAAGCTGGCGCCAGCCCGCGAGAAAGTCCTGATCTCCACGGGATAGCTTGAGAATGCCCAGCGCCTCCATGGGCTGGGTAGCGGGCTGGAGCTGGATGGACGCCAGCGTCCGCGAGGGCGACACCACGATGCTTGGCTCCATGAACGCCAGCACCGGATGAACGAACTGCAGCAGGAGCACCAGCACGGTAATTTTCACCTCGGCCCGATAGAGGAAGGGCGCGAGCAGCAGCACCCAGAGCGTCACGACAACGCTGGGATCCAACCCCACCAACAGGGGGCTGGCCACCAGCAGAGCGCCCAGCACGGCCGAGGGTACGCCGCCCATACGACGAAACAGTCGGGATTCCCACAGATCGCGAAAAACGTTCCGATAGCGCAACGCCAGCGTCAGGCCCCAGCCCCAGAGCAGCGCCGCCGCCATCATCCGCAGCCAGGCCACGTGCTGCACGATCCAGAGCCAGCGGTGCTGAGGGTTGACAAGGCGTGCCTTCGTGAGTTCCAGCACATCGGGCATGCTGAAGAAATAGCCCTTGAGCCCCTGCTGCCGCATCAGGATCACACGGGTACCCAACAGAACTGGCTGCTTGGGAGCCCACCGCTCGACCGTCTGCACCACCTGCAGGCCCAGCGCGGGATTGCCTTCTTCGCCCTGCTGACGCGCCCAGATGGCCATGGCGTCCACCAACGGCGTGACATCCAGCGTGCCGTAGGTCCTGCGCAAAAGCTCGACCTCCAGAACCGCCCCCTGGATGGCCGCGTCGTTGCCCGATGAAAATGCCTTTTTCAGTCGTTCGGCGCGATGCGCCAAGGCAACGGCGGGCTGCGGGGCCGTTGGGGCGGGCTGCGCCGATAGTACGCGGAACGCTCCGAGCCCAAGAAACATCACCAGGCACGCGCTTGAAAGGAGCCTTGAACCCACCTTCATCGCTCACCTCGATCAATTAGGACGCCAACCTCTGACAATTCGGGAACATGCGTATTCATGCAATCAATACCGTAAGGAGTGTCTCGAAGCGTATCACAATTGGACACGGCCACCACTTCTCAAACGGCCCTCAAAATGGGAGGATAGGTCGTTCGCAGAAGGAGAATCCATGAAACGAAGCCTCGTACTTGCCGCGATTCCTGTCATTTGTGCCCCCCTCGTCGCCCAGAACACGGGACGCATCCAGGGCAAAGTCACGGACAAGGCCGGCAAACCCCTCGCCAACGTCACCGTCACGGTCAAGCGACTGGATGTGAACTGGAGCAAGGAAGTGAAGACCAAGGCCAACGGCAGCTACATGCTGGTGGGTCTTGAGCCCAAGGAGTTCGAGATCACGGCGACCCTCGCCCCTCTCGTGCCCTCTCAGAGCAAGGGACGCATCATCATGGGCGAACCCCTGATTCAGGACTTCGTCATGCTGACGACGGAAGAAGCCCAGGCCGACTACCTGAAGCGCAACCCCAACGCGACCGTCCAGATCAGCAATCAGGGCGAGATCGATGCCACGGCCTCCTTCAATCAGGCCCTGAATCTCTACAACGCCCAGCAATTCGGTGAGGCGCTGCCGCTTCTCGAAAAAGCGAACGCCTCCTTCGTGGAAACCCTTGAGAAAACCAAGGATGAGAAAGAGAAGGAAAAGCTCAAAGAGACGATGCTGACGCCCAACCGCATTTTTGGCGTGACCCTGTATGAAGTGGGCAAGACGGACGAGGTCCGCAAGGCGGAACTGTGGAAGAAGGCCGAGCCGCTGCTGACGGCCTCGCTGGCCGCCCTGCCCGATACGGACGACAAGAAGCCCCAGCGCACCCAACTGGCCCTGGCACTGCTGGACCTGGCCAAGGACAAGCAGGACGCGGCTGCCACCAAGCAGTACCAGGATCTGGTCGACAAGCTCCTGCCTCCCAATCCCGCCAAGGACTACAACATGGCCGTTGACGCGTTCAACGCCGGAAAGAACGCCGATGCCAAGACCTTCCTGGAACGCGCCATCCAGAAGGATCCAAAGTATGCCGAGGCCTATTACCTGATGGGCATGGTGGAGTTCGGCAACAACAACCTCAAGGGCACCAAGTTGAACCTGATGAAGTACCTCGAACTCGCCCCCGATGGTGGCAAGGCGCCCGAGGTGAAGGCGATGCTGGACGATCCCTCCCTCAAGAAGATCAAGCTCCAGTAGCCAACCGTTCTCTATACCAAAAGAAAGGGCCCCGTTTTGGGGCCCTTTCTTTTGGACTGTGATTCCATTCAAACGATTTCAAGCGAGATCGGGCAGTGGTCCGACCCCAGAACATCTGTGTGGATGCGGATATCCCGGATGTTCGCCAGCAGGGGTTCGGAAACCAGGAAGTGGTCGATGCGCCAGCCGATGTTTTTCTCTCTCGCCCCGCCTCGATTGCTCCACCAGGTGTAAAGCCCCTGCTCGCCGGGATGGCGCTCTCGCAGGACATCATGTAGTCCCGCACCGAGATAGCTGCGGAAGTCCTCGCGCTCCTCGTCGGTAAAACCCGGATTCTCGCGGTTGTCCTTGGGGCGCGCGAGGTCGATCTCCTCGGGCGCGACGTTCATGTCGCCCGCCAGGATGACCCGCCTTCCTTCGCCGTGCAGCGCCTGCACGCGGGCCGTCAGGTCCCTCGCAAACTGCCGCTTGAAGGGCAGCCGCGCCAGGCCCGAAGACGCGTTCGGGAAATAGCCCGCGATGAACACCAGATCGCCCTTGGTGCTTACGATGAGGCGACCCTCCCGATCGTAGTCCGGGATGCCCAACCCCTTCGTATGGACAAAGCCTGCGCCCTTGCGCGTGAGCGTGGCGGCGCCCGCATAGCCGCGACGGCTCACGGAAGGAAACCAGCACACATCAAAGGCGGATTCGAGCTGCCTTCGAACGCCCAGATCCACCTGCTCCCATTCGGCCCGGATCTCCTGGAGCGACAGCACATCGGGATCCGCTGCTTCCAGCCAGTCCATGAAGCCTTGCTTCAGCACGGATCGGAACCCGTTCACGTTCCAACTGAACCATCGCATCTCGGTCCCTTTCAGCGGCTCCGTTCCAACAGAATCTCGGGGACTTCGCGCAGCAGTTTCCCGATGCTGCGATCGCCTTCCAGGCCGTTCAAGGCCTCTAGCGCCGCATAGGTGGCCCTCCCCGCAAGCGCGCGTGTCTCGCCCAGGGCGTCATGGGTTTCGATCAGGCGGCGCAGGGACGCTTCATCCTCGGGCGCGATCGGCGCGGCCTCGCCCGCCTGCCAGATGCGCTGAATGATGGGCTCTGCCGTCGTTCGATCCCGCTCCAGCAGGGTCAGCATCGGCAGGGTCAGCTTGCCTTCGCGCAGATCCGAAAACGCAGGCTTGCCAAGTTGTTCGCTGGTAGCCGTGAAATCCAACAGATCATCCACCAGCTGAAAGGCCCGCCCCAGTTCTAATCCGTAACGCCGCAGCGCCAGGCATTCCACCTCGGGGCGCCCAGCTAGCACGGCTCCGGTTTCCGCGCAGCCAGAGAAGAGCAGCGCGGTCTTGCGTTCCTGGATATCGAAATAGTCCTGGCGCGATGTTGAGAGCTTGAACAGGACATCGTTCTGGATGAGTTCGCCCTCGATCATGCGGGTGGTCACAGACGCAAGGATCTCCAGCATCCGAAAGGACTTGGCCTGGATGGCGCAGGACAGGGCCTGGAGGTAGAGCAGATCGCCAAAAAGCACCGTCAGCGTGTTGCCCCACAGCGCGTTCAACGTGGGATGGCTGCGGCGGGTTTCGGCATGATCGATGACATCGTCATGAATCAGCGTCGCGGTGTGCAGCAACTCAAAAACAGCGCCGAAACGAACATCCTCGCCCTCCGGGGCCCCGCAGAATCGGGAACAAAGCAGCACCAACGCCGGACGCAGGCGTTTTCCCTGACCTTTCCGGATATGGTCTGACAGCCTCCGCACGACGGGGACATCGCTTTGGAGAACCCGCTGAAGCTCCGCCTCGACATGCTCCAGACGAGCCGCGACCGGCGCAAAGCAGCGGATGAGATTGAGCCGTTTCATCCGCGGAAATTGGTGAACTGAAGTTCAATGCCCTGATCGTTCTTCTTGAGCAGCGCGATGGCGTCCTGGAGATCATCCTTGCTCTTGCCGGAGACCCGCAACTGATCGCCCTGGATGGCGGCTTGCACCTTGATCTTGGCGTCTTTCAGCACCTTAACCAGCGCCTTGGCCTTTTCCTGCGGCAGCCCCTGCAGGATCTTCACCTCCTGGCGCACGGTGCCCTTCGAGGCCCCTTCGATCTTGCCGAAATCCAGGTTGCGGATGCTGACGCCCCGCTTGAAGAGCTTGCTCTGCAGCACATCGATCACGGCCTTGAGCTTGACCTCGTCATCGCTCGCTAGGATCAGCTGGGCTTCATCCTTGATCTCGATGTTCGAGACCGATCCCTTGAAGTCGTACCGCTGGCCGATCTCTTTCATGGCCATGGTCACGGCATTCTTCACTTCTTCAAGATCCACCTTGCTGACCACGTCGAATGAACACTCGCTCGCCATCGCGTTCTCCATGCTTGTCGCAGACCTGATGATCCACGCTCGGGACGGGATCGGTCAATGACTGGATGAACCTTCCAGGGAAGCCCTGAGCGCAGGCCATCCCTCCCAGCAGAAGAGCCTCATGAAGGCCGCCAACACCAGCGCGTGACTGATCTCGCCGGATTTCATGCGGGATTCCCATTCCTGCCAGGAAAGGGCCCAGACCCTCAATTCCTCGCTGGGATCCAGCTCCAGGGCTCCGATGGAACGACAATCCAGAGCCAGGAAAAAGTGACAGTGATTGTCTTGAACCGCCGGGTTCGGCGCGCAGCTGCCCAGGGAAATCCACTGGTCCGACACATGGCCAGTCTCCTCCTGGAGTTCTCGCCGGGCCGAATCCGCGGGATCCTCGCCGGGATCGCAGACCCCACCGACGATCTCCAGCGTCGGCGCGTCGATCCCATGGCGGAACTGCTCCACGGTCAGCAGCTCGCCGCCCTCCTGGACCGGGAGGAACGCGATCACGTTCACCCACTCGGGGCAGCGAAGCCGCGTGAACTCGTGCCGACGCCCCGTGAAGGGCGATCGCCGAAGCGCACCCACCTGATCGAACAGGAGGGATTGTCCGCGCAGAATCTCGCTTTCTTCGCTCCACGGAAGGCTGGGATCAAATCCGGGGGAATGCTCGGCCAGAAGTCGCATGGGATCATCCTAATCGGGAAAAGGCAGCGGACTGCCAGGGAAAGCCCCGATCCGCTCCAAAGCTTTCGCGCCCCCTGGCCCCTGGTGCCAAGGAGTGCTAATGTTCGGGCCATGTCACCGCGCACGATTTTGGTCCCGACCTTGCTCGCCTTGCTCGCCATCGGATGCGACTCTGAGGATCCACGGCTTCCCCAGAGCCTCTACGACGAGGCAGTGAAACTCAACACCGACGGCAAGATGCTGGAGGCCAAGAGCCTCATGGAGCTAGTGGCCCAGCGGTATCCCGAAGCCCCCGCGGGCGTCCAGGCGAAGAAGGATCTGTACACCCTGGATATGTTCCTGAAGCAGGACATCCAGGATCGCCAAAAGCAGGTGCGCCTCGGCATGCGCCGAACGGCTGAGGCCCTGGCCCGATTCAAGGAGAAGCGCGGCGAATATCCCGAAGACCTCGCGGCCCTGGTTCCGGACTACCTGGACAAGCCCGCCGAGACGACCTGGGGACATCCTTTCTTCTACCGCCCCTACGTGAAGGAGCCGATCCAGGACATCCAGGGCAAGCGGGGCCAGGTCTCCCAGCGGATCAACAACCGCTTCGACGGCTACTTCCTTGTGTGCCTGGGCGTTGATCTTCAGCCCGGCGGCGAGGGCATGGCTGCAGACACCTGCATGGTCGACGGCGAACTCTACAAAGAGAAGGCGCTGCCGACGATCCCCCTGCCCCAGCCACTTCGCTGACGGGCCGCCTTCCTACGCCCAGTCCAGGATTACCTTTCCGCTCTGGCCGCTGAGCATGGCCTCAAATCCGGCTTTGAACTCCGAGACGGGGAATCGGTGCGTGATGACCGGGGAGATATCCAGGCCGGACTTGAGCATGGCGGCCATCTTGTACCAGGTCTCGAACATCTCGCGCCCGTAGATGCCCTTCAGCACGAGGCCTTTGAAGACCACCTGCCCCCAGTCCACCGAGACGTCGCCAGGGAAAATGCCCAGCAGCGCCACACGACCTCCGTTGGCCATGCTTCCCAGTAGATCCTGAAAGGCCTTGCCGTTGCCCGACATTTCCAGGCCCACATCGAAGCCTTCGGTCATGCCCAGCTGCGCCCGCACATCCTCGAGGTTCGTCACGGCGGAATTCGCGGCCAGCGTCGCTCCCATCTTCCGCGCCAACTCCAGACGGTAGTCGTTCACATCCGTGATGACGACATTCCGCGCACCCACATGCTTGCAGATGGCCGCGGCCATGGCGCCGATGGGCCCCGCGCCGGTGATCAGCACATCCTCGCCCACGAGATCGAAGGAAAGCGCCGTATGCGTGGCATTGCCATAGGGATCGAAGATCGCTGCGATATCGTCGGGGATCTCGTCCGGCAGCTTGAAGACGTTGGTGGCGGGGATCACCAGGTAATCCGCAAAGCACCCGGGCCGGTTGACGCCCACGCCTTGGGTGTTCGGACACAGATGGCGCTTGCCGGCGCGGCAATTACGACAATGCCCACACACGATATGGCCTTCGCCCGACACGCGATCTCCCGGCGCGTATCCGCGCACCTCAGAGCCCACGGCTTCGATGACACCCACGTATTCGTGTCCCACCACCATCGGCACGGGAATGGTCTTCTGCGCCCAGGCGTCCCAGTTCCAGATGTGGACATCCGTGCCGCAGATGGCGGTCTTCCGAATGCGGATCAACACATCGTTGTGTCCCATCTCTGGGATGGGAACCTCCTCCATCCAAAGCCCAGGCTCCCGACGGCTCTTCACCAGTGCGCGCATGGTCATCTCCTAAATCACCTTCAATTCGCGGCCAACCTTCTCGAAGGCACTCAGCGCAAAGTCAAGATCCGGGACACCATGCGCCGCGGACATCTGGGTACGGATGCGCGCCTGCCCCTTGGGCACCACGGGGTAGAAGAAGCCGATGGCGTAAACGCCGTGTTCCAGCAGCTTCGCGGCGAAGGCCTGGGCCAGTTCCGCGTCGTACAGCATCACGGGAATGATGGGATGCTCCCCGGGCAGAAGCGCGAAGCCCAGCTTTTGGAGGCCAGAACGGAAATACGCAGCGTTGGACATCAACTGTCCACGCAGCCCGTCGCCCTCCTCGATCAGCTCCAGCACGCGCAAGGAGGCGGCAACGATGGCGGGGGCCAGGGTGTTGGAGAACAGATAGGGCCGGCTTTTCTGGCGCAGCCAGTCGATGATCTCGCGCCGAGAGCTGACGTAGCCCCCCGAAGCGCCCCCCAGCGCCTTGCCGAAGGTTCCCGTGAGGATGTCCACGCGGCCCATCAGGCCCGCATATTCATGCGTCCCACGCCCGTGCTCGCCCATGAATCCCACCGCATGGCTGTCATCCACCAGCACCAGGGCGCCGTAGCGATCCGCCAGATCGCAGATCGCCCGCAGATTGGCGATGGTGCCATCCATGCTGAAGACGCCGTCGGTGACGATCATCGTGAAGCGAGCCCTGGCGGTCGCCTCCTTCAGGCGAGCCTCCAACTCCGCCATATCGTTGTTGGCGTAACGATAGCGGGCAGCCTTGCACAGACGGATGCCGTCGATGAGGGAAGCGTGGTTCAGGGCGTCGCTGATGATCGCATCCTGCTCGCCCAGCAGGGCCTCGAAAACGCCACCGTTGGCGTCGAAACAGCTCGAGAACAGCTGGGCGTCCTCCATGCCCAGGAAGGCGCTCAGACGCTGCTCCAGCGCGCAATGGGGCGTCTGGGTGCCGCAGATGAAGCGCACCGACGAAAGACCAAAGCCCCAGCGGTCCAGCGCCTCGTGCGCCGCCTTGGCGGGTTCCGCATGACCCGACAAGCCCAGGTAGTTGTTCGCGCACAGGTTCAAGACCCGACGCCCACCCACTTCGATCCAGGCTCCCTGGGGCGAGCTGATGACGCGCTCGGTCTTGTGGAGTCCCTGCGATCTCAGGGCTTCGGTTTCGTGTTTCAGATGTTCCAGAAATGCTGAGTTCACGGGACGCCTCACATGTTCCGGTCCAGCTTACGTCCGGATCCGAATCCAGGCCGCCCCGCTGTTGCGGATATCACAGGTTCTCCGTCTACCATGGAGGCAAGACCCTGGAGGATGTCATGCAACGTCGGCTTTCCACCCTGATGGCACCTGCGCTGATCCTGCTGACGGCCTGCGGCACTTCCCGCCTGTCGCGCCGGGAAGCGGAAAAGGACATCCGCCAGGATTACCCCGTCATCGTGCCGATCCGCGTTCCCGCTCGGACCGCCGTCGCAGCCGGATCCCCGGAAGCCGCCAAGCTGATCGCCGCCCAGGATCTGCTGCGCAAAACAGGCTGGTTTGCTGCGGAACACCATACGGAAGGCGCACAGGAAGTCTTCACGTTCAACGCGCTGCCGAGCGCATCGAATGTGGTGCGCACCTCCGCCAAGGGTTGGGAAATCCCCGCGGCCGAGGCTGGCTTCGTGCGGGCCACCCGACTGGAGGCCAACGGCGACTCGGCCCGCGTCACCTACCTTGTCCGGCTCCAGAAGCCCACGGCCCAGTTTGGACTCTTCCAAAGCCTGCACCCCGGCGTGCGCATCGGGGAGACCAAGGAGCGCCACGCCGCATACCGGCGCGAGGGCCGTTCCTGGATCCTCCAGGACACCGACGAGGCATTCAAGAAAGAGCGCTGAAGGCAGGCATTGGGACACCTGAAAGCACCTGTTTGAGTGCCCATCAGCTAGGCGCGAAACGCGCCTGAGGCTGCCTCATGACATCGCCAGGACAGCGCCAATGGCGCCGATGAGATCGGCCCCATGTATCGGTTTGTGCAGGATCTTTCGCACGCCCATGGTTTGAAGCATGGATTCCCGAGCCACATCGCGATTGGCGGTCAGGATGATCACGGGGATATTGGGGTTGGTACGCCGCACCGTTCGAGCGACATTCATGCCGTCAACGTTGGGCATATTGAAGTCGCTGAGCACCAGATCCGGTGGGGTAGCGGTGATTCGATCCACGAGGGCCGCCACCGAATCCGGCATGAAGTCATCCACGGCATAGCCCGCCTCTTCCAGATGATCGCGATTGATCTTCCTCATGAGAGCGCTGTCATCAATGATCAAGACCTTGGTCATCTGTGCTCCAAACTGCGCAAAATACTGTCTATCGAAAGACGTTAGCTGGCTTAGCAACCAGATGGAACCAAGAAAGGATCCTATCGCCACCTTATTTCTTGGAATACCCATCGATCCGTTTTTTGCTGGAATCAAGGTATTTGAAGCCATGCGCCGATAGCCCAGAAGGGGGGATTCTTGTTTGTATCCATTCGAGACCTTCCAGGCGTGCTGGGAGACATTGCATGTGGACTCGTGGAAGTGGATCGAATCAGGCCATGGTGACGGGATTGCGTCGTTGGGGACTGCCTGGGTTGGCTAGCGGAAACGCGGCCCTGTTGGGGGTTCTGCTGTTTTCCGCCTCGCGTCCAAGCTGGATGGTTGCGCTCGCGCTGGGCATCGGCCTGGTGATCCTGTGGGCCTGCCTATGGTGTTGCTGGAGGGGATGCGCCACGGATTCCGCCGAGGAGGCCCAACGCCGGGAACGCCTCGCGAATCTATCCCAGGACATCTATGGGATCGTGGATATTTCGTCCGGTGGCATCCTCAAGCTGAATCGGGCCGCTGAAAGGTTGCTGGGATATCGCATGGAGGAGTGGATGCAGGGCGGCTTGCCCTTCATGCGCGGACTCATCCATTCCGATGACCTGCTGCACGCCAAGCGGGAGATCGATCGATTTCTCGAAGCACGTCCATCGCCTTCAGAGGAAGAACCGATACTGGAGGATATCTATCGATTGAAGGCCCAGTGGGGCGAGTATCGCTGGCTGAAGATTCGACACTCTGTGCTGCGTCGGGATCCCCTTGGCGCGCCGCGCGAAATGCTGTTCACCGCGCACGACATCACCGATCAGCGCCAGATGGAGATCGCCCTCGTTCAGGCACAGGAATTCGAAAGCCTTGGC
The DNA here is from genome assembly GCA_035352715.1 of Holophaga sp. Lineage (GTDB taxonomy): Bacteria > Acidobacteriota > Holophagae > Holophagales > Holophagaceae > DAOPYE01. Next base: position 292 of record DAOPYE010000040.1, on the reverse strand, counting down.
ACCCTGGCACGCCGCTTGGCCCACGATCTCAACAACATCCTCATGGGCATCCAGGGCTACGCCGATCTGGGCCTGGAAAGTGCCCAGAACCAGAGTGTCGTTCTGCAGAATATGTCTCGCATCCGGGATAGCGCGGATCGGGCCGCTGGCATCTGTCGGCAGATGCTCGCCTATGCCGGTAGAAGCCGCATCCAGATCGCCCCCAACCAGATCAACGATGCGGTTCGCGAGGGACTGCCCCTGGTCGAGAGCCTGCTTCCCGAGAACACGGACTTGGTGCTGGAACTGGAGG
>DAOPYE010000039.1:18964-21961 GCA_035352715.1 Holophaga sp. | reverse complement strand
GATCCTTGCTCTGGCCACGGCGGCCCGGAGCGCATGCGCAGCGGGCTGATCATGCACGATCGCTTTCTCCCCGATTCGTCGTGGCGGGAGAGAAAGGATCAATGCCAGAATCAAGGCTCATTCATACATGGAGAGCCTGATGAAGATGGTGAGCCGCTTGGTGTTGTTCTGCGCGTGCCTGGGGCTGATGGCGTTGCCCCTGATCTCGGCTGAATCCGCGCCCCTTCCTGATTTCAAGGGCGATGCCAAAGCGATCATGAGCGCCTGCGCGGATCGCGCCGTCGCCATCAAGCCCAAGGACGCCGAACTCCTGGCCGAAGCGGGCCGCGTCTATCTGGTCGCGGGCAACCGTGCGCGCGCCGAAGAAGTGTTCCAGGCTGCTGTGACCGTAGCGCCGAAGAAGGGCAAGGTGGCAAAGCTGATTGGCGAAGCCTGGCTGAAGAACGGCTTCAAGGCCGAAGCCCTGGAATCGTTCAAGCGCATGGAGACGCTGGAGCCCAAGGACAAGAACCTGCTCGCATCGGCGGCCGTGGTGCTGTTGGACGGTGGCGAGGATGCGATGGCCGTCCAGCTGATGGAACGCGCCTGGAACCGCGATCCCCAGGATTGGCAGAACACCATGGATTTCGCGCGCGCCGCCCTGCGCAATCGCAAGCTGGATCTGGCCGCGATCTGGTTCGAGCGCACCGTCGCCGCCGCGCCCAAGGACGAAACCATGTGGAACGAGGTCGCCAAGGTCTACGCGGACCGCGCCGCGCGGGTTCCCGACGCCCATTGAGGCTATTCCCGCTTATGCTTTCCTGATCACCCGGATGGATGGCGGATGGCATCGCAGCGCCGCCGTTGATCCCCGACGAGGGAAAGCCCATGCACGTACGGTGGCCACTGGCGGCCCTGTTCATCGCGACGATTGTTCTTTCAGCCCAGGAAACGCCGCCTTCGAACCGCGTGGCGTGGTTCGGCGTGTTTCCTGAGCCGCTTGCTGAAGGCGTCAGCGCCCTGACGATGGAGGCCACCAGCCAGTTCCTTCGGCCGGATTTTGAGACAAGCAGCGATGGCCGCACCTTCGCCCGGCTGGATGGCGAGGACTGGATGCTGACGGGCGATCTGGCGCAACGCACGGGGCCCGTGATCTGGAATCTGCGGGTGCGCCTGGCGGATCGCTCCGGCGGCGTCATGGATCCATTCCTCGCCAGTTGGCACCGGACCTTGAATACGCCGTTGGGCGGCCGGGATTTCGTTCCCCAGGGCCGCCTGGCCTACCACCTGGAGCGGGATGGCAAGGTCATCGGGGATCTGGACCGACCGGGCGTGCATCTCATGGACACTGATGTCTCCGCCCAGTTCGCGCTGGGAGATGCGGAGGCCGGCGGGCGTATCGGAGCCTCCCTGCAACTGCCCACCGGCCAGCGCGACGATTTTTCCGGTAGCGGCGGCGTGGATGGACTCGTCGGGGCTGCCTTCTGGAAACGCTGGGGTGGTTGGCGTCTGCACGGCCAGGCGGAGCGCGTTTTCATCGGGCTGCCCGCCGATAGCCCCTATCGCGCCGTGCTGGGCCAGCGTGCTTTCTCGCGGATCTGGGCCGGAGGCGGCTGGCAAGGGCAGGGGGATGGCTTCTGGAGTGGCCTGGGCCTGGATATCACTCTGGCCTACGCCGGAAGCCCGTACGCGGTGGGCATCGTTCGCATCGACCGCCCCGGGTGGCAGCAGCACTGGACGCTGACCCATGCCGCGTGCCCCCGCTGGCGCTTTGGCTTCAGCGAAGAAGCCGGAACCTACAACGCGCCGGACTTCACCGCGTTTGTTTCGTATCGGTGGAAGGACTGACCGCGTTGGGGTCGGGCGCCATGAAGGCCTTGCGGCCTTCGTGGCGCCACCAATCCAGGATGGCTAGGGTGTTCGCGCGGAATTCCTCCGTTTGATCCACGAACCGCCAGCCGCCTGCATTCCCGCTGTGGAAGCTCTCCCGGCGCTGCTCGAACGAGGGCCCCTTCCGTTTGGCGAGGGCCACGATGGCGTTGCCCACTGCGCACAAAGGCGCGGCTTGGTCATAGCGGAAGGCCTGTCGTTCGGCCAGTTCTTCGAGGGCGCGGATCAAGGCGGGCAGCGCATCTTGGGCTTGCCGGGCCTGAAGCGCATTCGCACATAGAACCAGGGCGTCGCCTTGGGTCTTTGCCAGGCCCTGAATGAGTCGAGGCACCACCCAGGTGCGCGTTTCTTCCAGAGACAGGTGGGTCAACGCTTCGATGGCCTGCTTGCGCACTTCGGCGTTGGCGTCCTGCAGCCAGCGATCCACCCTGGGGGATTCCGCTTCGGTCAGCCCCAGGCTCGCGAATCCTGAAATTGCTACCGCGCGGCAATAGAGGCGGCGATCGGCGGCGTCAAACGTGCGGTAAAGCAGGGCATCGGGCAGATCCACCTTGCCTTTGCGCGGCCCCAGGCCTGTCAGTCGTCCCGCCGCCAACCATACCACCGGGTCAGACTGCTGCTCATCCTGGGCCAGTCGCGCCAATTTTTCGAGAATCACCGAATCAAGGTCGACTTGTCTGCACAGACCGGCCAGAGCCAATTCGGAAACCTTTCCTCGGCGAGCGCCTCCGATCATCAAACAGTCTTCTTTCGATAAGGTTCGAACCATGTCCGATTGGATTTTCGAAGCGGCATCCCAATCCTCCGGTTTCAGGGCTTTGCTGCGCTTCTCGAAGGGCTTGATCCGGGCCTCGAAGGTGGGCGAGAACGCATCCATGACAGACCTCTGAAGATTGGGATCCTGTGACGCTCCTCCGACAACCGATAGAGCCCCAGCGGCCAACCCTGCCCAAAGCGCCCATCGCCTAAACATGGAGCGCCTCCCAGGGGAGAACAGATAGGTCAAGAGGATGGGCATGGTGCGAGGGTACCAGGCCCCGCAACGCTGCCAGTCTGCTGTCCTCAGAAAACTTCGAGATGCGACCTACACCGTGATGACGACGATCTCCGGATCCACGTCCTTCTTCA
>DAOPYE010000039.1:0-18864 GCA_035352715.1 Holophaga sp. | reverse complement strand
CGACGATCTCCGGATCCACATCCTTCTTCAGCACGCTCTCCAGGGCCATCAGGGTGCCGGTGAGGCTGGAGGGGCACGAGTAGCAGGCGCCTTGATAGCGGATGAGGATCTGCTTGTCGTGGCGGCCGATGATCTCCAGGCCGCCGCCGTCTGCGGCCAGGGCGGGCAGGATGGTTTCGGCCAGCACCTTGGCTACCTGCTGGAGCAGGGGATCGTCCTCGATGGGCGTGGTCTCGCCGCTGGCGCTCACGGCAAAGCGGGGCGTGGCGGGCTCTGATGGGCTCTCGGCCTTGGCGACGGCGGAGGGCGCGGTGCGGATGGGCGGCGCCAGGATCGGCAGCAATTCGGACCAGGTGATCTTGTCGTCCTTGGTCACGGTCAGGACTTTGTCCTGCATGAAGACCGATTCCACGTGGCCCGTGGCGAACAGGGCGGAGGCCAGATCGTCCGTCATGGCGATCTTCACATCCGGGAAGGAGCGAGGCAGGCCCACGGCGATGGGTTCCTTCAGCAGGAACTTCACCGCGTTGGGGTTGGGGGTGTATTCGATTTCGGAGATCTTCGGCATGGCGCTACTCGGTGCTCGTCGTTTCTTCGCCCTTGAGGGCGGAGTGCAGGGTGGCCCAGGGCAGCACGGCGCACTTCACGCGGCTGGGGAGATCTTTCACGCCCTGGAAGAGCGACAGACGGCCCAGGATATTGGGATCTTTCGTTGGATCCAGCGTGCCGCGAATCATCTCGCGGAACTGTTCGATCAGGGTCTCGGCTTCGGCCACGGGTTTGCCTTTGACATTCGTTGTCATCAGGCTGCTGCTGGCCTGGGATATGGCGCAGCCATGGCCCTGGAACTTCAGATCCTGCACGACGCCATTTTCGACAACCAGTGTCAATTCAATTTCATCGCCGCAGAGCGGGTTCAGGCCTTCGGCGTGGTGAGTGCATGGATCCAGCTTCCCGAAGTTCCGGGGCTTCTTGTTGTGCTCGAGGATGACCTGCTGGTACAGCTCCCGGGGATCTGACATCGCTTTCCTTTCCTTTCCTTGGCCCGCCGTTCCGGCGCTGCGCGCGTTTAGCCGAAGATCTCCTTCACCGTGCGGATGCCTTCTACCAGCGCATCCACATCGCTGCGGTCATTGAAGCACGCGAAAGAAGCCCGCGTGGTGGCCGGAATGCGGAAGAACTTCATCACGGGTTGTGCGCAGTGGTGCCCAGCGCGCACCACGACGCCGGTGCTATCCAGAATGGTTCCCACGTCGTGGGGGTGGACATCCTCGATGACAAAGGAGATCACGCTGGCCTTGTGCGCGGCCTCGCCGATGATGCGGAGGCCGGGGATGCCCTTCAGTTGATCCGTGGCGTAGAGCAGCAGCTCGTGGCCGTGGGCGGCGATGGCCGGATAGCCCAGGGCCTTCACATAGTCGATGGCCGCGCCCAGGCCGATGGCCTGAGCGATGGGCGGTGTGCCGGCTTCGAATTTTCCTGGGGTGCCGATGAAGGTCGTCTTCTCCCAGCTCACCGAAAGGATCATGCTGCCGCCGCCGTGCCAGGGGGGCATGGCGTCCAGGTGTTCCTTCTTGCCATAGAGCGCGCCAATGCCGGTGGGGCCGTAGAGCTTGTGGCCGGAAAACACGTAGAAATCGGCATCGAGATCCACCACGTCCACGGCCACGTGGGGCACGGCCTGCGCGCCGTCCACGAGCACGGGCACGCCCTTGGCGTGCGCGATGGCGATGATCTCCTTCACGGGGTTGATGGTGCCCAGCACGTTGGAAACATGCGTGACGCCCAGGATCTTCGTGCGATCCGTGATGAGGCCATCCAGTTCCTCGATCAGCAGCTCGCCCTTGTCGTTCATGGGGATCACGCGGATCTTCGCGCCGCGCTCTTCAGCGAGCATCTGCCACGGCACGATATCCGAGTGATGCTCCATGGCCGAGAGCAGGATCTCGTCGCCTTCGTGGATGTGCTGGCGGCCGTAGGTCTGGGCGACGAGGTTGATGGCTTCCGTGGCGCCGCGCGTCCAGACGATCTGCTTGATGGAGGGTGCGCCCAGCAGGCTGCGAACCTTCTCGCGGGCCTGCTCGAACCGGTCCGTGGCGTCCTGCGAAAGCTGGGATACGCCGCGGTGGACGTTCGTGTGTTCGAAGGCCTGGTAGTGCGTGATGCGCTCATTGACGGACTTCGGCATCAGGCCGCTGACGGCGCTATCCAGGTAGACGAGCTGCTTGCCGTGATAGGGGCTTGCAAGGATTGGGAAGTCCTCACGGATGCGGGCGATATCAAGAACCGGGGTCATGCCTTTGCTCCTGCGCCAGCCGAGTGCGTCCGATCCAGCACGGCCTGCTGCAGCTGACGCTTGAGGCTGGGCACGGGGATGCGGTCGATGAGATCGGCGGCGAAACCATAGGTCAGCAGGTTCTGCGCATCCGTCAGATTCAGCCCTCGGCTCTGGAGGTAGAACAGCTCTTCGGGATCCAGCTGGCCGACGGTCGCGCCATGGGCGCACTTCACGTCATCGGCGAAGATCTCCAGCTCGGGCTTGGTGTCCACCTGAGCCTGCTCGCTGAGCAGCAGGTTGCGGCTTTGCTGCTGCGCGTCCGTGGCTTGCGCGCCGGGGCGCACGAAGATCTTGCCGTTGAAGATCGCGCGACTGCGATCGTCGGCGATGGTCTTGTGCAACTGGCGGCTGACGCCATTGGGCTTCGTGTGATCGATGAAGGAATGCGTGTCCGCGATCTGCGAACCGTTCAGGAGCGCGAGGCCGTCCAGGTTCAGTTCGGCCCCCTCGTCCGCCAGGACGACGCTCGGCGACTGGCGCGAGATCCCCGCGCCCAGGGTGACGGTGCGGCTCGCGTAGCGCGCGTTGCGCTCAATGCGCGCGTGCAGGCTGCCGATGTGGAAGGATTCGACGGGCTGGCGCTGGATGCGCTCGTGGCCAAGGCTCGCGCCCTCGTGGACATGGATCTCGGCGACGGCGTTGTTCAGGAAAGCGCCGTGCCCCGCGTGCTCTTCGACCAGGTGGGCTTCGGCGCCCTTTTCCAGCACCACCAGCAGGCGGGACAGGGCACAGGCGGTGGTTTTGTCCTGCTGAGCGCTGCCCAGGAAGAGCACATGCACCGGCGATTCCACGCGAACGCCCTTGGGCACGAAGAGGTAGGCGCCATCCAGAAAGCGCGCGGTGTTCAGATTCGCGAAGACATCGCTGGCTTCGGGCGTGGCCAGCGCGCCCAGTTCCTTGGCGGCCTCCGAGGCGGAAGCGAGGTTCAGCAGCCGGACGCCCGCGGGAAGGGCAGAAACGTTGCTGCTGTGCGCGTCGAAGCGTCCATTTACGAACACCAGGCGCGTGCCCTTGGCCTCGGGCAGGATGTGTTCGCGGATATCCACAGACGCTGATGGGACGGGCGTGAACGTCGTCTCGCGCAGCGTTTTCAGATCGGTGTATTTCCAGGCCTCATCCTTCAAGGTCGGAAAGCGCTGGGCTTCCAGGGCTCGTTCGGCGGCTTGGCGAAGACTCTCCCATCCCGCAGGACGCGGCGCGTCCAGCAGCTCAGGCATTGGACTGCATCCCGTGAGTGCCGTCATCAGGCCCTCCCGGTGTCTTGCAGCAGCCAGTCGTAGCCGCGCTCTTCCAGTTCGAGGGCCAGCTCCTTGCCGCCCTCGCGAATGAGCCGCCCACCGGCCAGCACGTGGATCTTGTCGGGCTGGACCGTCTCCAACAGGCGGGGGAAGTGGGTGATCATCAGCAGGGCACGATCGGGCCGCAGCTGGCGGTTGACCGCCTCGCCCAGGATGCGCAGGGCGTCGATATCCAGGCCGCTATCCAGCTCGTCCAGGATGGCGAGCTTGGGTTCCAGCACGCTGAGCTGCAGGATCTCGTTGCGCTTCTTCTCGCCGCCGGAAAAACCTTCGTTCAGGCTGCGATCCAGAAAACTGGCGTTCATCTTCACGCCCTTGATCTTCTCCTGGATGAAGTCGTCGAACTCCAGCGGGTCCAGCTCATCGCGGCCCTCGGCTTCAGCTTTCTTGTTGTAGGCCAGGCGCAGGAAGGAGGCGTTGCTGACGCCGGGCACCTCGATGGGCAGCTGGAAACCGAGGAAGACGCCCGCCCGCGCGCGCTCGTCCGGCGCCAGTTCCAGCAGGTTCTTGCCCTCGAAGATCACCTCGCCGCCGGTCACCTGATAGGCCGGATGCCCCGCGATCACCTTGCCCAGCGTGGACTTGCCGCTGCCGTTGGGCCCCATGATGGCGTGCACCTCGCCCGCCTTGATCTCCAGATCGATGCCCTTGAGCACGTCATTGCCATTGATGGCGGCCGTGAGGTTGCGAATGGAAAGCATTCAAGACTCCTTGTCTATCCGACCGAACCTTCGAGTTTGAGCGACAGCAGCTTGGTGGCTTCCACGGCGAACTCCATGGGCAGCTCGCGGAAGACGTCCTTGCAGAACCCGTTGATGATCATGCTGATGGCGTCCTCGGCCGGGATGCCGCGCTGCTGGAAGTAGAACAACTGCTCCTCCCCGATCTTGCTGGTGGTGGCTTCATGCTCCACCTTGGCGGACTTGTTCTGCACTTCGATGTAGGGGAAGGTGTTGGCGCTGCAGGTCTGGCCGATGAGCATGGAATCGCACTGGCTGAAGTTCCGCGCGCCGGTCGCCTTGGGCAGAACCTTGACCAGGCCGCGGTAGCTGTTGGCGCTATCGCCGGCGCTGATGCCCTTGCTGATGATGGTGCTCTTGGTGTTGCGGCCGATGTGGATCATCTTGGTGCCGGTGTCGGCCTGCTGCTTGTGGTTGGTGAGCGCCACCGAGTAGAACTCGCCGATGCTGTTGTCCCCCAGCAGCACGCAGCCCGGGTACTTCCAGGTGATGGCGCTGCCCGTCTCCACCTGCGTCCAGCTGATCTTGCTGTTCACGCCTTTGCACAGGCCACGCTTGGTGACGAAGTTGTAGATGCCGCCCACGCCGTTCTTGTCGCCCGCGTACCAGTTCTGCACGGTGCTGTACTTGATGCTGGCGTTATCCAGGGCCACCAGTTCCACCACGGCGGCGTGCAGCTGGTTGGTGTCGAACTGGGGCGCGGTGCAGCCTTCCAGGTAGGACACGGATGCGCCTGCTTCGGCCACGATCAGGGTGCGCTCGAACTGGCCCGATTCCTTGTTATTGATGCGGAAGTAGGTGGACAGGTCCATGGGGCACTTCACGCCCTTGGGGATGAAGCAGAAGGAGCCATCCGTGAAAACAGCGGAGTTCAGCGCCGCGTAGAAATTGTCGGATGTGGGCACCACGCTGCCGAGGTACTGCTTCACCAGTTCGGGATGCTCGCGGACCGCTTCGGAAAAGCTGCAAAAGATGATGCCGACCTCGGCCAGTTTTTCGCGGTACGTGGTCGTCACCGAAACCGAGTCGAAGACCACGTCCACGGCCACGCCGGCCAGGGCCTTCTGTTCGTTGATGGGCACGCCCAGCTTTTCGAAGGTGCGAATCAGCTCGGGATCGACCTCGTCCATGCTCTCGTGCGTGGGCGTCTTTTGCTTGGGGGCCGAATAGTAGACGATCTTCTGGAAATCAGGCTTGGTGTAGGTGACGTTGGCCCAGTCGGGTTCTGTTAGCGTCAGCCAGTGCCGGTAGGCCTTCAGGCGGAACTCCAACAGCCACTCCGGCTCGCCTTTCTTGGCACTGATGAAGCGGATGATGTCTTCGGAAAGTCCTGGCGGCGCGCTGTCTGCTTCGATATCGGTAACGAAGCCGTACTTGTATTCCTGGCCTGTGACCTGTTGAAGGGGAGAACTCATGGACCGCTCCTGGAGATTCCATTGTGAAATCTGGACTAAAAAAGTCAACTTTAAGATGGTCCCCTATTCTTGCGCGTCGTCCTCAAGCTCCTTGATCAGGCCTTCCATCTTCTGTTGGATCAGGCTCACCTGGGCGCTTTGCAGGTCTCCCGGATCGGCCACCAGGCCGTCCTTCAGCACCAGCAGGGCTTCTTCCCGCTCGTTCAGCGCGGCCAGGGCGGTGCCGAGCTGAAAGTGATTGATCACCGTCGGCTCGTTCTTCAGAACGGGATCAATGAGCTTCACCACCTCCGCGGGGCGGTGCATCTCCATCAGGTATTGCCCCATCAGCGTGCGTGCGCGGGCTTCCTGGCCAGGCAGGGGCTGGGCCTGAAGGCGCCGCACTTCCGCAAGATCGTCTTCCGTGACGCGGCCGTTCATGAGGCGGTAGGCCTGGCGGATGATGGCGGCCTCCCAGGCGCCGCTGCTCTTGGGGTGGGCCTGGAGGAAGGCTTCCAGCGCGGGCATGGCGCGCTTGTCGTCGTTCTTCTCCATCAGCTCGTCCAGCGCCAGGCGCAGGGCCTGGAAGCAGAGCCGCGGATGGCGGGCGCTGACGGCGAAGGCCAGGGCTTTGTCGATGGCACTCAGGGGCGCGCGCTTGAAGGCGATCTGAAGCTCCACCCAATCGGACCGGTCGCTGGGTTCTTTGCGCCGCGCCTTCTTCAGGCAGGCTTCGGCCTCGACCAGTTCGTTATCCCGCAGCCAGCTCTCCGCGTCTTCCAGCAGGAACTGGGCCTCGGCCTTGCCGCCTCGGGCGGAGCGAAGCTGGGCGATGCTTTCCGCATCCAGCAGCAGCAGCAGATCCGGGTCGCCTGGATGCTGGCGCAGCAGTTCTTCCAGGATGGCGAAGGCCTTGGCCCGCTCGTCGGCCAGGATGTAGCCTTCGGCCAGCAGCTCGCGTATGGCCAAATCGCCAGGCATGAAACCGGAGGCGTCTTTCAGGATGGCGATGGCCTTCTGGGCTTCACCCCGCGCCAGATAGACCTCGCCCATGAGGCTTAGCGTATTGCCATCGCGCTGAAGGTTCAGGGCATCCGTGGCGGTCGCCAGCGCGCCTTCCAGGTCTTCCTTGTCCAGCAGCAGTTCGCAGAGCTGGATGCGAGGCTCGGCTTCCTCGGGGCGCAGCTCGGAAGCCTTGCGCAGGGTGTCGATGGCGTCGTCCATGCGGTCGGGCTCGTCGCGCAGCACCTTGGCCAGCAGCATCCAGGCCTCGAAATGGCGCGGGCTAAGCTGCAGCACCTTGCGGACCAGACTTTCGGATTCCTCGAAATCCTGGGCCACCTCCTTGAGGGCGGCCACCGTGTAGATCAGTTCGTAGTTCTTGGGATCCAGCACCAGGGCCTGGGCAAGGCGCTGGGCGGCCTCGGGCAGCTGCGCAGAATCCAGGAAGGCCGAGGTTTCCAGCATGGCCCGCTTCAGCTGGGACATGGAGCGCGGCTTGGCGATGGGCAGGATGCGGGCGCGGTAGCGCGTGAACAGCTCCCGGGCGCTGATGAGCTGGAGGTTCTCTTCCACCAATTCTTCCCAGCGGTGCGAGAACGCATGGCCGTCGAGTTGCCCGCGCTCCTCCATCTGTTGCACCAGGGACATCAAGCCGTTGCGCAGCATGACCTCGCTGCGCTCGAGCTTGCCCAGTTGCTCGGACACCGTCTCCAGATAGGTCTCGATGCGCCGGACGTTTTCTTCGATGCCCGTGATCCGTTCGAGCAGGTGCTCGTCCAGATCCTCGCCGTTATCGGCATCTTCTTCTTCCACGTCCCAGCCCTGATCGCCGGTGACGATGAGCAGACGTGTCCCGCATTTCCGGCACGTCTCGCGATCGCCGGGATTCCAGGTGAAACAGTTCTGGCAGTAGGTGCCTGGGATCTCGTTTTCCATATGGAAAAGGATAGCCGGTAGGCGCGGAAAGCGAGTCGGTTGACATGGCCAATGGGAGGACGATACCTCTGAGACGTTTGGAGGGGGGCATGAAGATGCGGATGCAGTCCTGGCCGATGGGTGCGCTTCAGGCGCTGGCGATCCTGGCATGGATGGCGGTTCCCGCCCGGGCCGAGGTCAGGCCCCATGGCCTGCTGGCGGATCACATGGTGATCCAGCGCGGGCTTCCGGTGCACGTCTGGGGCTTTGCCGATGCGGGCGAGAAGGTTTCGGCCAGCTTCCGCGGCGCGCAGAAATCCACCCAGGCGGACGCGCTGGGTCAGTGGAGCCTGTACCTGCCCGCCTGTGAAGCCGGTGGCCCCTTCTCCCTGGAAATCAAGGGCACGAACACCATCCGGATCAACGATGTGCTGGTGGGAGATGTCTGGGTTGCCTCGGGCCAGTCGAACATGGAATTCGCCTTGCGCCAGGCCGCCAACGCGGAAGCCGAGATCGCGAAGGCGGATCAGCCCCGGATCCGCTTCTTCCATGTCGAGCGCACGCCCGCCGATTATCCCCAACTCGATGTGAAGGCGCGATCCTGGGCGCCCTGCTCGCCGGAGGTGGCCCGACATGCCTCGGCCGTGGCCTACTTCTTTGCCCGCGAGATCCAGCAGAAGACCGGGGTGCCCATCGGCGTGGTGGAATCCTACTGGGGGGGCACCGGAGCGGAAGCCTGGACCAGCCTTGGGACGTTGGCCGCGGACGCTTCCCTGATGCCGCTCTTCGCGTCCCGCGCCCGGACGGCCGAACGTGAAGCCCTTGGCCGCCTGGCCATTGCCAAGGAAAACGCCGATCGCGAGCGCGCCGTGCTGGAGGCGAAAGCGGAGGGTCGGCCCATCCCCGCGGACACGCGCCCCTGGCATCCCGACTTCGCTTCCTGGGCGCCCGCGGCGCTGTACAACGGCATGATCGCGCCGTTGACGGGCTTTCCCATCAAAGGCGTCATCTGGTACCAGGGCGAGAGCAATACGGCCCTGGATCGCGTCGGCGTCTATGACCGCCTGTTCCCGGCCCTGATTCGCGACTGGCGGCGTGCGTGGGGATTCGGCGATTTCCCGTTCCTCTTTGTCCAGATCGCCAACTGGCAGAGTGGCGCTGGCGAGGACTGGCCAGCGCTGCGGGACGCCCAGCGTCGCACCCTTTCCGTGGCGAATACCGCCATGGTCGTGACCATCGATGTGGGCAATCCGGCGGATATCCATCCCACCAACAAGCAGGATGTGGGCGCGCGCCTAGCCTTGGCCGCGAGGGCCACGGTCTATGGCGAGCACGTCGAATACGCCGGTCCGATGTTCCGCCAGGCCTACATGGAGGACGGGGCGATGCGGGTGTGCTTCGATCACGCGGCGAGCGGCCTGATGGCAAAGGATGGCGTGGCCAAGGGCGGTGCGCTGACGGGCTTTGAAGTGGCGGGCGCGGACCGGAAATTCGTACCCGCCAAGGCCGAGATCGACGGTACGACGCTGCGGGTTTCCAGCCCCCAGGTGCCCGAGCCTCGCTTCATCCGGTACGGCTGGGCCAGCAGTCCCGAGTGCAATCTCTACAACCGCGAAGGTCTGCCGGCCTCCCCGTTCCAATCCGAGGAATAGGCCTATCTTTGAGGTCGCGAGGTTCCATGAGCCAGGAAGAAAAACAGCATGAAGCCATGGATCTGGTGGGCAGGGCCTACCAGCACCACATGCGCGGCGAAGTGGAGAAGGCCATCAAGCTGTACGACCGGTCCATCGCCTGCTGTCCAACCGCAGAGGCGTTCACGTTCCGGGGCTGGGCGCGCTCGGTCCAGCGGGATTTCGATGGGGCCATCGCCGATTGCCATTTGGCCATCGATCTGGATCCCGAGTTTGGGAATCCCTACAACGACATCGGGGCCTATTACATCGAATTGGGGCAGCCGGATGAAGCCATCCCGTGGCTGCGCATGGCGCTCAAGGCCAAACGCTACGAGAGCTACTGCTTCCCTCATTTCAATCTGGGGCGCATCTTCGAGACGGAAGGCCGCATGGATAAGGCGCTGGAACACTACCAGGCCGCACTGAAAGAGAATCCCGGGTACGCCGCCGCAGCCAAGGCGGTGGATCGCGTCAAAGGAAAACTGGGGCCGTCCCAGACCACTTCGGAAACCCAATGAAACTGACCATCGCCCATAGCCCCGATTCCGACGACGCCTATATGATGGCGCCCCTGGCCCTGGGGTGGCTGGACCCGCAGGGCTTCGAGTTCGAATTCATCCGCAAGGACATCGAGACCTTGAACACCGAGGCCCTGGAGGGACGGTACGATGTCACCGCCATCAGCTTTGGCGCCTACCCCGAACTGAAGGATCGCTACGAATTGCTGAGCGCGGGCAGCAGCATTCAGGAGGGCACGGGCCCCATCCTGGTCTCGCGCCGCCCCCTGGAATCCCTCGAGCTCGACACGCTCACCGTCGCGATCCCCGGCCTGCGCACCAGCGCCTACTTGGCCATGAACCGCTGGCGGCCCGGTCTTCGCGTGGAATGGATTCCCTTCGATCAGATCATGCCCGCCGTGGCCGATGGTCGATTCGAGGCAGGCCTGTTGATCCACGAAAGCCAGTTGCAGTACCAGATGCTCGGCCTGCATCGCGTGGTGGATCTGGGGCAATGGTGGAAGGAGCGCTTCGATCTGCCCCTGCCCATGGGCGGCAATGCGATTCGCGGGGATCTGTCCGAACCCGTGAAGCTGCGGTTTGCCCATCTCATGCGCGAGAGCGTCGAACACGCCATCCAGCGCCACGAGGAGAGCGTCGATTACGCCCAGTCCTTTGGCCGCGGCATGGATCGCGACATGGTCAGCCGCTACGTGCGCGGTTGGGTCAACGCATTCACCGTGGACCCCGGTCCCCGGGGCCGCGAAGCCGTCGCCACGTTGCTGGGGATGAACCCCCTCTGGGTGCAGGGGTGATTGATTGGATGTGTTGTTTTCTTGATGATGGTGAAGATGTTTTTGTGGAAAAAGTCGCTGGTTTGAATGCTATGGCTCTTCCCTTTGGGGTCCCTTTGGAATATCTTTAGGCCGTTCCATCGAATGGCGCAGTGATTGCTTGGTTTGCTAGAGCGGTGCTGGATTTCCGGCATCGGTGTCCGTCAACAGACTGTTTCTTAAATCTCTCCATCAAGGAGGCCCCGTGAAGATCATCAGCACCCTGGCCGCGGTTATGGCCGTCGCCACCCTGTCCGCTCAGGACGCACCCAATGCCCAGGAAGCCCGTCTGCTGTTGTTTGGCGAGTTCGTCCAGCCCATGAAATACCAGGTGGCTACGGGCATCAGCGACCAGGCCGATGGCCAAGTGGGGGGCGGCCTGCGCTTTATGGGTCAGGTTGTGCCCAGTTCCCGCTGGTTCTATGAGCTGTCTGGACGTCTGGAGTCTTCTTCAAATTTCACCAATATCTCGAGCGTCGGCGCAGATCTTTCAAAGGTGAAAGTGACCTACAGCTACTGGTCCGTGGGCGGCGCCTACCTGCTTCCTCTTGGGAAAGCTGCGGATCTGGGTTTCCATCTGGAAGCTCGCAGTGAAAACGTGCGTGTGCAGGGAAGTGCTTTCTATACGGTTGGTGGGGTGACGGTACAGGACCCTGCGGATGGCGGTAACACCTTCATGCGGCCTTGGGCACGGGTGAGCCTGGATTTCAGCATTCCCATGGAATCCAAGGCCTTTATCCTTGGTGCAGATGCGGGTATCGCCCTGCTGCGCACCTACCAGACGGATACCGGCATGCTGCTGAGTCAGATGGATGACCGCACCACGCGTTCTCTGGCTCCCCAGGCTGCTTTCGGCGTCTATGTGGGCCTGAAGTTCTGATTCAGAATTTCAGCGTTCTGCGTAAAGAGCCCTCGGATCGTCCGAGGGCTCTTTACGTCAAGTCGGGATGGGTGAAGAGTTTGGCCTGTTCTCGGCGGCTTCAGATATTGCGTTCATGCCTGAGGGCGAGGGTGACCGTCATCCGCCGTCCCTGGCGGTCGATCTCCAGGCGGATGGTGCTGTCCGATTCCGCATTCTCGATGATGTCCAGCAGATCATCGGCGTTGCGCACGCTCTTGCCGTTTAAAGCGGTGATGACATCTCCCAACAGGTACCTGCGGCCGGAGCGCTGAAGACCTAGCAGGCCAGCGCGTTCGGCGGGGCCGCCCGGTGTCACTCGTAGGACGATGACCCCTTTGGGGTTTCCAAAGTAGGACGCATAGGCGGGCGACAGGGATTCGAAGCCCAGATCGGGCCGCGAGATCTGTCCGTGGGCGATGAGTTGGGGCACGACGCGGTTCACCGTGTCCACGGGCACGGCGAAGCCAATGCCTGCGCTGCTGCCAGAGGTGCTCTGGATCGCCGTGTTCACGCCGATGAGGCGCCCTGCGCTGTCTAGCAGCGGACCCCCGGAATTGCCGGGATTGATGGCGGCATCTGTCTGGATCACGCCGCCGATGCGTCGGCGCGTGGCGCTCTGGATCTCGCGGCCCAGGGCGGAGACGACGCCTGTGGTCAGGGTCTGATCCAGGCCGAAGGGATTGCCGATGGCCAGCACGCGCTGTCCCACCTGCAGATCGGAACTGCTGCCGACGGGAATGGGTCGCAGCTTGGCCGGCGCATCCTGGAGCTTCAAGACCGCCAGATCCTTGTCGGGGGCGGCGCCGATGACGGTGGCGCGATGGGTGCTGTGATCGCTGAGGGTGACTTCCAGTTCCTGCGCACCTTCAATGACATGGAAATTGGTTACGACGTGCCCCTGTTCGTCCCAGATGAATCCTGAACCCGTGCCCGTGGGCACCGCCTGGACATCGAAAGAGAACAGATCCCGCTGGTAGGCGATGGAGGTGATGTAGACCACCGAGCTTCTGGCTTCCTTGAACCGCTCGATGACGACCTGCTCCTCGGACAGCAGGTTGCCCCGCGGGACCACGGGACGGGGCTTGGCAGAGGAACGCATGGAGGCTTGGTTGCTGCACCAGCCGACCAGGACGCCGCTGAACACCAGTGCGAAGATGATGAAGAACCTGCGCATAAGCCATTCTCCCGGTTGTCACGCCTCCAATATGCCACTTCCGGAAAGGGGCTTCGAGCCTCCGTTCATCCCATGATTCCTTCCGTTGATCGGTGCATTGGCCAGATACGTGAAATCGAGAATGATCGCCCGGTATAGTGGGGATTCATGCCTGGGCAACCCCGAGGGGCGGAGGTGAACGATGAATGAGGAGCTGACGCCGCAGCGCGAATCCAGTCTCTTCGAGGGCGGAGAACCATTGGCGAAACCCAAGGCCCCGAGCCTGGTGGATCAGTTCGTCGGCATTTTTACCGAACCGACGGAGCTCTTCAAAAAGCTCCACGCTACGCCGGTTTGGGGCTGGGCGATGGGCGCGTTGACGGTCTCCAGCCTGGTGCTGGTCGTGGCCTGGGGCCTGAAGGTGGATGTGGACGCCATGCTGCGGCCCGTTCTCGAACAGAAGCCCCAACTCAGCGGGACCCAGATCGATCAGGTCATCGACTTTCAAACCCGGTTCCTCATGCCCATCGGCATTCTGGGCGTCCTGTTCGGGACGCCCTTCACGCTGCTGTTGGGGGCGCTGCTTCGCTGGGTCGTGGGGCTTGGCACCGCCGAGGCCGAGAAGCCAACATTCATGCAGGCGCTCAGCGCCACCTCCGTCTCCAGCCTTGTGATGGTGCCCTACGCGCTGCTGACCTCGCTGATGTGCTGGACCCAGAAGGTGGGTGGGCTCGCCCCGGAAAAGCTCTCGCCCACGTGCGTCGCGTTCTACCTGAGGCCCGAGAATCCCAAGCTCTATGGGCTCTATGCGCAGCTGGATATCTTTGCCCTCTTCGGGTTTGTCCTCGTGTATCTGTCGTCCCGGCACACGCTGCGTCTGAAGGCCTCTGGCGCGGCCATCAACACCGCCGTCGCCGTAATGATTGTCGTCGTCTTCAAAATCCTTCTGGCAAAGTGAAACCATGACGAAGCAGAACAAGATTCTCTTTGGCCTCGGTGGTCTGTGTGCGCTGGCGGTCATTTGCGCCCTGGCGTTTGGCGGAGGCGGCGACGATGCCGATACTTTCTTCTGGGATATCGCCAGCCATGGGGATATCCGCGAGACCATCAGCGCCAGTGGAGAGATCCAGGCCAAGGTGAAGATCAATATCGGCACCAGCGCTGCGGGCGAGATCAAGGCGCTGCATGTGGTGGATGGGCAGGATGTGAAGGCGGGCGATCTGCTGGTGAGTATCGACCAGGTGCGCCTGCAGCAGGCGCTCAATCAGGCCGCCGCCGCGCTGGATGCCTCGCGCAAGGATGCTTCCCGCATGGAGGCGACCCTGGCGCGGACCCGCGAGAGCTTCACCCGCACGGAAAAACTGTTTCATCAAGGTCTGGTGAGCGATGAGGACTATCGCCAAGCCAAGCTCGCGCGGGATAGCGCCGTACTGAACTCCGAGGTGGCCCATGCGAATGTGACGCAGAACCAGGCCAACGTGGGCATGATGCGCGACAACCTGAGCAAGACCGAAATCCGCGCGCCCATCTCGGGCCGGGTGACGGCGCTGAAGGCGGAGAAGGGCGAGACCGCCATCCCTGGCATGAGCAATCTGCCCGGCGCGACGCTGATGATCATTTCCGATATGAAGGACATCAATGCGGAGATCAATGTCAACGAGAGCGAAGTGGTCCGCCTGAAGATCGGCCAGACCGCCCAGGTCACGGTCGAATCGTTTCCCGGCCACATGTTCCCCGGCCGCGTCTACGAGATCGCGTCCGCCGCGGAGAAGGTGGGGCAGGACGCGAATATGTACAAGGTCAAGGTGGCCCTGGATATGAAGAGTCCCGACATCGAGCGTCTGCGTCCGGGCATGAGCGCCCGAGGTGTGATCCTCACGTCTGAGGCGAAGAATGTGCTGCGCGTGCCGCTGCAGTCCGTGCTCGAGCGCGAAGGCTCCATGGAGGATGCCCAGAAGAAAGGGCTGCTCAGCCCCGAATCCCGCTCCATCGTGATGGTGGTGAAGGATGGGCGCGCCCTTGAACGCACCATCGTCACCGGGGCGGCCAATACCCAGTACTTCGAGGTGAAGGGCGGCCTCGCTGATGGCGAGAAAGTCCTCACCGGGCCCGTAAAGAAGCTCAAGGAAATGAAGGATCGCGCCAGCGTGAAGCTGCGCAAGCGCTCTGATTCCCAGATTGAGCAGGCTGCGCGGGATCGCAAGCAATGATGGATGTCCTGGAGCCATTTCAGGCCGCGCTGCGTTCGCTGCGGGCCAACAAGCTGCGCAGCGCGCTGACGACGCTGGGCATCATCATCGGCGTCAGCGCCGTCATCATCGTGGTCAGCCTGGTCCACGGCCTGGAGCGCAGCGTCCTCAAGCAGATCGAAAAGGCGGGCAGCCAGACCCTGTTCGTGCGCCCCTTGATGCCCCAGGACATCCCTTTCGACGAATACCAGAAAGTTCGAAACAAGGATCTGACCCTGGAGGATATGAAGGCCTTGAAGCGGATGGTGCCACAGGTGGTGCTCATCACGCCGCAGGCCCTCAGCAATTCGGAGTTCAAGGCCAATGGCCGCAGCACGACAACTTCGCTCGTGATGACCGACGAGAGCAACCTCGAAGCCAACGACATTCATCTGACCGCCGGACGCAACTTCGTCTCCAGTGATCTTCGCCTGGGCAACAAGGTGGCGATCATCGGTCCAAAGGTTCTGGAGAAACTGGCCATCAAGGGCAATCCCATCGGGCGCGTGCTCCAGACGCCGACGCTGAGCCTGGAGATCATCGGCGTGATGGAAGAGCGCGGCACCACCATGGGACAGGATCCCGATAGCCAGGTCATCATTCCGTTGACGACGGGGCTTCCCCTGCTCACGGATCAGCAGCGGCGGCAGCTCTTTTGTCAGGTGCGCATCGATCCTCGCACCAGCGCGGATGATGGTGCGGAGCTGGTGACGGACGCCTTGCGGCGCATCCGCGGGCTCAAACCGAAAGAGCAAGAAGGCTTCAAGGTTTTCAGTCCCAAGGAGATTGCCTCCATCGTGGGCACCATCACCGGCGTCATCGGCGCGGTGGCGGGCGGCATGGTCTCCATCGCCCTTCTGGTCGGCGGCATCGGCATCATGAACATCATGCTGGTGAGCGTCACCGAGCGCACGCGCGAGATCGGCGTTCGCAAGGCGGTGGGCGCCAAGCGCAAGGACGTGATGTTGCAGTTCCTCATCGAGGCGGCGCTGCTCTCGGTGCTTGGCGGGGTCCTGGGCATCGTGCTGGGCTATCTGCTGGGGGCGGCCATTGGCAAGGCGCTGCTGGGCACCATCGGGACGATCCCCTTATGGGCCGTGCTGTGCGCTTTTGGCGTTCCGGCCCTCATCGGCGTCACCTTTGGACTCTATCCGGCCTGGAAGGCTTCCCGTCTGGATCCGATCGAGGCACTGCGGTTCGAGTAGGCTCTTGACGCCTGCAGCGCTGCAGCCTACACCCGTCGCACGAAGGGGTTGTGCAGCGCCTCGTCGCCGATGGTGGTGCTGGGGCCATGTCCCGGAATGACATAGGTGTCGTCGGGCAGGGAGTACAATTCCTTGCGGATGCTGGCCACCATGGTTTCATGGCTGCCGCCCAGCACATCGGTGCGGCCGACGCCGTTCTGGAAGAGCGTATCGCCCGCGAGGACGAAGCTTCCTTCCGAGGATTCGCCAAGCAGAATGCATGATCCGGGCGAGTGTCCGGGCGTGTGGCGCACAGTCAGGCCAAACAGCTTGGAACCGGCCTCCAGTGGTGTCATCCGCGGCTTCAGCACGGTGGGCATGCCGAACAGGCCGGTCTGCATATCCAGACGGTCGATCAGCACGTTGTCGTCTGGGTGCAGGAAGGCCGGGATGCCCCACAGATCCTGAAGCTCCCGCGTGGCCCCCACGTGATCGAAATGGCCGTGCGTGTGGATCAGGGCCTGAACCTTGAACCCCCTGGCCTCGACGGCGATGCGGATTTTTCCGAGATCCCCGCCGGGATCCACGATGACGCCTAGCTTGGTCGCGGGATCCCACGCCAGCACGCAATTGCATCCAATCGGACCCACGGGGAAGGCATCTAGCTCCAGCATTCAGGCTCCTTTCATAGGCTTTTCAGCGCGGCCAATTCGCCGGGCTTGAGGAAGCGCCATTCGCCAGGTTTTAGGCCCGGATCTTCCAACGGGCCGAACTGGATGCGCCTCAATTTTGACACTGGATGTCCAACAGCCGCGAACATCCTGCGGATCTGCTGGTTCTTGCCTTCTACCAGGGTGACCTTCATCCATGGATTGTCAGCCCGCTCGAAGATCTCGATGCCACAAGGCTTGAGGCGGCGTCCATCCAGGCGAAATCCGTTGCGTAGTTCATCCAGGGTTTCTGGGCGAAGCATGCGATGGATCTTCACCAGATAGACCTTGGGGACATGGTTCTCTGGATCCGTCAGGCGCTTGGCGAGCAGCCCGTCGTTGGTGAGCAGTAGAAGTCCTTCGGAGTTGAAGTCCAGGCGGCCGACGGGGTAGACGCGGGCGTTGACGCCGTGGATCAGGGCCATGACGGTGGGGCGACCTTCGTCATCCTTTACGGTTGTCACGTAGCCCTTGGGCTTGTTCATGAGGATATGGACCTGCTCCTCTCGATGGATGGGGACGAGATCCACGGTGATTTCATCGCGGTACGGATTGGCTCGGGTGCCCAGTTCGGTTACCGTCACGCCATTGACTTGCACGCGGCCTTCGAGGATGACGGCTTCGCAGGCGCGCCGACTGGCGATACCGGCCGCGGCCAGAATTTTCTGAAGGCGCTCGCCTTCGGAAGATCTACCTGTCCGGGGGCGGGTCGACTTCGCGCGGGGTGCGGGCTTCGGCTGGGGTTTCGATCCAGACGTGTTCTTGTCCGTTCGTCTCGATGCGTCTTTCACGGTTCCCGTGGGGCGGGGCGCGGGTTTCCTTTGTATGACCATCGATAAACCTCCGGCGTCATCACGACGCGAAAAAGATAGACTCTCATAAAGCCGAAAGGTAGACAATGCTAATTGTTTGGTGTTGTTGCTAAATTGTTGAAATACAATGATTGTAGATGTAAAAAATACTGTCTTGAAAGTCGAATTGGACAGCTGGCGTCAAATCTGAATGGGAGTATGCTTGGGCCAACTTTCCCGGGGATACCCATGACAAAATACGTGTTCTGCTTCGGCGGTGACCGCAACGAAGGCAATGCCTCCATGCGGAATCTTCTCGGTGGCAAGGGCTGTAACCTTGCCGAAATGGCGTGTCTCGATATTCCGGTTCCTCCCGGATTCACCGTGACTACCGAGGTCTGCACGCTGTATTACCAGGAAGGCAAGCAGCTGCCGCAGGCCGTCAAGGATCAGGCCATCGAGGCGCTGACGTGGCTGGAGGGCGTGCGCGGCAAGAAGTTGGGCGACGCCGCGAATCCTCTGCTGGTCTCGGTTCGTTCCGGCGCGCGCGTTTCGATGCCCGGCATGATGGATACGGTTCTGAATCTGGGCCTCAATGACGCGACGGTGGAAGGGCTGGCGAAGGCCAGCGGCAATGCGCGTTTCGCATGGGATTCCTACCGGCGCTTCATCATGATGTATTCCGATGTGGTGCTGGGCGTTCACAAGGATCATTTCGAGCATCGCATCGAGGCGTTGAAGGTTCGGACCGGCAAGAAGCTGGACACGGACATCCTCGCCGAGGAATGGAAGGAGCTCTGCGGCGAGTTCAAGGCCATCGTCAAAGGCAAGCTGGGGCACGATTTTCCGCAGGATCCCATCGAGCAGCTCTTTGGCGGCATCCGCGCCGTGTTCGAGAGCTGGGAGACCGAGCGCGCCATCATCTATCGCCGGATGAACCACATTCCAGATGACTGGGGCACGGCCGTCAATGTCCAGACCATGGTGTTCGGCAACATGGGCGATGACTGTGGCACGGGCGTGGCCTTCACGCGCGACCCGGGCACGGGCGAACCCTATTTCTACGGCGAGTATCTGATCAACGCCCAGGGCGAGGATGTGGTCGCTGGCGTCCGCACACCGCAGCCCATCACCAAGTATCAGGCGGGAGAAAGCGCGCTCAAGAGCCTGGAAGAAGTGATGCCGGAAACCTTTAGACAGTTGCTGT
>DAOPYE010000038.1:0-22092 GCA_035352715.1 Holophaga sp. | reverse complement strand
CGCGAACTGGGCGGAGTCGGGCTCACAGTTTCCGAGATGATCTCCAGCGAAGCGCTGGTGCGTCACGCGCGCAAGGCTCGGGACATGATGATGGCCTCCGAGGGCGAACATCCCTTCGCCATGCAGATCGCCGGGCATATCCCCGAGCATCTGGCCCAGGCCGCGCGACTGGCCGAAGAAGGCGGCGCGGACATCATCGATCTGAACATGGGCTGTCCCGCCGCCAATGTCACCAAGAGCGGCGCGGGCTCTGCCTTGATGAAGGATTTCCTGCTGGCCCAGTCCTGCGTGCGCGCCATCGTCAAGGCCGTGAAGGTGCCGGTCACGGTGAAGATGCGCACGGGCTGGGACGCCAGCCAGAAAGACAAGCTCGAGTACCTGGACTTCATGAAGATGTTTGAGGCCGAGGGCGTGCAGGCCCTGACCATCCATCCCCGCACGCGCTCACAGCACTACTCCGGCGAAGCGGACTGGAGCCTCATCGCCCGCGCGGTGGAAGCCGCGCCCAGCTTTCCCATCATCGGCAACGGCGACGTGAACTGCGCGGAGGACGCCCATCGCATGGTGCGCGAAACCGGCTGCCACGGCGTCATGATTGGCCGCGCCGCCCTGACCAACCCCTGGATCTTCCGCCAGATCCTGGAGCCCGATCTGGTCGTCACCGAAACTCAGCGCATCGAACTGTGCCTGCGCTTCTTCCAGATGCTGAACGAGGTGCTGGAGCCCCGCGACGCCCTACACAAGATGAAGAAGATCGGCAGTTGGTTCACCAAGGGCAT
Source organism: Holophaga sp. (assembly GCA_035352715.1). Taxonomy (GTDB): domain Bacteria; phylum Acidobacteriota; class Holophagae; order Holophagales; family Holophagaceae; genus DAOPYE01. The sequence goes on along the minus strand of DAOPYE010000038.1, from coordinate 21,313 downwards.
CCACGGCGGCGTCCATTTCCGCCAGAAGCTCAATCAGTGCGACGATCCCCAGGTGCTGATGGATGAGCTGGAGGCGCTGAAGGTGCGGTGAAATCGCCTATTCACCTTGTTGTAATGGCCTGATATTTGTCTTGCTGATGCTTGTTTTTATTTGAGCGAAGTCTTCTTCTCTTGTTATAGTACCAGGTCTCATCACCTCTCTTTTTGTTGAATTAATATATTTATCATTTCTTGTTGTCTTATATGCAAGTTCTTGGCGATTGTCTGTTTTGTTGTTTAAATGGTCAACAGCACTGCACTCTATGTATGCATATATTGTGCTTTCATTTTTCATTGCTCGAACTATGCCCGGAGGTAGTGTGATTCCAATGTATATATCCCTTCCGATATGGGTTCCTCCACATCTGATGTTATTCTCGCTTTTCCCAATGATCTCAAAATTCTGATTCAGAATGTATGCAGAGTATTCTAAACGCTTTAGCGACTCTCCTCTTGTGTTTGTTAAAACAACGTCAACGTCTTGGGGAAGTGTCTCCTCTTCGAGTTCATGTTTGTTAAACAAAATGATCCATTTTGCGAGCATTTCTGGAGCTTTAGATATGCGTTCCTCCTCTCTCGCTGCTTTCATTTCCTCCTGGGTTTCTTTTGCTGCTTTCGCTGAATCTCTAGCCGCTTTTGCGGCACAATAGGTACAAATGGCAACAAACAACGATATGGCGACACTTCCAAAACCAATGACTGTGTTTGCTATTTCAAAACACGAAGGTCTGGGGGGTCGAAGAGTGGCTTCCGTAACCTGAAAAACGACCTCGCTGTGCGGTTTGACCGTGGCCTGAACCTGGGATGGTGCTTCAGGCGCTGTCTGAGGGGTTGTTGATTCGTCCATGCCGAATCTCCCTAGTTTGGTTTTTGGAGGTAAGCCTAAGCTTATCGAAACCAAACCGAGTGCGTTTTGCATTCTGATGGATGTCACTTTGATTCTGGTGAATCTGGCTGGTGATCCGATTCCCAAAAAGCCTTGCTGGCGCTGCAATGGCCTTCACAAAGTTGACCAGCAGCGGCGAGATCAATGCCCCCAGGCTTTCACGCTTTCGGAGACGCCCAGGCGGATCATCATCACGGCGATGGCGGCCAGGAACAGGGCTGCGACCTTGGCGAAACCTTTGGCGCCCGAGGCGCCCATCAGGCGGACGATCACGGGGGATTTGCGGAAGGCGATCCACACGATAGCGAGGTTGGCCATCAGGGCCGCGATCGTGGGCACATAGCCGTGCGTGTCCACCAGGATGATGATCGTCGTGAGCACGGCGGGACCGATGATGAGCGGGATGCCGATGGGCACGACGCCCACATCCGCGCTGCTTTCGCCGGTCACGCGCGAGCCTTCGTCGGGGAAGATCAGATCCCGGACAGAGAGCACCAGCAGCACGATGCCGCCGCCGATCCGGAAGTCATTGACGGTGATGCCCAGCAGATGGAAAACCGCCTTGCCCGCGAACAGGAAAATGACCGAAACGGCCAGGGCGGTGATCGTGGCCTGGCTGATGAGGCGCCGCCGCTTCGTCTCGCCCATGTCCTGGGTCATGGAGATGAAGATCGGCAGCAGGCCCAGCACGTCGATGGCAACGAAGAGGGGAATGAAGGCAAGCAGAAACGTGCTGAGCATGAAGGGCTTTCCCGCGGTTTGGATCGGGATTCGCGGTCGCTAACGGTTGCCGAGGCCCCAATCCGTATGGAAGAACTGTCCCCGCGGCGCATCCACGCGCTCGTAGCGATGCGCGCCAAAGGCGTCCCGCTGGGCCTGTAGCAGATTGGCAGGAAGCCGCTCGGAGCGGTAGCTGTCGAAATAGGTCAGGGCGCTGGTCATGGCGGGCACGGCGGTTCCGCTAAGGATCGCGGTGCTGATGACGCTTCGCCACGCGGCCTGCGCCTGGTTCAGGGCGTCGGCGAAGAAGGGGTCGAGCAACAGGTTGGCCAAGGCGGGATCGCGATCGAAAGCCTCTTTGATGCGGCCCAGGAACGCGGCGCGGATGATGCAGCCGGCTCGCCAGAGCTGTGAAATACCCCCGAGATCCAGGCCCCAGCCGTAGGTTTCATCGGCGGCGCGAAGCATCTGGAAGCCTTGGGCGTACGAGCAGATCTTGGAGGCGTACAGCGCCTGGCGGATCTGCTCGATGAAGACGGTCCGATCGAGGGACACCTGAAGGCCCGGATTCGGGAAGATGCGGGCGGCGCGTTCGCGCTCTTCCTTGAGGCCGCTGATCATGCGGACAAAGACGGCCTCAACGATGGTCTGGGCCGGGGATCCCAGATCCAATGCGACCTGGCTGGTCCACTTGCCCGTGCCCTTCTGTCCCGCCACATCGAGGATCACGTCCACCAGCGGCCGTCCCGTGGCTTCATCCTTCTGGCGCAGCACGGCGGCGGTGATATCCACCAGGTAGCTGTCCAGTTCGCCCTGGTTCCAGGCCGTGAAGACATCCGCGATCTCATCGGCGCTCAGGCCCAGCAGGCGATCCATTAGCGCGTAGGCCTCGCAGATCATCTGCATATCGCCGTACTCGATGCCGTTGTGGACCATCTTCACGAAATGGCCGGATCCGCCAGAGCCGATCCAATCGCAGCAGATGTCGCCGCCGGGTGTGCGCGCGGCGATGCCTTGCAGGATGGGCTTCACCAGGGGCCAGGCGCTGGCATTCCCTCCCGGCATGATGGAAGGGCCCTTCAGGGCGCCTTCTTCGCCACCGCTCACGCCGCTTCCGATGAACAGGATGCCGCTGGCTTCCAGTTCACGAATGCGCCGCTCCGTATCTGTGAAGTGGGTGTTGCCGCCGTCGATGAAGACATCACCCGGCTGGAGATGGGGGCGGAACGTGGCGATGACCGCATCCACGGCCCGGCCCGCGGGAACCATCATGAAGATGCGGCGAGGGCGGGCGAGCGCAGCCACGAAGGCTTCGGGACTTTCGGCGGCGAGGGCCCTCTTTCCCTGGGTGCGATGGGCAAAGCTGGCGCGCTTGCTTTCGTCCAGATCAAAGCCGACGACCGAAAAGCCTTGGCTCTCCATGTTGATGGCGAGGTTCTCGCCCATGACGCCCAAGCCAACGATTCCGATATCCGCGGTTCCTGTCATGGGCTTTCCTCCTCGTTCAGGCGCTTGCGAAAGGCCGAGCGATACCGGTGTGATGGGCGAAAAGGCGATTGCGTCACGGCAGGTTATTCATCTCGGCGCGGCGCCAGCAAGGCGCGCTGGACGCGTTCGAGGTTGCCCTGCAGTCGCACGAGCTTCCAGGCGACCACCATGGCGCATCCAAGCCAGATCCAGAGCAGGCGCGGATCGCAGGGGGTTCGCATGAGAGGTTCCAGGCCCAGGTCCAGGCGCAGGCCGTACAGGAACCAAAGCACCACGCCGAAGGCGATGATCAGATGTCCCCAGCGGATCCAGTAGGCGCGCAGGCCCTCCTTGGTCTTCCAGCGCAGCAGCAGCCAGCGGGTGAAGATATCGCTCTTGCTTTCGGCAAAATGCACCGCCACCAGCGCATCCACCATCGGGGCATAGCGGTGGACCTTGAGTTCGTCGATCTCTTCCTGGCCGTTCAGTTGGCGCAGGAAGGCGCTGCGGATCTTTCCGACGCACTCCTCCCAAGGCGCTTCCTCGCGGCGCAGGCTCAGGTAAAGGTGCACGAGTCCCACCCAGAGCAGGGCTTCGGCGAGCAGAACGCCCCAGAGCGCCATGCCCTGCCAGCCATGCGTAAGAGCGAAATCAAGAAAGCGCGAAAGGTCCATGGGAAAAGCCTACTGCATCTGCTCGCCACTGAGAGCAGGACTGGTCTTCACGCAGTTCCTGCCCGCGTTTTTCGCATCGTAGAGCGCAGCGTCGGCGCGCTCCAACCCCTTCTGGATGGGATCGTCGCCCAGCACCGTGACGCCAAAGCTGGCCGTCAAGGCAATTCCCATGGGCCACTGGATCTGCTCAAGGTGCTTGCGGGCCTTCTCTGCCAGCTTCACCGCGTCCTCCAGCGAAGTCTCAGGGCAGATGAGCACGAACTCTTCGCCTCCCCAGCGGATCAGGTAATCGCTTCGCCGAGTCAGCATTTCCAGATTCCGGGCGAATTCGCGCAGCACCTCGTCGCCGACTGCATGACCGTGGCGATCGTTCACAAGCTTGAAGTGATCGATATCCATGAAGATCAGGGCCAGTGGATGGCCCGTTCGATGGGCGTCTTCGCATTCCTGGAACAGTTCGTCGAGAATGCCGGCGCGGTTGCGGACACCGGTCAGTGGATCTCGGCGCGCCATGTCGCCAATGGTCCGGTTCTCGATCTCCAGGGTCTGGCTGAGTTGCTTGAGTTGCTTTTCACGATTGCGGCTGCGCTGCAGGCTGCGGCGCAGTTGCCTGAGATCCATGAGCAGGAAGAACAAGGCTGAGCCGATCCATAGAAACAGCACACCGATCGCCATCTGTTCGCGGCTGACCCATTTCCCCCATATCTCTATATGGTCGATGATGATCCGGTGGTGGCCCAATTGGGCGTTATCCGGCGTGTTGATCTGCAGCAGGACGGCGTGCCGCAGATCCATGCCCGCCTGGTCGATGGGGACCTGGAAATCGTTCCGCCACCAATTGGATACCGCGAAATTACGCAGAGGCAGCCGAACCTCTTCTCCGGGAAAAGGGACAAAGACGGCTTCGTTCGGTTTCCAGGTGTTGAGTTCGAGTGGATCTGCATAGGCCGGGTCGAAGCTGCGCAGGAACACCCGCAACTTGTGCGGGGCAGGTCCCTGATGTTCGGCCTTGATCCGGATCTCGTTGAACTTGGAAAGATCGATGCCCTTGGTGTTTCGGGTGAAGCGGACTTCCAACTGCATATAGGGCCATGCGAAACCCGGCTTCAGATCCGCGTCCAGGATGAAGCGGCTTCCATCCCGGCTTATGACGGACGTGCTCCGTCCACCCGAAGCGGAGTCGTCCATCAGCCGGATGGCGTTCCGGCTTTTCGCGTCGATGCGGATCACGCGGTTCAGGCCGAAGTACTGCAGACCCATGAGGGAAATGGAAATCGCCAGCAGCCAGATCAAATACCAGCGAATCGCATTCCCTGAATGGGTCGCCATGAATTTCTTCTCCTGCAAAGTTATTCGGCAAATGCGGAGAATATATTAAGTTGTGAAAGGCCAGAATTTCAGCCCGGGTAGCGTCCGGCCACGCGGATGCCGGTGGTTTCAGGCAGGCCCAGAGCGATGTTCATGGACTGGATGGCCTGGCTGGCCATGCCCTTGCCCAGGTTGTCGATGGCCACCATGATCACGCCCGTGCCATCCTTCGCGGCGCTGGAGATATCGCAGAAGTTGGTGCCCGCCACCGCACCCACGCGGGGGCTGTCCTCGATGATGCGCACGAAGGGGGCGTCCTGGTAGGCGTCCTGCACACGGGCTTTCAGGGCCTCCGCATCCAGGCCCGGGGCCAAGGGGAACTGCAGGGTCGCGAAGATGCCGCGCACGAACGGGGCGCTATGGGGCACGAAGGCAAAGCCACCGCGGATGGAACAGGCTTCCATGGCCACGTGAACCTCGGCAAGGTGCTGGTGATTCAGCACCTTGTAGGCGCGGAAGTCCTGGGCGCGGGTGGGGTGGTGGGTGCCATCCGAGGCATTGGCGCCGCTGCCGCTGGAGCCAGTGACGGCGCTGGCCGCGATGAAGCCGAGATCCAGACCGCGCAGGGGAATCAGGGCCATCTGCAAGGCCGTGGCGAAGCAGCCCGCGCTGGCGACGCGCCTAGCGCCCTGGATGGCGCTGCGATTCCATTCGGGAAGTCCGTAGACGAACCGCTGCAGATGCTCGGGGCAGGGGTGCTCGCCCTTGTAGGCCTTGGCAAAGACCGCTGCGTCCTTGAGCCGGAAATCGCCGGAGAGATCCACCAGCAGCAGGCGGTCCGCGATGCCTGCGGCCTGCCAGGCCTTTTCAAGATCTGGCAACAGTTGCGCGAGGGATCCGTGGGGCAGGGCGGAAAACACGACGGGCTGTTCGCTTTGGGTCAGATCGTTCCAGTCCACGTCCGCCTCGAAGGTGCCGTCCACCACGCCGCGCAGATTGGGGTGCAGCTTCCAGAAAGGCAGTCCCGCCTTGGATCGCGCCGTCCCACGCAGGCTCTTGGTGTTGGGATGGTTCGACAGCCAGCGCAGCAGTTCGCCTCCGCCGTAGCCCGAGGCGCCCAGGATGACGAAATCGAGATTCATGGATGCTCCCATCAAAAAGCCGAATGTCACGAATGACACGGATGGTCGAGGTTTGGAAGATGCAGGGTGGCCGCTTTCTTTCGGGGATGAAAACCGGCCGATGAATATGTCATAATCTCCCATGCCACATTGGGAGAATTGAGATGTTGTCTGGTTTTTTTGCTACCGAACTCCGACGGCTGTGTCGTAATTTGATCCTCCTCGGGATCGTTTTGCTTGTCGCAGGATTGGCCTGGGGTGGTTTCTTCCACCGGGCGGTGCTGGATCGCGTCTCGGGTTCCACGCCCTTGAACGAGGCCGCCTTGAACATCGGCCCGACGGGGGTTGAGGCGATGGGCCCCCTGTGGCGCGCGGACGCCGCGAATGCGGTGGACAGCGGCGTCGTGGCGCGGGAACGCCGGAAAGGCGAGCCCCCAGCCGCAAGCAAGCGCACCGCCGAGTTCCGTTTCTTGCCGGTCGGCAACCAGATCCTCAGCGTCCGGGTCCTGCCCGGGGCCAACCTCCCCTTCTATGAAGGTCGATTGGTCAAGATGCCAAAGGCGTTGGGCGAACATCTGGTGCGTTCGGCGCACCGCCTGGACCTGGGCACCCTTTCGCCCTTCCTGCTGGACGCAACGCCCCACGCGCGCTTGAACCCGCTGCTGCTTTTGCCCTCCCTGGTGCTGTTCGCGCTCGGTGGCTATTTCATCGCGCGAGGCTTCTACCGCGCCCAGCATCCCCAGTCCCATCCCCTGTTCAAGGCGATCGGGAACGCCCCGCTTGAAGTGGCCGTGCCGGATGTGGAGAAGGCCCTGGACGAGGGCTGGAGCCTTCGGACGCCCCTCCAGATCGGGGGGGGATCCGGCCCGGGATGGACCTTGGAAGGGCGGCGGTTCAAGAAGTCCCATCTGAAGATCGGTCGGGGCTGGTTCTATTACGCCAACGTGTTCCAGGGCTTTCTGCTGCCCTCGAATGACTTGATCTGGGCCTATGGCCACAACGTCAGCCACCGCGTGAACGGCGTGCCCACGGGCACGTCCCATCACCTGAAGCTGCACTTCCGCAGCGGCAAGGTGCTGACCATCCCCACCGGGGATACGCCGCCCAAGCTGCTGGCAGGCGCTCTGCGAGGTATCGGGCTTGGAAGCGCCATCACCGGCGAAGGGGGCCGGGACGAGATCTTGGCCGCCATGCACGAATACGCGCCATGGGCCATTTTCGGCTTCAGCGATTCCACCGAGAAGGACTGGAAGCGGACGGCGTCCCGCGGCGAATTGGTGGCTGCGGTGGATCGCCGGCGCTCGGAACTCGGTGCCTGAGGCTCGAAACCCTTTCATTCCTCTTCCGGCTGGGACTGGATATCGCGCCCGCGGGCTTTGCCCAGGGCGCCGCCCAGTTTGGCCAGCAGCAGGGCGCCCAGGGCCTTCGGAGCTGTTCGCGCATTGAACGCGGGCAGTCCCAGGTTCTCGACAAAGCGCACACCCACGCGGTTATCGGTGGCGGGTCCCGTGACGACATCCACCGAGATGCCATAGCGTTCGCGCAGCTCCTGGATGCCGCCCGCAACGCCCACGGGGTCGTTGGCGCAAAGCACGTAGGCCGCCGCCCACTGGCGCAGTTCTGGGTCCGCCAGGACGTTCTGAACGCCGTAGTCGCCCATGATGCCGTCGCCGGTTTCGGCGACAATGAGATCGATGTCCTTGCTGGCCAGTTCGGAAAAGATCACGCGGGCCGTGTGCGCGGCGACGGAGGGTTCTGTGCAGGCCACGCCGGCATCCGTGAAATCCATGACGATGTCCGCGCCGTAGTCGCGCATGGCCAAGACATCGCGCATCAGGCTGACCCCGGTGAGCTTGGCCCCGGCGACGCGGTAGCCCTCACGCGCGAAATGGCGCACCAGCGCGCAAGCCGCGTGGGTCTTGCCCGAATTCATGCAGGTGCCCGCCACGAAGATGACCGGCACGGGACGGACCTGTGCCGAGCCCTTCACCGCGCCCGACTGGATCGTGGCGGCCTGGGGGACGCGGCTTCCGAAGCTGGGGAAGATCTGCACCTGGCCCAGGATCTCGACGCCAAAGGGTGCGCCCACGTCGGGATTGCTGGACACGCACTGTCCAATAACGCCGCCCAGGTTGAGGAGCTGCAGCACGTCGCCCGCCTTGACGCTGGCAGGCATCAGGCCCTCGTAGCCATGGAGGGCGTTGCGGTGGCCCAGCGCGCCCACGATGATGTCGCCGTCGTGGACGACGCTCATGCGGCCGTGGACATCCTCCAGCTGGTTGTAGACGCTCTTCTCGCCAAGAATGCGCCCCGCGACGACAGCGCCTTCCACCGCCTGGATCTCGGGCGAAAGGGTGACCCAGCGCCCCAGTTGGAGCGTCCGGGTCACGGATGCGATCTTGTCGAGATGGATGCGCATGACCTTACTTGGCCGCTTCGCTGGTGAGCCTAGCCAACCGCGCGATCTGCTGGGGCACGCCGAAGATCTTGGTGAAGCCGGAGGCCTCGGCGCCCGTCCAAAGCGCAGTGCCTTCGCCGTAGCTCGCCAGATCCTTGCGCATCAGGCTGAAGGGGCTGGTGACGCCCTGGACGTCGAAGGCGCGTGGGAAGAGGCTCAGGCGCACTTCGCCCGTCACGACCGCCTGGCTGGATTCCAGGAAGGCTTCCAGATCGCGGGCCAAGGGGTCGAAGAAGTGACCTTCGTGCATCAGGCTGCCGTAGAGGTTGCCCAGGGATTCCTTCCAGAAGAGCTGCTTGCCGGAAAGGACCAGCTTCTCCAGTTCGCGGTGGGCGGTGATGAGCAGATGGGCGGCGGGCGCCTCGAAGCCCACGCGACCCTTGATGCCCAGGATGGTGTCGCCCAGGTGGATGCCGCGGCCGATGCCGAAGGAGCTTCCCAGCTTGTTCAGCGTCTGGATGAGGTCGACGGGGTTGAGGCTCTGGCCATCGAGGGTGACGGGGATGCCATGCTCGAAGCCGATGCGGATGACCTGGGGTTTCTTGGTGGGATCGATGACGCCGCCCGGATAGGCCTCCTCGGGCAGGTGCTGCGTGGGGTCGTGGGTTTCCTTGCCGCCCACGGACGTGCCCCACATGCCTTCGTTGATGCTGTAGGTGGCCGTCTTCAGGGGAAACTCGAAGCCATGATCCTTGAGGAACTGCCACTCCTCCTGGCGGCTGGGGGCCAGATCCCGGATGGGCGCCAGCAGCGCCAGATCGGAAGCCAGGGCGCGGAACGCCACGTCGAAACGCACCTGGTCGTTCCCGGCGCCGGTGCTGCCGTGGGCCAGCGCGGTGGCCTTGATGGCGCGGGCGTGATCCACCACCGCCTTGGCCTGGCACACGCGCTCGGCGCTGACGGACAGGGGATAGACGCCGCCGCGCAGCACATTGCCCGCGATGAGGTGGCGCAGATAGCCGTCGAAGAGGCTCTGGCGCGCGTCGATGATCGTGTGCGAAGCCGAGCCCATCTCGATCGCGGTCTTTTCGATGCGGGCCTTCTCCTCGTCAGAAAAACCGCCGGTGTCCGCCGTGACCGTGTGGACCTCGTGGCCCTGGGCCTTGAGGTAGATCACGCAGTACGAGGTGTCGAGACCTCCGGAGTAGGCGAGCAGGATGCGATGGGACATGGAATACCTCGGCGTTGAGTGTTTAGTGTCGGGTCAACAGGGTCATGCCGGAAAGGGTGAGCGCGATGCCCACCATTCGGAGCAAGGAGAATTTCTCGCGAAAGATGAAGATGGCGAAGGGAACCAGCAGCAAGGCGGCCAGTCCATTGACGGCCACGCCCGCCCACTGGATGGAACCGCCAGTGCGGTAGGCCAGCAGGAAGCCGATCTCGATGAGAAGCACGCCCAGAGCCACGGCGACGACGGGCCAGGCGAGGAACTGAGCGCTCCAGGAAACGTTGCCGCTGCGGAAGAAGGGGGCGGCCAGTCCCGCGAAGGCGAAGGCCATGGCATAGACCACCATCAGCACCGTCATGGGATTGGTTCCGGGGGCCAGGGACTTCTGGCCGACGTGATAGAGCACGTTGCCCAGCACGGCGATGAGCAGAAAAGCCAGCATTGGCTTCATCGGCTGGCCCAGCTGAAGAGCTGGTTCATGGTTCCATCCAGGCTCGTGCTCCGCTCGCGGATCCAGGCGGAAGCATTGGACAGTTCCTGTCGAGTCTGCGCCAGGCCCAGGTTGCCGGGAGCGCCGGTATGGCTGTGTTCGGGCGCGCTGCGGTCGGGCTTGAACGTGCGGTCCTGGATCTGGCCAGCCACGCGCTTGTAGGCGTCCCGGAAGGGGATGCCTTCCACCTTCACCAGGCGATAGGCCTCCTGCGCGGCGTAGAGGTCGTCGCTGCTAGCCTCGCGGCAGGCGTCTTCCTGGATCTGGAGGCCCGGCAACATGCGGGCCGTGATATCCAGCATCTCCAGGCCCTTGTCGAGCAGTTCCAGAAAGGGCTTCTTGAGCAGTTGCCACTCGCGGTGGTAGCTCGAAGGCATGCCGCCGGCGAGCTGGGCGATCAGGCCCGCCAGCCCGCGCAGTTCGCGGCAGCGGCCCCGCAGCAGTTCCAGCACGTCGGGATTGCGCTTCTGGGGCATGATGCTTGAGCCCGTGGTGAAGGCGTCGGGCAGGCGCACGAAGCCGAACTCCTCGGTGCTGTACAGGCTCAGGTCCCAGATGGCCTTCTCGATGGTGTGGGCCACGGAGACGATCCAGGCCGCGATGGCCTGTTCGTGGCGGCCTCGGCTGTTGTTCACGTCGATAGGGCTGCGCTGCACGCGGGTGAAGCCCAGCAATTCCGCCGTGCGCTCGCGCTTCAAGGGCAGGCTGGTGCCGAATCCTGCGGCGGCGCCCAGGGGGCATTTGTCGATGCGCTGCCAGAGTCCCGGCAGGGCTTCGAGTTCTTCCAGCAGGCCTTCGGCGAAAGCCTCGCCCCACTGGCCCCAGGAGGAAGGCATCCCGCGGCGGAGATGCGTGTAGCCGGGCAGTTCCGCGTTCTCATGCTTGGACGCCAGATCCAGGAAGGCGGATGCGACAGCGGCTGTCGATTCGCCCAGGTGCAGCATCCGATCGCGCATGAGCAGGCGCGTGGCGAGGATCACCTGGTCGTTGCGCGAACGACCCAGATGGATGGATTTCCCCGCATCCCCCAGGGCCTCGGTCAGGTAGGCCTCCAGTGCGGTGTGGCAGTCCTCCTGTTCGGGAAGGATGACCAGTTCGCCCTTCCGGGCCCGGTCACGGAGATGATGAAGCTGCGCCACCAGGGCCTTGGCGTCTGGTTCTGGCAGCAGGCCTGCGTCTGCGAGCATGTGCGCGTGAGCGGCGCTGCCTTCTGCGTCGAAAGGCAGCAGGGCCAGGTCGGTGACGGGGTCCTCGCCCACTGTGAAGCGGTGAAGCACCTGATCGATGGGCAGTCCCTTGGACCAGAGTTGGCTGGCGCCAGCGTTGGAATGATCAGGCATGAACGGTCTCCGGGGCCTTCTCGGAATCCTTGATGTGGAAGAACGCGCGGGCGAGGTCCACATAGAACGCCACACCTGCTTCCAGTTCCTTTTTCGAGATCCATTCGTCCGGGCGATGGCTACGATGCGTGTCCCCGGGACCGGCCTTCACGGCGGGGATATCGCCCAGGAACACCCAGTCGGACGTGGTGTTCGAGCCGATGGCGCCGGTGGTGTTGGAAGCCGCCAGCGCGGCGCGGACGATGGGTTCTCCCGCCTGGGTGGCGGTGGGCGAGTATTCCGATGAAACCACGGTGACCGTGCTTTCCAGCTCGCCCATGATGCGGGCGAGAACATCCTCGTCCTTCAGGTTCGGCGTGGTGCGGATATCCACGAAGAACTCGCAGAGATCCGGCACCTGATTGCGCACGCGGCCGCCCTGGACCATGGTGACCACGGGGCGCGTGACGCCGAGCAGCGGATGGGGCTCGAAGGTGATGGTCTCCAGGCGGGCGATATCCCGCGCGGCCTTGTGGATGGCGTTCTCGCCCAGCCTTGCGTGGGCCGCGTGGGCGGCCGTTCCCTGGGCCGAGCATTTCAGCACCATGCGCCCGCGCTGGGCGGTGCATACCTGCAGGCCCGTGGGCTCGCACACGACGGCGGCATCAATCTCGCCCAGGTGCGGCAGCATGGCCTGGGTGCCGCGGCCTTCGGTCTCCTCTTCGGCGGCGAAGGCCATGATTACGGTACCGGCCAGCTTGGGCATTCGCGGGTTCGCGGCATGGGCCAATTCCTTGGCTGCCAGCAGCAGGGATGTAAGGCTGCCCTTGGCGTCATTGGCGCCCAGGCCATGCAGTCGGCCATCCTCCCAGGTGGGGTTCAGGGGATCCGAGGTCCAGCCTTCGCAAGGCGGCACCGTATCCAGATGACTGAGCAGCAGCAGGCGCGGCGAGCCGGAACCGATCTCGAACCAGATGGAGTCGCCCAGCCGCTGGACGTTGAATCCTTCCGCGTTCATGAAGCTGGCGATGTGATCGGCCAGGGCGCCTTCCTGCCCGGAAAGGCTGGGGATGGCGACCAGGGTTCGGAGCAGGTCCTCGGCGTCCATTGGATTTAGGCCTCCGTGCTGGAGCAAAGAGAGATCATGGTGCCGCTGCCTTCATTGGTGAAGACCTCGGCCAGGATGGCGTCGGGCAGCACGCCAGAAACCAAGTGGACGCTGTTGACGCCTGCGTTCAGGGCCTTGCGCGCAGCGGTCAGCTTGGGCCGCATGCCGGACTTGATGGCGCCGGTCTCTTCCATGGCGTCGAGCTTGGCCAGATCCGCGAAGGGCACCAGGCTGCTGGGGTCCGTGACATCCGTCAGTAGGCCCGGAACCTTCAGCATGAAGAAGAGTTTTTCAACCTTGAGGGCGATGGCGATCTCGGAGGCCACGGTATCGGCGTTGGTGTTCAGCACCTGGCCGTTCTCGTCCACGGAGAAGGGCGCGACCACGGGAACGTAGTTGCCCGCGATGAGGTGACGCAGCAGGCTGGGATCCACGCCTGTGATATCACCCACCATTCCGTAGTCCACGGTCTGGCCATCCACCGCGACGGGCGGGCGCTTGCGACCCTTGACCAGGCCGCTGTCCACGCCGCTGACGCCCACGGCGGGAATGCCCGTGGCTTCGAGATCCGCGACCAGATCCATCTGCAATCGCCGGAAGGTCATCTTCGCGGCGTCGAGGACTGCGGGCGGCGTGATGCGACGGCCGGCGGCCTTCTCCACGGGAAGCCCCATGGATTGACAGAGGCTGTCCAATCCCGTGCCGCCGCCGTGGACGACGACCACGGGAATGGAGAATCCCCAGAGCAGCGCCAGCTGGCCGCAGACGTTGCGGCGCATCTGGGGGTCTTCCAGGATCTCGCCGCCCAGCTTCACGACGAAGATCTTGTCGCGGAAGCTCCGCACGTACCGGGCGGCGCTTCGCAGCGTGTCATAGGAATGGGGCATGGATGGCATGAAAACTCCGGAAGATGTTCGAACAGAAGAGAGGCGCTACTTGCCGTTGAGCACCCAGTCCACGAGGGCGCGCTGGACATGGAAGCGGTTCTCGGCCTCATCCACCACGCGGCAGCTGGCGTGATCCAGCACCTCGTCGCTGACTTCGACATTGCGGCGCACGGGCAGGCAGTGCATGAAGATGGCGTCCTTGGACGCTTTTTCCATGTGGGCGCGCGACGTCAGCCATTCGGGGTGGGCCTTCACGTTCTCGGGGCCAAGCCCCAGGCGGGTCGCGGGTCCCCAGGCCTTGGCGTAGACCACCCGGCTGTCGGAAAGCGCCGCGTCCAGATCGTGGGTGATGCTGACGCTGCCGCCGGATTCCGAGGCGTAGCGTTCGGCTTCGGCCAGGACGCTGGGATGAAGATCGAACCCCTTGGGGTGGGCCACGCGCACCTCGCACCCGGCGGCGGCGGCGCTCAGCAGGAAGCTGTTGGGCACGGCCTTGGGCAGGGGCTTGATATGGGGCGCCCAGGCCAGGGTGACGGGCAGCTGCTTGGTGGAGCCAAACGTCTCGCGGGCCGTCAGGATGTCAGCCAGTCCCTGGCAGGGATGTTCGCGGGCGCTTTCCATGCTGATGACGGGCACGCTCGAATACTTGCGGAATCCGCTGATGACGGGATCCGCATTATCCGCGTCGTCATCCACATTGGCCGCGAAGGTCCGCACGGCCAAGCCATCCAGGAAGCGGCCCAGGACCGGCACGGCTTCCTTCAGGTGTTCGGATCGGTCGCTGTCCATGACGGCGCCTTCGCGATCCTCCAGCTTCCATACGCCGCCGCCCACTTCCAGCACCACGGCGTGGCCGCCTCCGCGCAGCATGACGGCCTCGAAGGAGGAGCGCGTGCGCAGGCTGGGGTTGAAGAATACGAGGCCGAGGATCTTTTCGACCAGGTGCTTGGGGTGAGGTCCGCGCTTCCACGCGAGGGCCTGCGAAAGCACGGCCTCAAGCCCTTCCACGCCAAGGTCCGCGATGTGGGTTGCGTGTCGCATCAGAACTCCGAAAGGGAAATGTCTCTACTTGGTGCAGGTGTCGGAAAAGGCCCGGATCTCATGAATGATCGCAGCAACGGCTTCGTCGGTGAGGACGAGGGGCGGCATGAGCCGCAGCACCTCGGCATCCGAGCTGCCGCCCACGAGGATGCGCTTCTGGAGCAGATGCTTCTTCAGGGGCGCGCCGCCGCCGGGCACCTTCAGGCCCAGCAGCATGCCTTCGCCGCGAACCTCGGAGACGATGGTGCCGTCCAGTCCCTTGCGCAGGGCCGTTTCCTGGCGCAGCGCGTTGTCCATCAGGCCTTCTTCCTTGATCACTTCCAGGGTGGCCAGCAGCGCGGCGCAGGCCAGGGGCGAGCCGCCGAAGGTGCTGCCTAGCGCGCCGGAGGGGATCTTGGGGGCGATGGTTTTGTTGATGAGCAGGGCCCCCATGGGAACGCCGGAAGCAATGCCCTTGGCAGACGTGATGAAGTCGGGCTGCACGGCGTACCGGCTGGCGGCGAAGGGGTGTCCCAGCCGGCCCATGCCGGTCTGGATTTCGTCGAAGATCAGCATCGTTCCCGCAGCGCGGGTCTTCTCTCTGAGAAGCTGGAAGAATGTGGCGGGCGCGCCGTGGATGCCGGACATGCTCTGGATGGGTTCCAGGATCACGGCGGCAACCTGGGTGAAGTCGAAGGCTTCAAGGGCCGCCAGGTCATTCCAGGGCAGCCGGTCGCAGGGCGCCAGCAGGCCGTCGTAGGCCGTGGTGATCTTGGGATCGTCAGTGACCGAAAGGGCCAGGGTGGTGCGCCCATGCCATCCTCCGACAAAGGAAGCCAGCCGCTTGCGGCCCGTCAGGAGGATCGAGAGCTTCAGGGCGTTCTCGTTGGCCTCGGCTCCGCTGTTGCAGAAGAAGACCGAAGCCGTTCCGACATCGAACCGGCTATTGGCGAAATCCACCAGGGCCTTGGCGGCGCGATCCCGCACGGGGATGGTCGCGGCCGTGCTGTAGAACAGGAACTCCTGCGCCTGGGCAGCCAGGGCGGCGGCCACCTTGGGGTGGCTGTGCCCCGTGGAGCAGACGCAGTGGCCTCCGTAGAAGTCGAAGTAGTCCTGTCCCTGGTCGTCAAAAACACGATCCTTCGTGCCGCGCACCAAGGGGAACGGGTAGGGCGGATAAGTGGGTTGCAGGGCGGGGAAGGTAGATGTCGTGTCCATGGGTGCAAATTATGCAACAACCTGGATCGGGGATCAATGTGTTGTTTTCATTTCGTAGCTGATCTGTTGCTGCTTTGGGAGGAGTATTGGTCTCCTTTGGGTTTGCAAATTTGCGCAAATTTGTGCAATATCCATCCTGCCATGGAGCCCTGATGCAACTGGACAACGCCATCCTCAAGCACGTGCAGCGCAAGGAAATCCGTGACCAGGCGGAGCTCCTGGCCCTGCTGGAGCGGGATGGTCACGAGTTGACGCTATCGACCCTTTCGCGCCGCATGAAACGTCTGCGCATCCGCAAGGAGGGCGGGGTGTACCGCCGGATGGATGCGCGACCGGAGGGCATGGCGTTCACGCTGGTGAAAGTGCCGCCGTGCCTGGTCGTGCTGCGCACGCGCAGCGGCTATGCCCAGGCCCTCGCACTGGCCCTGGATGAGGCAAAGATCCCCAGTCTGGCGGGCACCGTCGCGGGCGACGACACCATCTTTGCCGCCCCCGTGGATGGGACGAAGCTGGATGCCTTGGCCCTGGAAATCCATCGCTGCCTGGGGTGAATGCCTGGTCGTGCCATTGGTCTTAAAACGACTCAATAGCTTTATTTATATCGTTAATTTGATGATTTCAATCCTGGGGACATGGGATTGTGAGCGGTCGCAGGGTGATGTGATCCATCTCATCTGGCGTTTGCGCTAATCGCGCCTGTTACGCTGGTTGCATGGTCGAGACGCAGGATCTTCACATCAAAGGCTTCGTGCCCCTCATGGCCCCCCGGACGCTGAAAAGAGAGTTTCCGCTTTCAGCGGCGGCCAAGGAAACAGTGGTGGTGGGGCGCCAGGCGGTCACCCGAATCCTGAACCGCGAAGATGATCGCCTGCTGGTGATCGTCGGCCCATGCTCCATCCACGACCCCAAGGCGGCCATGGATTACGCCCAGCGCCTGAAGGCCTTGCGGTCGAAGCTGGCGGATCGGCTGGAAATCGTGATGCGAGTCTATTTCGAAAAGCCTCGAACCACAGTCGGCTGGAAGGGGCTCATCAATGATCCGGATATGGATGGCACCTGCGATATCGAGAAGGGCCTTCGGATGGGTCGCCGTCTGCTGCTGGATGTCGCGGAACTGGGACTGCCCGCCGCGACCGAGGTGCTGGATCCTATCGTGCCGCAATACCTGGATGATCTTTTGAGCTGGGCGGCCATCGGCGCGCGCACGACGGAATCCCAGACGCACCGGGAACTGGCCAGCGGGCTTTCTATGCCCGTGGGCTTCAAGAACTCAACGGATGGCAGCCTTCAGGTGGCCATTGACGCCATGCACTCGTCCCGGGCCGAGCACAGCTTCCTGGGCATCGACCCCGAGGGCATAACCGCCATCGTCCGTACCACGGGCAATCCCAATGGTCACGTCGTGCTTCGCGGCGGTCACGGCAAGCCCAATTACGATGCGGACAGCATCCGTCTGGCGGAAGCCAAGCTTGTGAAGTCAGGACTGCCTCCGGTGCTGATGGTGGATTGCAGCCACGCGAATTCCGGCAAGCAGCACGCGAAACAGGAGGATGTGCTCCACAGCTTGGTTGAGCAGCGCCGCAAAGGCGCCACTTCTATCATCGGCGCCATGGTCGAAAGCAATCTGGAGGAAGGCAGCCAGCCCATCCCCAAGGATCTGTCGATGCTGCGCTACGGCGTTTCGATCACCGACGCCTGCATCAATTGGGACACCACGGAACGAATCCTGGTGTGGGCTGCGGAGAACGCGAAGTAGGGCCGTCGTTTAGTGTCTGGCGATCAGCGTCTGCGTGCCTGACCAACGGCTTCCGGGCTGCAGGTGGATGGGATGGCCGATGGCGGCGGATTCCACGCAGACCATGTGGCGGTGTCCGTCAGCTTCCATGTCGGGAAGCTTGGCCGCGAGGGCTGCGCCTGGATTCCAGACAACCGTGTCCGAGAAGCCGGTGGCCTGGATCTCTGTTGCGTGGGCATCTTCATGCACGGTCACGGGGTTGCCGGTCTCGAAGTAGATGCGGTCTACCTCACCGTCGAAGCGGACCTCCGAAGCTTCCTCGATCCGCTCGATGGATTCCTGCGGCACGCCCTGCGCGCTATCCCGCAGGCGCAGCCCTTGAAGGCCTTTCACGCTGACATTCGCGATATCGCTCACGCGCAGATAGGTGTGGAGGGCCGCCGTGAAATGGAAGGCTTCCGAGCTGGTGTTCAGGACGGAAAGGCTGACGGAGAGTCGATCCTGGCCCAGCGCCACGTTGAGGATCGCTTCGAAATCGAAGGGCCAATGCGACAGGGTTGCTTCGCTCTGGCACAGTCGCAGCCGCGCCTGTCCCTCGGGGGATTCCAGCGGTTCCCAGGGAAGGCTGCGGGTGAAACCGTGCTTGATCATGGGACCGAGGGCGGCGAACTGGGGAAAGATCACGGGCACGCCGCCGCGGATGGACGCGCCGGGGCCGAACGCTGCCTTCTGGCTCAAGAAGAGCCGTTCGCGGCCGTCCGCTGGCATCCAGGAGGTGACATGCGCACCGTGGAGGAAGACTTCAGCCTTGGCACCGCTGGGATCCATGAGGATGAGCTTGAGTTGGCCTTCCGGTCCGGTGGCGAGTCGGGGCGCGTGCATCATGGCGACCTTTGCGAAATGCGTGGATGTATCGGCTTGGCTTTGATCAGTCGGCCTGTTTGCCCAGTTCATCCAGGCCCAGGGTGCCATTCAGCATGGCGTTTTCCAGGTCGATGTGCCAGGCATGGGCGCCGCGCAGGTTCGCATTCGAGAGATCCGCCCCGCGCAGGATGGTGCCCAGCAGTCGAGCATTCTGAAGATCGGTGCGATTCAGCAGTGCGCGGGTGAAATCCGCACCCGCCAGATCCGAGTCACTGATGTTGCTGCCCGTGAGATCGGCTTCCTTCAGGGTGGCCTTCACCAGCACGGCCCGATGCAGGTTGCATTGGCTCAGGTCCGTATGGATGAGCCGCGCTTCGGACAAATCCACTTCGGACATCCGGCAGTGACGGAAGCTGGCGCCAGAACATTCGCATTCCGTCATGCGGGCCCCGGTGAATACGCTGTCGTCGAACTTGGTGTCCTGGAAGTCAATGCCCCGCAGATCCAGGCCCGAGTAATCCAGCGACTCCATGCTGCGGCCTTCCTTGAGGTAGATGATGACGTCTTCCCGTGTGAGCTCGGCCATGGAAGCCTCCTTCGAGGGTGCTTAAGCGTTATCGACATCGGGAGGAATTCGGATGAAATAATTAGTCAAAAATCGGCAAAAACGCGACGCAACCCTCGCCTGCGGGCAGGTCGATGCTTGACTTTGTCCGCCGATCCCGCTGAACATGAATGTTCACGCAGTTCTTTCCCAGTTCCATAGCGAGTTATCCAGAAAGGTGGAGGGACGGGCCCTGTGAAACCTTGGCAACCTGCCCAGACGGTGTCTGGCGCGTGGTGCCAATTCCTGCCGGCGGAAGCCGGAGAGATGTCGAGCGTTTGCGACTGACGTAAAAGGGGCCCAAGGATCGGGGCCCCTTTTGCATTTTTGGATGTTCGCTTGGGATTTTGGAGCAAGGGACTTTTCTATGGAGTTCCCCATGTCCGAGCCCCTTCAGTTTGAAACCACCTGCCTTCACGGCGGCCACACGCCGGACCAGGACACGCGCAGCCGCGCCGTGCCCATCTACCAGACCACCAGCTACGTTTTTGATTCCACGGAACATGGGGCGCAGCTCTTTGGCCTGGAGGTTCCCGGGAACATCTACACACGCATCATGAACCCCACGCAGGCGGTGCTTGAGGAGCGCGTTTGCCAACTGGAAGGCGGCGTGGGCGCGCTTGCGACGGCCTCTGGCGCATCAGCCATCCTGCTCGCCATCACGGCGATCGCCAAGGCGGGCGATCATATCGTGGCGGGCAACAATCTTTATGGCGGCACGTTCAACTTCTTCAAGAACACGCTGGCCCGTCTCGGCGTCGAGACGACTTTCGTGGACAGCCAGGACCTGAACGCCTTCCAGGCCGCCCTCCGGCCGAACACCAAGGTCATCTACGCCGAAGCGCTGGGCAATCCCAAGCTGGATGTGCCCGATTTCGACGCGCTGGGCCGCATCGCCCAGGGCGCGGGCATTCCGCTCGTGGTGGACAGCACGCTGGCATCCCCGTATCTGCTGCAACCTCTCAAACATGGGGCGAATGTCGTCATCCATAGCGCGACGAAGTACATCGGCGGCCATGGCACATCCCTGGGCGGCGTCATTGTCGATGGCGGCACCTTCGATTGGACCAACGGGAAATTCCCCGAATTCACGGATCCGAATCCCAGCTATCACGGCGCCCGCCTAGTGGATGTGGCGGGCAAGGGCGCGTTCATTGCCAAGGCCCGTCTAGAAGGCCTGCGGGATCTGGGGCCGGCCATTTCCCCCTTCAACGCTTTCCTGCTGCTGATCGGCCTGGAAACGTTGCCGCTGCGCATGGAGCGCCACGGCCAGAATGCCTTGGCCCTGGCAGAGTGGCTCGCCTCGCATCCCAAGGTTTCCTGGGTCAACTACCCCGGGCTGGTGTCGCACCCAAGCCACGCCACCGCTTCTCGGCTGTTCCGGCCCGGCGTGGGGTTTGGCGGCATTCTGACCTTTGGCGTCAAGGGCGGATTGGCGGGCGGGAAGGCCGTTATTGACGGCGTGCAGTTGTTTTCGCGCCTGGCGAATGTGGGGGACGCGAAGTCCCTGATCATCCATCCCGCCACCACGACGCACTCGCAGCTCAGCCCCGAAGAACTGCTTTCCACGGGCGTTACCGAGGATCTCATCCGGGTGAGCGTCGGGCTGGAACACATCAACGATCTCAAGGCGGATCTCGACCAGGCCCTTGCCCGCGTGAGCGCGTGATCCAGAGCCATCCCATTCAAGGAGCCTTGCCGTGCCTGTGAAGATCCCGGAATCCCTGCCCGCGCGTGGCGTGCTGGAGAGCGAAAACATCTTCGTGATGGGCGAGGATCGCGCCATGCGCCAGGACATCCGGCCCATGAGGATCGCGATCCTCAACCTGATGCCGTTGAAGATCAATACGGAAACGCAGTTGCTGCGCCTGCTGGGCAATTCGCCGCTCCAGGTGGAGATCACGCTGCTGCGCATGGATAGCCACGAATCGCGCAACACTCCGTCCGAACACCTGCTGCAGCACTACCAGACCTTCGAAGAGATCCGGGATCAGTATTTCGATGGCCTGGTGATCACGGGTGCGCCGGTGGAGCATCTGCCCTTCGAGTCCGTGGATTATTGGCCCGAGCTGGTGGAGGTGATGGACTGGGCGCGCTCCCACGTCTACTCGACGTTCTACATCTGCTGGGCGGCCCAGGCTGGGCTGTTCCACTACTTCGGCGTGCCCAAGCACGATCTCGAGACGAAGATGTTCGGCGTGTTCGAGCATCGCCTCAATGTGCGTTT
>DAOPYE010000037.1:0-22205 GCA_035352715.1 Holophaga sp. | reverse complement strand
TGGATCTTGGCCTGGGGGAAGGCCTTGAGGAAATCGGCGATGGCCTGGAGCTTGGCCTTGTCGGCTTCGCGAATGCCAGACTTATCGAAGTCATAGTTGATGTCCACAAGGGCAGCTTCAGCAGCGGCCTTGTAGGCGGCCAGCTTCTCAGCTTCAGCCTTCTTGGCAGCTTCGGCCTCGGCTTCAGCCTTGCGGCGGGCCTCTTCCTCGGCCGCCTTGCGAGCAGCTTCGGCTTCAGCAGCGGCCTTGCGGCGAGCTTCTTCCTCGGCCGCCTTCCTCGCGGCGTCTTCGTCAACCTTTGGCGTTTCGGCAACGGGAGCCGGTTTCTTGCAGGCCACACCCGCGCCGAGAGCCACGACTACGGCAAGGGGAATGAGGTTTCGAGCGATCTTCATAGCGATTTCCTCCGATGTGAATGAGTGTAACGCCGCATCGCGGCGCGATTCCAAGTACTTTATTTCATCCGGGCCCAGCGGGGGCTCTGACAGCCCGCAAATTCAGTGAGTCTGCGCAGTGTGTTTCCCGAAAGATCCGTCGTGAAGAGTTGCATGCCGCCCCGGCTGCCACTGGAGAACACCAGCCTGCGCTCATCGGGCGACCAGGCCGGCGATTCAGAACTGGCGACCCCCGTCGTCACCTGGTAAGACTTGCCTTCGCCCAACTTGTAGACAAAGAGATCGAACTTGCCCTCGAAGCGAGAGACATAGGCGATCATCGACCCGTTGGGGCTCCAGGCCGCGCTGGCGTTGTATCCGCCCTCGTGCGTCAGCCTGCGCACATTGGAGCCGTCCTCTTCCATCAGGTAGACCTGGGGGGATCCGTCCCTGTCGGACGTGAACGCGATCTGCGTCCCGGCGGGATTCCAGCAGGGCTCGGTGTTGATGCAGGTGCTGTCCGTCAATCGGCGCGTGCGGCCCGAGGCGACATCAAGCACCACGATGTCGCTGTTCCCGCGCCGATCCCCCTGAGAGAAGGCGATGCGCTTCCCGTCCGGCGACCAGGCGGGCGCGAAACAGTGCCCTTCGACCTTGCCTCCCTTGGGATACAAGCGGACGTGAGGACCCCCAGGCACGAGCTGGCCCCAGATCTCCGGCGCCCCTCCCTTGTAGGTCATGTAGGCCAGACGGCCATCCGAAGCCATGGTCGGAGAGAGCGTCAGGCTCTTGTGGCTCGTGAGCGGCACCAGACCGGCACCATCCCGATCCACCTGGAAGATCTCCTTCACCCCAGGCGAGGTCTGCCGAACGAAGATGATCCTGGACATCGCAACGCCCCGGTCTCCCGTGAGGTGCGCCACCAGATCATCGCAAATGGTGTGGGCGATTCGCCGGAGGGCGGCCTGCTTGCCCGTGTATTTCTTGCTGAAGACGGATTTCCCAGGCTTGGTGTCGACGACCTGCAGGATCACTTCCAGATCGTCGCCGCCCGTGCGGCTCACCTTGGTCACCAGCAGCCAATCCACGCCTGCGGTCACCCAGTTCTTGTAGCTGGAAGGCTCGATGGAATTGGGCAGCCCAGATGAAACCAGCGAGAAAAGCCCCGACTCGTCCAGATCCCTGGGCAGCACCTCCTGGAAATCACGGCTCAAGACCGCGGGATCCAGCCCGGCATTCTGGGGTGCTGGCAGAGCGACCGCGAGCTTGGAACCGGAAGAAGCCGTCAAGACGACCTCCTGGTTCTGGGCCGAGAGAGGCGTGAGCGAGCCCAGGACCGCACAGGCTCCCAACAACATTGCCGCCAACCATCGCTTTGCGTACTGCGTCATAGGCACCCCATGTCGAAGTGGAAATGGATGATTGATTCTAGCATCCCGATTCGGGAGCCACGCGTCGACGCAGTTCATCCGACGCCAGCAGAAGCCCCAGAAGCCCGATGGCAGGCCAAAAGAGCCCCCATGGACTGGCCAACAAAAAGGCACGCCCGGACGCCAGCATCCCGCCCCAGCTCGCCAGCCCGGGCGGCAAACCGAGCCCGAGAAACCCGAGGCCCCCTTCCACCAACACCACAGAGCCCAACCCCACGGAGGCCTGCGTTCCCAGCAGCGGCCAGAGGCGCGGCAACAGATGGCGAAAGGCCCGGTGCCAACCCGAAGCCCCGGCGACCCGCAGCAGCATGAGGCTGGGATCGTGAGCCAGCGCATCCAGACGGTTCAGCGCAAGTCGCGCGAAGGGAATCCAGCCGCCCACCGCGAGCGCCAAGCCAAGACTGCCAACGCCAGGGCGCAGCAGCGTGAGCAGGAGCAGCGCCAAGAGGGTGGGAGGCACGGAAGCCAGCAGATCCGCCACCGCCAGAAGCCCCTGGCGCAACCCCTTGAAGGGCTGGCACACCAGAGCCAAAGCCAAGCCCACGGTCAGATTCAAGGCTGTGATGACACAGGCCAGGGTGAAGGAGCGCGCGCCTCCTAGCAGAAAACGGCGCAACAGATCGCGCCCCAGCTCATCCGTGCCAAATGCATGGGACAGGCCGGGCGGTTGAAGGCGTGCGCCCAGATCGACCACGCCATCGCTTCCCAGACCCCAACCGGCCAGCAGAAGCGCGAACAGCGCCCAGGGCCAAAGATGCCGTCGAATCCGAAGCCGCATCATCGCAACCTCGGATCCAGAAGCGACTGGACGGCCTCGACCAGCAGCTGAACCAGGACATAGAGCGCAGCGCCCAGCATCACCGCCCCCTGGACCACGGGCAGATCCCGGCTGGATAGCGCCCCCACCAGCGTCAGCCCCAGTCCTGGAATCGAGAAGATGGTCTCCACCAGGACGGCTCCCCCCAGCAGGCTTCCGATCTGCAGCCCCAGCACCGTAAGCCAGGGTCCGGATACCCCGGGCAGCAGCCAGCGCCGGAAACGCAGCCCACGGGGGATGCCACAGCCTTCCCACCAGCGCAGGCCCGGCGATCCGCGCAGCTCATCGAGGGCCGCCGCCAGGATCCGCGCCTGATGTCCCGCCAAGGGCACCGCCAACGAAAGCGAAGGCAGGATCCATGCGGCCCATCCCTGGGTGCCGGAAACGGGGATCCAGGCCACATGCCGCGCGACGCCCCAAAGCAGCAGCGGCCCCAGCACATAGACCGGCGAGGCGATGGCCATGGACTGCAGCAGGCGGGACAGTGGGGCGCGCCATCGGGCCATCAGGAAGGCCAAGGGCACCGAGAGGCCCAACGCCAGCAGCGTCAGGCGAAGGCTCGCGGGGAATCCGGCCCGCAGCAGCGACGCGACGCTGCGGTGATAGCGCAGGCTCTGGCCCAGATCGCCGTGAGCCAGCTCTCTGGCCGATCGCAGCAGCGCGCGATGCCAGGGGAGATCCAGCCCCAGGATGCGAGCGGTCATCGCGACCTCAGAGGGCGTGGCCCATTCGCCAGCCGCGATGCGGGCCGGATCCTCCGGCAGCCAGCGGGGCAGGAGATGGATGAAAAGCCATAGCCCCAGCAGGGTCGCACCGGCCCGCGCCGTCACTCGGATCGCCTTGCGAGCGGGATCGGACAAGGCGAAGCGCGTCATGTGAGCCCTGCCCCACCGGGATCGAAGGACGCTTGCGGAGGTGCCGGATCCAGACCAAGCCGCCTCAGGACAAGGCTGCGTGTGGCCTCTGGCAGAGGCAGCGCCAGCACCTCATGCCAGCGGAACCAGCCCCAGGCTAGGTCCGTGCGCAGAACCGCGGGGGCCGCCAGCGGGCAACGGAAGGCGTGCAGCGCGACGGGCCCATCGGCATAGGCATATTCCAGCGAAACAAGGCATTCTGCCTGCTCGGGCCTCCAGGCCAGCTCTTCCAGCAGTTCGCGTTCCAGGGCTTCACGGGGCGTTTCGCCGGGTTCCACTTTCCCCCCCGGAAGTTCCCACAGCGCGGGGAATCTGCGGGAATCCGCGGCGCGACGCTGAAGGAACACGCGCCCTTCCCGTTCGATGAACGCCACGGCCACCGCTTCGGTCTTCACGCGCTGGGCTCCCGCTCCTGCAGGGCCAGGGGTGCCAGGCATTCAGCGTAGCGCCCGCGCAGCGCTTCCAACCATTCCACCTTCAACACGCCGTAGGCCGGCCGGAGTTCCGCAGCCACCCAGGCATGCAAGGCCGCCACGCTATCGCAGGTCTCCAACCGGGACTGCAGCAGCGCGTAGCGCTCGGCACTGGGGCGCGTCCGCGCGGCGACGGGCGCGTAGCTCAAGCGATGGATCGGACAGGCGCCGAAGGCGTCCAGCGCCTTCTGGTGTTCTTTCGTGCCGTAGCCCTTGTGGCGCTCGAATCCGTATTCCGGATAGGCCTCGGCCATGTCCCGCAGGATCCGATCCCGGTGCGTCTTCGCCAGGATGCTTGCGGCGGCCACGGCGCAACTGGTCGCGTCGCCCTCGACGATCAGGCGCTCGGGCAGGCCCGTCCTGGGCGCACGATCGCCATCAACAAAGAGCATCCGGGGCATCACCTGGAGATTGGACACGGACTGTCGCATGGCGTCCAGCGTCGCTTCCAGGATGTTTTCCCGGTCGATGGCCATGTTATCGATCTCGGCAACGGCCCAGGCCGTGAGCACCATCTTCAATTCAGAGGCCAGCGCTTCGCGGCGCTCAGGACTGAGCTGCTTGCTGTCCCTCGCGCCGCGAAGCACATGGCTCCACTTGGATACGGCCTCGGGATCCAGCACCGCGCAGGCCGCCACCACGGGGCCCGCCCAGGCGCCCCTCCCCGCTTCATCCATACCGCCCCAGGCGATGCCCGGAGGCACGTGGCCCAGATCCCAATCCAGAAGGTTGATGCCGCGCGAACTCATTCAGACATGATGCCCGCGCATCAACACCACAGCGAGTACCAGGCGATGAGCCAGGTATCCAGCACCCCGCGGAAATGGCTGAAGCCGCCTTCGGCGTGGTAGATGGCGCGGATGGGCACATGAACCCAGCGAATGCGGTGATGGGCGGCCTTCATGGCCATTTCCATCTCGATACTGAAGCCCCTTCCGCCCAGCGTCATGCGGTCCACCAGCTTCTTCTTCACCATGCGGAAGCCGCTCTGGCTGTCCTCCCAGACGACCCCGGCGATGCGGCCCAAGGTCCAGGATCCCAGCGCGTTCGTGCGCCACCGGATCTTGGGGATGCGTTCGCGATCCTGTTTGCGACTGCCGATGAGGAAATCCGGAGCAGGCTCCTGGGCCAGCGCTTCCAGGAAGTTCTGGAGATCGGCGGGGTCATGCTGGCCGTCGCCATCCAGAAACAGGTAGTAGTCGAAGTTCCGCTGGGCCACATGGTGGATGCCCGCCCTCAGGGCCTGCCCTTTGCCGCCGCCCTGGCCGCGCTCAAGACGCAGCACCTCGGCGCCGACTTCGCGAGCGACCGCAGCGGTGGCGTCATCGGAACCGTCATCCACGACGAGGATGCCCCCCAATCCGAATGGGGCCAGTCCCGAGATCACGCCTGCGATGGTGCCCACCTCGTTGTGGGCAGGAATGATGGCCTGGATGCAGAGCCTTGCGCACGCGATCGGAGAAGATGAAGAACAGCCAGATGTCACAGGGTGCCTCGGCGCGGCAGCGGGAAGGGCTGGTGGGTCCAGGCTTGGAAGGCAGCGCGCTGTTCCTCGCTCGGCGCAGGAAGGGTCTGGATGCGGGTGCTGCGCAGCGGGCTTTCGCAGATGTCCAGCTCGCACTGGAACACGCGGCCCCGATTGCTGGCCAGCACCTCGGCGCGGCCTCCGACCGGAATATCCTGCAGCCGTTGCTGCGCCTCCGCCGCCGTTGCGGTGCGCCATCCATTCACGGCCAGGATTTCCTGCCCATAGGAAAGCCCCGCGCGCGCGGCCGGCGAGCCCGGTTCCACGTGCCGGATCTCGGGCTGCGGTCCCGACCAGGCCAGGCCGGTGTACCCGCGCATCCGCTCGACGACGGCAGGATCCCTCGCGTCTTCGCGGGAGATCGCCTCCCAGGGCGCCAGCTTGTCGAAACGCAGGCCGTACGCCTGGCAGATCTCCCGGGAGTCCAGTTCCGCGCAGCCCTGAAGGTAATCGTTCCAGAAGGCCTGGGGATCGCGGCCCGTCAATTCGCGGTACAGCTCGCGCAGATCGCCATCGGAGACGCTCGCATCACCCAGACGCCGCCAAAGGGTGCAGAAGAAATGATCCAGCCCGTGCGCGCCGCCGCTGGCCAAGCGGATCTGCGCGTCCATCATCCAGGCGATGGCCGCTCCCTTGTCGTAGTAGCTCACGGTGCTATTGGCGCTGAACGCCGTGGGTTTGTAATGGCGGATCCAGGCGTCGAAGCTGGCTTCCTCCAGGCTCTGTTCCCGCCGTCCCGCGCGCGTCGTGTATTCCGTCCAAATGCTCGCGAGGCGACGGACCACCCAGGACCAGGACGCGACGCCCGCCTGGAGCACGAGGCCGTACTGGATGAAGCTGGTGAAGCCTTCGTGGAACCAGAGCATCCGCGTGGGGTTTTCGCGCCCGTAATCGAAAGGCCCCAGTTCCGGCGCCCGCAAGCGCTTGACGTTCCACGCGTGAAAGAACTCATGCGCGATGAGCGTGAAGAGATCGTAATAGCCTTCCGGCCGGCCCAGGGCATGGGAATCCGCCAATAGCGACGTGGAATCGCGATGTTCCAGGCCGCCGCGCTCATCCGGACGGAAGACCAGCAGGAAGACGTACCGCTCGAAGGGGAATCCCCCAAAAAGCCGGCCGCAGGCCTCCACGATCGCTTTGGTGCCCGAAAGGATGCGCGCCTCATCCCCGTTGTGCTCGCCCCCCACCACCAGCTCGAACACAGCGCCATCCTGCACCCAGGCTTCGCGGCGGAAAGCCCCCAACTCGAACGGCGAATCCACCAAGGTGTCGAAATCCTGCGCCGCAAAGACGCCATCGGTTTCGGGCAGCGCCGAAGCGATCTTCCAATCCGCAGGCCATCCCTCGAAGCGGATCTCGTATGGCGCGTCCTCTTGCCCTTCCAGCGCCAGGAAAGACGCCGCGCCCACGACCTGGGCGTGTTCCCGGTCCACGTGATTGGTGCGCACGGTCAGTTCGTTGCAGAACAGCCGATAGGACAGGGTGCCGCCCTTGGGCAACGGGGGGATCTCCCAGCGGCTCGTTCCCGTCTTGATTATCTGGATTTCCTGGCCACCGGCGTCCTGCAGCCGGACACGATCCAGGCAGCGCGCGTAATCCCGCACCAGATAGGAGCCCGGCGTCCAGACGGGCAGATAGGCCGCAGTCGCCACTTCAAGGCGCGAGGCCGGAATGCGAAGTTCAACGGAGATCTCGTGTTGCGCCAGATCGATGGGACGAACGCACACCTGGAAGGCTGATTCGCGGACAGACAGCGGATTTGCCGGAGCGGGCATGGGTTCCTTTCCATGGCGGGGATCCACCAGAATAACCTCTGGACTCAGAGCCTGCCCAGCTTCAGGAAGATTTCGCGCCAAGCCTCCGGCAGTGCCTCGGCATCCCGCTGAATGGTGGCCTCGTCTCCCCGCACGAAGGGACCGGTGCGTCCTCCTGGGCCTTGGCGCGCGATGTTGCGGAGGGTGGCTTCCGCCAGATTCAACGTGCCTCGTCCCGGAAGCGCGGCGCCGCTTTCCGCCAGCAATCGCATGGCCCCCAGCCAAAGGGTCGCCGCATGTCCCGAGCTCAACACGGCGCAGGCGTGGTACAGGGGTTTGAGCTCCGGAGCCAACGAAAAGGGCAGGAAGCCCAGATTCTCAAAGGCGCTCCGTATCGCAGCAGGCACGTCGCCCGTGATTGCCAAGGGCGTATCGCACCAATGCTCGCGCCAGTTCGCGGCCTCGCCATCGAAGCTCATGAGGGGATGCGCACAGGGCACTCCGGGAACATGCAGGCTTCCGCTGAGATGAACGCATCGGCCGGGAAAACGCGCGGCCGTTGCGGGAATGGCATCGTCTGGGACGGCGAGCAGAACCCAGCCCTCGGGCGAGGTTTCGTGCCCAAGCAGTCCGACACGCACCCGGCCATCGTCGCTCCAGGCCTGCGCCAGGGCTCGTCCCGCGCGCCCTCTCCCAAGGATGGTGAAATCGCAATCCATTCCCGGATTGTGCCCGAATCCGGTCAGAATGCCTGCGTGGAGTGGTCCCTACCCCCAGAGATGCCCTGGCCGCGCTTCCTTCGGATGCTGCGCCATCCTGCGCCTCCGCGCGGGTGGCTGGAGGCTGCGGCCAGCCTGGAGGACCTGAAGCGCCGGCCCCTGCTTCTGCGCTGGATCGCCCAACACCGCAAGGCGCCGGAAGCGCTGCGATCAACGTTGCTATCCCGCCTGCCATGGCGAGCCCTCGCCGCCATCGCCGAGGATCCGTCGGCGCACCCCGTGGCGCAGGCGCTGGCGACACGGCGGCTGCAAGTCCTGTGGACAGGCATGAGCCTGGGCGAGCGGCGCAGTTTCGCCTACCGCGCGCCCAAGGCGCTCTGGCCCAATATCTGGAAAATCCGGGATCAGGGCGTCATCCTGAGTTTTCTGCAGCACCCGCGACTCTGCCTGGATCCCCTGTGCGGGCTCGTGCAGGCGCCCTTGATGCCCACACACGTCGATGCCCTGGTCCATTCCCGCTGGCGCGAGATCGAACCCCTCGCCATGCAGGTGCTGCTGGCCATGGATCAGACATTTACCCGCCCCGATTGCTCGCTGGTGCTGGGCCAGGCGGCTCCCTGGATCCGGATCCTGAGCGCAGAAAGCTGCATCCTCGCCGCTTCCCGCATGAAGCACCCGCCCCTTCGGCGCATGACCCGCGCCTGGGCCCCCTTCCCAGCCAGCGAAGATTTCACAGACGACCGCGCAACAGACGACTAGGCAGAACGAGGCGACGGCGAACCCGCCTGAGCGCCCATCGCTTCCAAACACGTCTACGTACGGTTCACTTTCCGGTACGGGCCTGGATCTTTCGAGCCTTCTGGGCCTTCCATTGCTGGGCCTGCTCGGGTGCGACGATGCTGGCCCAATCAAATGACCACTTGCCGAAGGGTTTGAGCAATTGGTGCAGCTCACGCCCCAGCGCAGTCAACTGATAGCCATCACCCTCGTGCACAACGAGTCGCGCCTCTCGCAAATCCTTCAGCCGAGTATTGAGGATGGCTGGAGAGATGGATTCGCACGCGGCTTGAATGGCTCGAAACGTGGCAGGGCCGTCGCTGAGCTGCCAGAGAATGCCCATGGCCCATCGCCGTCCCAGCAGATCGAAGAGCGCCATGATGGGCGCACCGGATTGGGAACCACGGACAGGATTGCCTGGGATCGGAATGGACATGAAGGGCCGGAGACGAATTGGAACCATGAATCAAGCGATCGCGAGCAGGCTCCAAACCCACGGCGCGGCAAGAACGAATCTAGCAGCGCCGCGCCGTGGTTGAAACAACGGGCTCCGGGCTAGGCCGACGGAACCGCCTTGATCTCCTTCAAGGTCCGGCCTCCGATGCCAATGGCTTCTTCGGGAAGCTCGTTCACCAGAACGATGAACGCGGATTCAGGAACCTTGGCAACCTCGGCGGCCGAACGTGTGATGGTCGAGATCAGCGCCTTCTTGGTGTCACAAGGAACGGGATGCATGGCGATGGTGATGACGGGCATGGTTTCCTCCTGCCTGGAATGTCTCGATCCTTCGGCTGGCCAGGGCTGTCGGATCGAACAGAATGGGTGTTCAACGCAGCGCGCTATCAAAACAATAGCAGCTACAAAAAACATAGCAATCCAGACTCGAAACTTCCCGCGATGCAACCCAAGCAAGGGTTCCATCCCCACATCAGGTCCATTCCCCAAATTGGGTGGCCCTCAATTCCCGGCGCTGCTCACCTTGAAGTAGCAGTGACGCGGGATTTCCTGAATCTCAACCGTCAGATCGCACCGCTGCTCGTCGAGCGACTGGATGAAATGCTCTTTCAGCAATTCGAGCGCCGCCTGCCCCATCCGCGCCAAGAGGTCTTCAGGACGCCCCTGCTGGAGCTTGATCGTCAGATGGGCGAAAGCGTTGCGCTCATCACCGTTGCCCATGCGGTAGTGATCCAGGCGCTGCGCCCGGCTGCGCATCTCGTCGGGGTTGCAGCCGCCCGTCTCCACCAGCATCGCGTGCAAGCGTTCGAACAAGTGGACGAAGTCCGCATCATCCAGGATGTTCTCGGTGTATTCCAGAATGGCGTGCGGCATCCGGATCACCTCGCCCTGCAAGAAGGTTTCAGCGCCTGCCGCCCGTATCCTGCAGGTTGGCCAGGAACTCGTCGTTGCTCTTCGTCTTGCTGAGCCGATCCAGCAACAGTTCCATGCTCTCCACGGGACCCGAGGCCGAAAGGATCTTGCGCAACACCCAGATCTTCTGGAGCTTCGCGGCGTCAATGAGCAGATCCTCCTTGCGCGTGCCGGACTTCTGGATGTCCATCGCGGGGAAGACGCGCTTATCGCTGAGCTTGCGATCCAGCACGATCTCGCTGTTGCCCGTGCCCTTGAATTCCTCGAAGATCACGTCGTCCATGCGGCTGCCCGTCTCGATCAGGGCCGTGGCGATGATGGTCAGGCTGCCGCCATCCTCGATGTTCCGGGCCGCGCCGAAAAACCGCTTGGGGCGCTGCAGGGCGTTGGAATCCACACCGCCCGAAAGGACCTTGCCGGAAGGCGGAACCACCGTGTTGTAGGCCCGCGCGAGGCGGGTGATGGAATCCAGCAGAATCACGACGTCCTTTTTGTGCTCCACCAGACGCTTGGCCTTCTCGATGACCATCTCGGCGACCTGAACGTGCCGCGTGGCGGGCTCGTCGAAGGTGCTGGAGACGACCTCGCCCTTCACATGGCGTTCCATGTCCGTGACTTCTTCCGGGCGCTCGTCGATGAGCAGAACGATCAGGAAGACTTCCGGGTGGTTGTTCGTGATGCTATTAGCGATGTTCTGCAGCAGCACCGTCTTGCCGGTGCGGGGCGGCGCAACGATGAGCGCGCGCTGTCCCTTGCCCAAAGGAGTCATCAGATCCATGACGCGGGTCGAGAGTTCCTGTGGATCCCGCTCCATCTTGAGCATGGCCGTGGGGTACAGCGGCACGAGGTTATCGAAACCGATGCGATCCGCCGCGACCTGGGGAGGATCAAAATTGATGGCGTCGATCCGCAGCATCGCGAAGAACTTCTCTTCGTTCTTGGGGGGACGAATCATGCCGGAAAGGGTGTCGCCGGATCTCAGATTGAACTTGCGGATCTGGCTGGGGGATACGTAGACATCATCGGAACCGGCGATGTAGTTGTGCTCAGGTGCGCGAAGGAAGCCAAATCCTTCGGGAAGCACTTCCAGAACGCCTTCCACAAAGAAGAGCCCGGCCTTTTCGGCCTGAGCTTCCAGCAGGCGGAAGATCAATTCCTGCTTGCGCATGGAGAGCGGGCTCTCGATCGCATAGGCCTTTGCCAGTTCCGCCAGTCGACCGATGGAAAGCTCCTTCAGCTCCTGAAGGCTGAGAACGGCGGACGAAACGGTTTCAACTGACATAGAACTCCCATACATGGGGACAAGTACCGCTGGCAGGTATGAACGTAATTATGCAGCAGAATCGGCAGGGCAACCAGGAGGGCTTTAGTTCCGTGCGATTTGCGTCACAAATTCCAGGATGCGGTCCGCGCAAGCCTTGGGCGTCTCAACGGGATAGGAGTGCCCCACGCCTGGAATCACCTCAAAGCGAGCCGAAGGAATGAGCTTGGCTGTCTCCAGGCATTTCCACGGAGGCGTCAGCAGGTCCTCCGCCCCGGCCAGCAGCAGCAGCGGCACCTGAACCGCGTCCAAGCGGGTTCGGATATCCCAGCCAAGGATCCCCAGCACCTGATGGCGAAGGCCCAGGTGTGGATCTTCGGAGTCCTCCCGAGGTTTTTGCCCCATCACCACCTGGTTGAACGCCCTCAGCACCGCGTAGCGTTTTTGCAGGAAGGCGTCGCCCCAGAGGTAGGGCGCCACGGCGTCGAATTGCATCAGCAGACCGCCCGTATCCAGACAGTGGATCCAGTGTTGAATGCGCAAGCCGATGGTGAAATCGATGTGGGGCACGGAACTGATGAGCACTCCCCCCGCGAAGGCTCCCGGATGGGCCGCAAGCAGTTCAAGCGCCACGTTGCTGCCGTTGGAGAGCCCCACGAGCCAGGGGCGTTCAATCCCCAGCAGGTTGAAGACTTCCCAGGCGTCCTCCGCCAGCAATCCCGGCGTGTAGGGCTCGCCTGATGGAACATCGGATTTGCCTTGGCCCCTTCCATCCAGTGTGAGAATCCGGAAGTGGTCCGAAAGCCCTGGGATCACGCCCGCCCACATGGTGGTGTCGCTCAACAGGCCGTTGAGCATCACCATCCACGGGGCGCCGGG
Organism: Holophaga sp.; assembly: GCA_035352715.1. Lineage (GTDB taxonomy): Bacteria > Acidobacteriota > Holophagae > Holophagales > Holophagaceae > DAOPYE01. The sequence continues at coordinate 9,914 of DAOPYE010000037.1, read as the reverse complement.
GGTCCCCTGGATGCGGTAGTGCAGCTTCAAGCCGCCCAAAAGGGTGACGAAGGTGGGCGCATGGCGGCGCATCATTCGCCCCGGAGTTCAGCGGGAGCGAAATGCCCGGCGTATTCGAAGTCCTGGCCATTCCAATGGATCACCGTGCAACTGGCCTTTTTCACCTCGATATGGCGCCTCGTCAGCCGATGGATGAACTCTCCCAGAAACGGCTGATGGCTGATCAGCGCGAGCACATCCCCGGGCGCAAGCTCGGCGATCTGGGCACGCAGCCAATCCTCGGCCTTGGCGGGAGAACCCCCTGGGCGCAAGCCATCCCAATAGCCCACGGGAAACGCTTCCTGGGCCGCTTCCCGCAGGCACACCAGGGTTTCGGCGGCCCTGCGATAGGGGCTGCTAATGCCTTGGGTGGGCGCGTAGCCTCGCTTCAGCAGTCCTTTCATGGCGGCCCGCGTGCGTTCCCAACCCTGGGCCGTCAGCGCTCGATCGGCATCGGGGCCGAAGCCATCCTCGGCGATCCCATGTCGGATGATAAGAATCGTGATCATGTGATTGATTCTATGCTGAGTTTTTTCCTCGTCACGACAGGGCTTTCGTGAGAATCTGATGGTTTGGGCCAGATCCGGCAGGTGTTCGTTGCCTCTTCGTTCCGGCGAGCGCCCCAGGAGCCAACTTGAATACCACCACCTTCGCAGCCTTGGGCTGCTCGGAACCCTTTCTCTCCGCCCTGGAGAAGCGCGGGTTCACCTCTCCGACCGCCGTGCAGGCAGAGTGTTTTCAGCCGGGCTTGGAAGGCCGTGATCTGCTGGTGCAAAGCCGCACCGGCAGCGGCAAGACCCTAGCCTTCGGCCTGCCGTTGATGCATCGCCTGAAAGATGGCCGGCAGCCCCCACAGGCCCTTGTCCTGACGCCGACCCGGGAACTGGCCCAGCAGGTCGCCGCCGAGCTTCAGAGCGTCAAGCCCAACCTCGCCATCGCCCAGCTTGTGGGCGGCATGAGCTACGTCCCCCAATTGAAGGCCCTGCACTACGGCGTGGACATCATCGTGGGCACGCCCGGCCGCGTTCAGGATCATCTGAATCGGGGCACGCTGGATCTCACGAAAGTCTCCATGGTCGTGCTCGATGAGTGCGACGAGATGCTGAACATGGGGTTCATCGAGGACGTGGAAAAGATCCTCACCGATGTGCCGGAAGGGCCGCAGACCTACCTGTTTTCGGCCACCCTGCCCGCCCCCATCGCCAGTCTCGCCAAGCGGTTCCTGAAGGATCCGTGCCGCATCCAGCTCACGGAAGCCGGCAGCGCCGCCCAGCACGCCGATATCGCCCACACGCCTTGCCTAGTGGCCGATCATCTGCAGGTCAAGGCCCTCGTGAACTTCCTGCTGCTGGAAGAGCCCAGCGCCGCGCTGATCTTCACCAAGATGAAGCAGCAGACGGAGGAAGTCGCCACCGCCCTTCGCAACGCGGGGCTTTCGGCGGACTACCTGCACGGAGACCTCAATCAGGGGGCCCGCAACCGCATCATGAGCAGCTTCAAGGAAGGCAAGCTTCGCTATCTCGTAGCCACGGATGTGGCCGCGCGCGGCATCGATGTCGAAGCCATGCCTCTGGTGGTCCATGTGGGGATTCCGACCCAGTTCGAGAACTACATCCATCGCTCCGGCCGCACGGGCCGCGCGGGCGCCAAGGGCACCTCGCTGGCCCTGGTGAACTTCAAGGAATCGCGCATTCTCCTGGCCTGGGGCCGCCGTGGCGGATTGAAGCTGGAGTGGCGCTCCGTACCCACGCAGGAAGAGATCCGCGCTGCCAGAAGCCTGCGCCTGACCGAGCACATCGCGAACCAGGAAGGGCCCACCTTCACCCAGCTGGCGGAATCCATGCTGGCGCAACGCGATCCCGTTGCGCTGGTCTCCGCCCTGCTTTCCATGATCGAGGACGAGGCCCACGCCGGTTTCGATATTCCCGACACGCCCAAGGCCGAGAGCCGCTCATTCGACCGCAAGCCCTTTGATCGCAAATCCAGTGATCGGAAGCCAGGCGAGCGCAAGCCCTTCGCTCCCCGCCCCGGCGAGCGCCAGGGCTGGACGCCCAAACCCTTCTCGCCCAGCCAGGGTCAGGACAAGTCCGAAGCCCCCGCTGAAGGCCGACCCTACGCGAAGAAGCCCTACGAGCGAACGACCCGCAGCCCGAAAGGCGAAGACCGCCCGAAATTCCAGGGCGGGCCGCGCAAGGATGGGCCCGCCAAGCACCGTGATGGGATTCAGGCTTCGCGCCCCTTCAAGAAGAAAAGCTGACCCCATCCAGCAATCGTTGTGGATGAAACAAGAAGCCCCCGGCCAGACCGGGGGCTTCTTGTTTTCAGACGGAGGCGGGAACGTCCTCAGGGATCGTTGGGATCAGGGGCATGGCTCCCATCCGCGCCCGCCGGTGCGCCGCCATCCGTCATGGCACCCCAGGCGCGGTCGTCCGCTCCCTGCGAGTAGGCCTTGGCCTTGGCGTCGCGGATCTTCTGGATGGCCTCCATCGTGCTGGGGGCCTTGGGAAGGGTGCCGGGCTTGAAGGCCAGGTGCAGCAGATCCTCCCCGCTGGTGGCGCTGCTGGCGATCAGCCCGGTGTAGCGATCGATGTCAGCCCACTCCATGCCGTCCGGCGCCGGGAAGTTTTCCTTGGAGGTGGTTGGCAACGCAGCCTTCATGAACGTTACCCAAATGGGCAGCGCCGCTTTGGCGCCATCCGCGCCCCGGTAGATGGTCTTCTTGGCGTCCAATCCCACCCAGACGCCGCAGGTGATGTGCGTGGAAAAGCCCACGAACCAGGCATCGGTGTGGTTATCGGTGGTTCCCGTCTTGCCCGCCACAGGCCAGCCCAGCTCGTTGGCCCGCGCGCCAGTGCCGCGCTGGGCCACGCCCTGGAGGCACTGGATCAGCTGGTAGTTGGTCATGGGATCCACCACCTGCTCGCCAGGAGCGCCGCTGTGGGACTCCAGCACACGGCCGCTGCGATCCACCACCTTGCGGATGAGAAAGGGCGGCGGCGATTGGCGCCCACCGTTGGCGAAGGTGGCATAGCCGCGAACCATATCGGTCAAGGTAAGATCCGCGCTGCCCAGCGCCATGCTGGGCACGGAAGGAATGCGGCCGGTCACGCCCGCGCGTCGTGCGAACTGCACCACGTTATCGATGCCCGTCATCTCCAGGGCCCGGACGGCGGGTACGTTACGGCTATCCCGGATGGCCTCCCAGACGGGAATGGGTCCCCAGAATTCGTGATCGGAATCCTTTGGCTCATAGATATCGCGGCCGAAAGTGAAGCGCGTGGGCACATCGTTCAGCATGGTCGCGGGCGTCAATCCGTGATCGAAGCCCGCGCCGTAAACGAAGGCCTTCATGGTCGATCCCACCTGACGCTCGGCCTGGGTGCTGCGATTGAACTTGCTGCGCTTGAAGTCGTAGCCGCCCACCATGGCGCGGATCTCGCCGTTGTTCGGCTCCACGGCCAGCAGCGCGCCTTCCACATCGGGATCCTGATCCAGTTCCAGCTTCAGGGGCAGGCCATCGGCGCTCGCCTCCTTCACGAGAAAGAGGGGAGCCGCGCCGCGCGGCAACAGCTTCTGGATATCCTTGCCCGCCCAGGCAAAGGCGCTGCCGGGCACGTTCAGCTTGGTCTTGCCGACGCGCACGGTGGCGTTATCGCCGTACCACCCGAGAATCACGCCCTGCACCGAATCGCCTTCTTCCATGAAGCGCTTCCAGCCGGGCAGATCCGACGTGTCGGGATCCTTCACGAATTGCACGGCGTCCTTGCGGAAACCTCGGCGGCGGTCCACGGCCTTGAGGCCCTGCTTCACGGCCTCGTTGGCGGCATCCTGCCAAGCGGAATCGATGGTGGTGTAGACAACCAGGCCGCCGTTCAGCACGGCATCCTTGCCGTACTTCTCATACAGGTATTTGCGCACTTCCTCGACGGCATAGGGCGCGACAGCTTCTTCCTGCGGGTTTTCCCGGGCCAGCCGAATCGGCTTCTGCTTGTAGATCTTCGCGTCACCTTCCTTCAGATAGCCTTCGGAAACCATGCGATCCAGCACATGATTGCGGCGGTTGATCACGAGTTGGCGGGTCTTGGGTTCGCGTGAATAGGGGTAGAGATAGTTGGCGTTCTGCACGATCCCGGCCAGCACGGCACATTCATCCACCGTGAGCTGGGGCGCGCTCTTGCCGAAATAGAACTCAGCAGCGGCCTCGATGCCGTAGCGTCCGCCGCCAAAGTAGACCTCGTTGGCGTACTGCTCCATGATCTGCTTCTTCGTGTAAGCCTTCTCCAGCTTGCGGGCCAGAATGATCTCCTTAAACTTGCGGTCCAGGCGCCGCTGGCGCTTGGCAGTGACCGTTCGGATCAGCTGCATCGTCAGCGTAGACCCGCCTTCGCGCCGCTGGCCGAAGCTCGTGACGAAATTCCATCCCGCCCGAACGAAGCCGCGGGCTGAGACACCGCCGTGATCCCAGAAATCCGCGTCCTCGGTCGCAACCAGTCCGTTGACGAAGGCCTTGGGAATATCCCCATAGGGGATCAGCACGCGGCGTTCTTCGGCAAAGATGCCGATGACGTTCTCATCGCGATCCAGCACCTTGGAGATAGTCTTTTCCTGGCGCAGCGCGAACAGCGTCAGAAAGCTATCCGCGTCCTGGCTGACGACGGACCAAGCAATGACGAGGCCGATGGCGCAAACGGCACAGAACCCGGCCAGCGCCCATGCGATTCGGCGCAGCAGACCGCCGTTCCGCAATCGCGTGTTCTTGATCCTGGCCCGTATCGCACCCATCGAGGCTCCTTCACTGGGCGTCAGGGATCCAGCGCCCACACGATAGACAGGTTAACCTATGAGCCATGTCCATTCCCGCCCTGGCCCTGGTTGCAAAGGTCAAATCCCCCTGGTTGGCCTCCACCCTGGAGCAAATCGTCCCGCCATTCCTGGATCGTGGCTGGGCCATTCACGGCAACGCCAATCTGCGCACCGCCTGGGCGGAGACGGGATTGCCCGCAGACGCCCTGGAACCGGAAACCCCGGTGGGTTCCCCCAAGTTGTGCATCGTCCTGGGGGGAGACGGCACGCTGCTGGGCGCCGCGCGGCAGTTCAGCGCCCAGGACACGCCGATCCTGGGGATCAATCTGGGCTCCCTGGGCTTCCTGACCGCCCACTCGGCGCAGGAAACCCTTCGCGTGGTGGAAGCCTATTTCGCCGGACTGCTGATCTCGGAGCATCGCACCATGCTCAGCGCCCGCCTCATCCGGGACGGCAAAGAGCTGCTGCACCAGACCGTGCTCAACGACGCGGTGATCAACAAGGGGGCCATGAGCCGGATCCTGGAATACCGGCTATGCATCGATGGAACAGAAGCCGCCACGTTCCGCGCCGATGGGCTCATCGCCGCAACCCCCACAGGATCGACCGCGTACTCGCTCTCGGCGGGCGGTCCGATTCTGCACCCGTCGCTGGACGCCTGGGTGATCTCGCCCATCTGTCCCCACGCCCTGACCCTGCGGCCCATCGTAGTGCCTAGCGGTGCATCTGTGAGCATCACGATGGGACGCTCCGACGAGGCTCATCTCACCCTGGATGGCCAGATCGAGCACCCGATCCAGCACGGCGACCGCATCGCCTTCCAGAAAGCGGAGCATGGCATCACGCTGCTCCAGGATCCCGACCGCCCCTTCTTCTCCCTATTGCAGGAGAAGCTGCACTGGAGCGATCGGTAGCCTGAAACCCGCGTCAAGCCTACTCGTAGGTCAGGATTTCCTTCTCCTCGCGGTAGGCGAAGAGTTCCGCGAAACGGCCCCAGGCCACCAACGTATCGAAGGTCTGTTCGGCGTTTTCCATGGGCAGGCGATCCGCGATCTCCTGGACCAGTTCTTCCTTGCGCAGCTTGCCCTCGTGCAGTTCCAACTGCTCGCGGACCATGCGGAAGAGCTTCAGCTCTAGCAACTGGTCGCGCCAGATGAGCTTGCGCTGATCCATATCCGCTTCCACAAACTGGCGGCCCAGCACGGTGAGTTCGACACTGCGCTTGGGCGTATCCACGAAACCCAGCATCTCCAAGCCCTTCACGATGGTCAGCACCTTCTCGAAGGGCACATGCGTGTGGTTCACCACCTGGAAGAGATCGCAGTTGCCCCCCTGGGCCATCAGGAATTCCAGCAGGCCCAGCATGTCCGCGTTCAGCGCGTAGGGCAGCGGCTCCACCAGTTCGTGGCTCTCGACGCTGGATTCCACCGTCGTCACCAGGATATCTGGCAGCTCGGCGCTGGTGATGATGTCGTGAAGCTTATCCACCAACCGAAGGAACTCGGGACTGCGCGTATCGCGCGGCCTGGGCAGCGGGTTCTCGACGATGGTGCGCACACGGCCGGGGTTGGCCGAGAGCACCACGATGCGGTCGGCCATGTAGGCGACCTCCTTGATGTCGTGGCTCACCATCAGGATGGAAGCGGGGTTGCGCTCGCGGTCGTCCCAGATGTCCAGGATCTCGGCGCGGAGGCCTTCCGCCGTAAGGGCATCCACTTGGCTGAAGGGCTCGTCCATGAAGAGGATTTCCGGATCCACGGAGAGCGCACGGGCCATGCCCACCCGCTGCTTCATGCCTCCCGAAAGCTCCCGGGGGTACGCCTCTTCAAACCCCTCAAGCCCTACCATGCGGATGGCCTTGTTCGTGCGTTCCTTGAGCGTGGCCTCGTCCACGCCCTTCGCGCGCAGCACAGCTTCCACGTTGGCTTCCACCGTCATCCACGGATAGAGCGCAAAGCCCTGGAAGACGATGGAGACATTGGAATTCAGGCCCGACTGCTTTTTGCCCCGGTAGCGGACCTGCCCCTTCGTGGGCTCGATGAGCCCCGCGAAGATCCGCAGGATCGTGCTCTTGCCACAACCCGAAGGGCCAATGAGGGCGATGACCTCATTGGGACGCACATCCAGATTGATGTCTTCCAGGACTCGCAGCGTGTTGCCCATGCCGCGATCAAAACTCTTCTGCACGCCGCGCAGTTCGAGAATCGGAGTCGTCATCGTCATTTCGCGCCTCCTACTTGGTGAGGGAATAGCGGGTTTGGGACAGGTGATGCAGCGGCTTCCAGACCAGGCGATTGAAGATCACCACGATGGCCGACATCACCAGAACGCCCGCCGCCAACAGCGGGAGTTCACGATTATAGGCGGCGGCGCTCACGGTGGAACCCAAGCCGAATGTGGACAGCGTCTGTCCTTTCAGGTCGTAGTATTCGGCCACGATGCTGGCGTTCCAGGCGCCGCCTGCCGCTGTCACCCAACCTGTCACCAGGTAGGGAAACACGGCCGGCAGATAGAGCACCTTCATGCGCTGCCAAGTGGGGAAGCGGAAGGCTTCGGCAGCTTCCTTCAGATCGCCGGGGATGGCCATGGCGCCTGCGATCACGTTGAAGAGGATGTACCACTGCGTGCCCAGCAGCATCAGCACCACGCATCCGTAGTTGAGGCCGATATGAATATGCGCCAGGGCAGCAATCACGACGGGAAAGAGCATGGGCGCGGGAAAGCTGGCAGCCACCTGGACGATGGGCTGCAACAGTTTGGAAAGCCGGGGCGATAGCCCAATGGCAAGACCCGCGGGCACGGCCCAAAGCGTTCCCAGCGCGGTGGCCCCCAGGACGCGCGCCAAGGTCAGTCCCCCGGCCTTCAGCAGCGTCCACCACTGCGCCCCCTGCAGATGGGTCAGGAAATGGATCAGGCGGAAGGACGCGAACACGACCAGCACGACCAGGGCGGCAAAGGCCGCGTTCGAGGCCCAACGCTGCAGGCTCCACCAATGGATGGAGTGGTGCCGAGGCGCAGTGGATTTACGACGCTGCTGCCGCGATGCGTTCCGGTGCCGGGACATGCGGATTTCCATCCAGCGCAGCAGGCGGGATCGCCGCAGGTACATCAGCAGCCAGCTCTGGGGCGCTTCCGCCTGGGCCGTCTCCTCCACACGGAACCGTTGCGCCCACACCACCACGGGCCGCCAAATGATTTGATCAAGGAAGACGATCATCGCGATCATCGCAAGCACGGCCGCGATCATCGCCACCGAGTTGCCCTTTTCGACCGCCACGCTCATGTACGAGCCCAGGCCCGGCAGCCGGAAATCCTGCTCGCCCAGTTTGAAACCCTCCGTGATCATGAGGAAGAACCAGCCGCCCGCCATGCTCATCATGCTGTTCCAGACCAGCCCCGTGGTGCCGTAAGGCAGTTCCACCCACTTGAAGCGCTGCCACCAATTGAAGCCATAGACCGTGGCCGCCTCCTGCATATCCCCCGGCACGGATTTCAGGCTGTGGTACAGGCTGAAGGTCATGTTCCACGCCTGTCCGGTGAAGATCATGACCACCGCCGCCAGTTCCAGACCGATGTTGCTTCCGGGAAACAGCGCCACCAGGGCCAGCACGACACCAGGCATGAAGCCCAGCACGGGGATGCTCTGCAGGATGTCCAGGATGGGCACCAGCAGCTTCTCCGCCCGTGCATCCTTGGCCGCCCAGAATGCGTAGACGAGGGTGAAGAGTAGCGACATCACGTAAGCCGCCAGCCCGCGCATCATGGAGAAGAAGGTGTACTTCGGCAGCGCCCAAGGCGACAGCGAGATCTCGACCACGGGCCGATGCACAGCGGTGAGCTGGCGCCCTAGCTGGACCAAGCCGAACAGGATGGCGAGGCCAATGAGGACGACGAAGAGATCCACGGCCCGACGGCGGCGAAAGGGATAGAAGAGGGCGTTGGCCTGCCCCCAGACGGTATCGAAAATGCGGTTGAGCATGGCGAATCCGGAAGGGTCTTGAATATGCTGCAACCTTTGGCTGCGCGCACACCGATCATGAACGAGACGTGTGAAATCCCAATTCCAGGGTTTCAGATCAGTTCATGTACGAAGGAGGCTCATCAATGGCGAGCTTGGTGCCCATCAATGTCCCCCTTTCCGGTCGTCCAGCACCTCGAAGCATGCCCTGGACCCCGGTCTCGGGTCAACCAGACATTGAATGTCCATCAACGAAAATGAGCGATGCCCGGCCTCCTCTCGTGAGCAGATTCCGGGCATCAGATCCTCGCAGTTCCAGCAAAGCTATTTGGTCATGGAATCCATCAGCTCGTAGCGATCGCGGTGCTGTTCGGGCTGGGCCTTGCTGACGGCGTCAAGATGCATCACCTGGCGTGTCTTGCCGAATTCCGGCCACGTCGGCAGACCGGGGCCATTGGGGTTGCCAGTCTTGATGAAATTGGCCCAGTAGGCCGACATGGTCTGCGCCGTCTGACGGTCTTCCGGCTGCCACGGAGCCTTCTTGGAATCCAGTGTATTGAAGGCGTATTCGATCTCGACGGCGTGAGCCGCTCCATAGCGATTCGAGCCATTGGGTTCGAGCAGGACACGATCGAACTGGAAGCGGTAGACGGGCACCTTTGTCCGCGCCTGTTCCTCGATCCACTTCCAGGTCCCGTAGACGATGAACTGGTCGCTGGCCAGCGCGGCTGCGGCAACCTCGGCCTCTTCATTCGTCGCGGCGGGATAGGCCTTCTTGGCAGCTTCGGCCTTGTCCTTGAACACCATCGCCAACTGGGATTGGAACGTGACCGGCGTGGGCTTGACCGGATTCAACGCAACGGCCATGCCGATCTCAGAGGAGTTCCAGCCCGCCAGCAGCGGGATGCGCGCCTGCTGGCCCTTGGCGTAGATCTCGGAGGCAGGCATGGGGAAGAAATACCCGTCGATGTTCGGGCTGAACCGGCCACCATTTGGCTGAGAGGCTTGGGCCAGGATCTTTTCAGCGCTCATGGTACGAAGTTCAGCCAGGTTCGATGCGCCAATGGCTTTCGCAAAAGCGACACCCACCTGCTCCGAAGCCGCGAGGGGCAGC
>DAOPYE010000036.1:0-22638 GCA_035352715.1 Holophaga sp. | reverse complement strand
CGCCGGCGATTCCATGGAGAACCTGAAGGCGGGCATTCCATCCGACAAGGCGTGCAAGAAGTGTGGCGCGCCCATGCTCAAGCGCATCGGCAAGAATGGGCTATTTCTGGATGTTCGAAATATCCCGACTGCGATCACACGGAAGAGCTGGAGCCCCTGGATGAGCCCGAGGACGCGCCGGAATGCCCCTTGTGTGGCACCAGCCCCATGACCCTGCGCAAGGGGCAGTTCGGCCCCTTCTGGGCCTGTCCGAACTATCCCGGCTGCAAGGGCATCGTGAAGGCGGATCCAAAAGGCATTCCCGTGCCGCCTGATGTGCCGCTGGCCGAGAAGTGCCCCACGTGCGGAAAACACTTCGTCAAGCGCCACGGTCGCTATGGCGAGTTCACCTGCTGCGTGGACTATCCCAAGTGCAAGACCGTGAAGAAGGAAATCCTGGGTGTGCCTTGTCCAAAGTGCGGCGGCGATCTCAGCCCGCGCAAGACGCGCTTCGGCAAGGAATTTTACGGCTGCGTAAACTATCCCAAGTGCGACTTCACTGCCTGGGATAAGCCCGTGCCGCGCACCTGCCCCAAGTGCAAGAGCAGCTACATGGTCGAGAAGACCCGCAAGCCTCGCGGCAAGGATCCGATCCAGGTCATCCTCTGCCCTGCCTGCCAGTTCGAAGAGCCGATGGGCTGAAGTCCTACTTCAGGCCTTTCCATCCCTTGGGTTTGGGCTGGTCCCAATCCTGGGGATGCTCCACCTGCCACGCGCACCACTGCTCGGGGCGAGGCAGGGCGTTCAGGCGCTCGGCCTTGAACCGCTCCCACAGATCCGGGCGCAGGCGCTTGGTGCGGGCCATGGCCTCGCGCAGGCGCCACAGGGCGATGGCTGCGTGATGGCCGCTCTTCAGCACATCGGGGATGGGCTGGCCATCGAAGACCTCGGGCCGCGTGTAGTGGGGGTGATCCAGCAGCCCCGTGGCGAAGCTATCCTGCTCGGCGGATGCCTCGTTGCCCAGCACGCCCGGTAGCCAGCGGCAGACGGCGTCGATGAGGAACAACGCGGGCAGTTCGCCGCCCGATAGCACCGCCTCGCCAATGCTGAACTCCTCGTCCACCAGGGTGTCGATCGCTCGCTGATCCACGCCCTCGTAGCGGCTGCACACGAGCAGGATCTGATCCAGGCCCGCCAGTTCGATGACTTTGGCGTGGGTGAGCGGCGGCGCGGCCGGCGTGAAATGCAGGACGCGGCTTCGCGCGGCGCGGGGGATGGAAGCCAACGCGTCGCGCAGCACCTCCGGGCGCAGCACCATGCCGGGGCCGCCGCCGAAGGGCGAATCGTCCACATGTCCGAAGGTGTTGCCTGAAAAGGGCCGGTACGAGTGCGTGTTTAGCTCGTGGCCCAGCTCGCGGAAAGCCCGGCCCGTCACGCCGACGCGGGCGGTCTCGAAGCATTCGGGAAAGAGCGTGAGGGCGTCGAATCTCATGGGCGGATCCAGTGCTGGATGGCCCGCAGCGTGGACAGGCAGGCGTGGACGATGAGCTGGAAGGACATGGTGAAGTAGATCGTGTTCAGCAGGGTGCCCAGGGCTCCGAGCCAGGCCCAGGCGGGGCGCTCCTCGAGCAGGGCCGCGCCCAGCAGGGTGAGGATGACGGCGGGAAGCTGGTTGCCGAAGGGCAACGGTACGGGAATCAATAGCAGAAAGGCTGTCCAGGCGATGAGCAGCCCCATCCATCGGTGGTTGATCGTGCCGCGGCGGGTTCCTTTGCCCAGGTGCCCCAGCAGGGTCTCCAGGCGGGCAAGGGCTTCCTTGGCTCGTCCCCGGTGGATGCGAAGGTTCAGGATGCGTGCGGGCATGTTTGGGCGCACCCGACCGAAGGCCAACTGCAGTCCCATCCACAGCAGCGTCGCACCGCCCAGGGGCGCCAGGCCCACATTGATTCCGGGGATCAGCGCGGGCAGGGCAATCAGCAGGGTCAGCAATCCATCGGTTTGACCGGGTGCCGCCAGGACAAGATCGCCCACCGTGGGCGCATCCTTGCGATCCAGCAGATCGTGCAGGACCGTGAAAAAGGGGGAAGGGCGGCTCAACGCGGATCCCCGGGGCCGCCATCCGGGGCTTGGCTTCCTGCGTCGCTCCAGCCCTCGCCGTCCTCCTGTTCCGGCGCTTCGGGAAGGCGGTAGGCCTCGCTGCTCCATGCGCCGAGATCTGTGAGCTTGCAGCGTTCTGAACAGAAGGGCTTCCAGGGATTGCCTTCCCAGGCGGTTGGTTTCCGGCAGGTGGGACAGGGGCGGATGAACATATTTCGCATGATAGCCCGAAGCGCTAAAAAGCAAGCGCTGCAAGGCTTTGGGGGCGGGTGATTCAAAAACATAACTATAGTGTATGCAAAAAATCTTAGTTAAAAAATGAAGATCGTGTTGACGACCGAATCTGAGAGCTTACACTGGCTTCCGGATGGCCCCTTTGGGGGCACCTTGAATGGCGACGGAGGACAATATGTCGAAGATCATCGGAATCGATCTGGGCACCACCAATAGCTGCGTGGCGGTCATGGAGGGCGGCGCCCCCAAGGTGATTCCCAACGCCGAAGGCACCAACACGACGCCTTCCGTGGTGGGTTTCAACCCCAAGACCACCGAGCGCTTGGTGGGTGCGGCGGCCAAGCGTCAGGCTGTGGCCCAGCCCAAGAGCACGGTCTACTCCATCAAGCGCTTCATGGGGCTGCCCTTTTCGGATAGCGACAAGGAACAGCGCCTGGTGCCCTATCCTGTCGAGCGCAGCGAAAAGGGCAGTTGCGCCGTGAATATTGCTGGCAAACACCTCAGCCCCGAGGAGATCAGCGCCATCATCCTGACCAAGATGAAGGACACCGCCGAGGCCTATCTGGGCGAGAAGGTTAGCAAGGCCGTCATCACGGTGCCCGCCTACTTCAACGACGCCCAGCGCCAGGCCACCAAGGATGCTGGCGCCATCGCGGGTCTTGAGGTCATGCGCATCATCAACGAGCCCACGGCCGCCGCACTGGCCTACGGTCTGGACAAGAAGAAGGACGGCACCATCGCCGTCTTCGACTTCGGTGGCGGCACCTTCGATATCTCCATCCTGGAGGTCTCCGAGGGCGTGGTCGAAGTGAAGTCCACCAACGGCGACACCCATCTGGGCGGCGATAACGTGGACCAGGTCATCATCGACTGGCTGGCCGAAGAATTCCTGAAAGCCGAGGGCATCGATCTGCGCAAGCAGGCTGACGCCATGCAGCGCCTGAAGGAGGGCGCCGAGAAGGCCAAGTGCGAACTCTCCAGCACCACGCAGACCGAGATCAGCCTGCCCTACATCACGGCCGACGCCAGCGGCCCCAAGCACATCAACCAGACGCTGACCCGGGCCCGTTTCGAAGCCATGATCGAACCCATCCTGCAAAGCTTGAAGGTGCCCTGCGAAAACGCTGTGAAGGACGCCAAGCTGGCTCACCACGAGATCGACGAAGTGGTGCTGGTCGGTGGTTCCACCCGCATCCCCAAGGTGCAGGAACTGGTCAAGCAGATCTTCGGCAAGGAGCCCAACAAGAGCGTGAACCCCGATGAGGTTGTGGCTGTGGGCGCTTCCGTCCAGGGCGGCGTGTTGGCGGGCGACGTGAAGGGCGTGCTGCTGCTCGACGTGACGCCGCTCTCGCTTGGCATCAACGCCAACGGCGGCCAGATGTCCGTCATCATCCCGCGCAACACGACGATTCCCACCAAGCGCAGCGAGATCTACACCACGGCCGTGGATAACCAGCCCGGCGTGGACATCGAGGTCTTCCAGGGCGAGCGCCCGCTGGTGGAAGGCAACAAGCTGCTGGGCAACTTCCACTTGGGCGGCTTGCCGCCCGCGCCCCGCGGCATGCCCCAGATCGAGGTGACCTTCGATATCGATGCCAACGGCATCGTGCACGTCCACGCCAAGGACAAGGGCACCGGCAAGGACGCCAGCATCACGCTGACCGGCTCCACGGGCCTTTCCAAGGAGGAGATCGACGCCAAGGTCAAGGAAGCCGAAGCGAACAAGTCTGAGGACGAGGACCGCAAGAAGTTGCTGGAGGACAAGAACCACCTGGATCAGGCCATCTACCAGCTTGAGAAGCTCCTGAAGGAGAATGGCGAAAAGGTGTCCGAGGAAGACAAGAAGGATTTGGAGCAGGTCATCGCCGAGGGCAAGGAAGCCCTTTCCAGCCTGGACAAGGACCGCATCAAGAAGGCCCTGGAAGACCTGACGGCCAAGAGCCACAAGATGGCCGAACACCTCTACAAGGACGCCCCCCCCGCGGGAGAGGCCGCGCCCGCCCCGGCCCCTGGTGGCGAGAAGAAGAAAGACGATGACGTCATCGACGCCGAAGTTGTGAACTAGCCTGTCTGCCACCAGGCGATCCCGCTTGGCGGGGTTGCCTGGTGGCTTTCTTTTTGTCTGGAAATAATCTGAGCTTGATCAACGCACATTTGTGATAGCGTTCTGTCCATGGCCGCGCCTGATTACTACAAGACCCTGGGGGTGCCCAAAAATGCCTCTGAGGAGGACATCAAGAAGGCGTACCGCAAGCTGGCGCGCAAGTACCACCCGGACCTGAACCCCGGCAACAAAGAGGCGGAGGCCCGCTTCAAGGATCTGAGCGAAGCCAACGAGGTGCTATCCGACTCCGAAAAACGCCGGAACTATGATCAATTCGGCGATCCCAACGGTCCCGGCGCCCAGATGGGCGGACAGAATTTCGGTGGGCATGGGTTTGATGGCCAGGGCTTCGGCGGATTCGATTTCGGGGATTTCTTCCCGGGCTTCGGTGGTTCACCCCGCCGGGAGCGCAAGGCGGGACCCAAGCCGGGCGAGGATCTTCAGCACACGGTTCGCATCAGCTTCAAGGATGCCTTCCATGGCACCAAGCTGCCCCTGAACATCAGCCGCACCGACACCTGTCGGGCTTGCCAGGGCACCGGTGAGCGCCCCGGCGCCAGCAAGGGCACCTGCGGCGAATGCCACGGGCAGGGCTTTTTCGAGCAGGGCTTCGGTTTCATGAAGACCCGCCATGTCTGTGACGCCTGTGGCGGCACGGGGCGCAAGGCGCCCGCGTGTCCCGAATGCCAGGGCCGGGGGCGCAACCCCAAGCGCGAGACCGTGACGGTGGCGATTCCGGCGGGCGTGGAAGACGGCACGCGCTTGCGCGTTGCGGGCAAGGGCGAGGCGGGGCGCCGCGGTGGCGGTCCGGGGGACCTTTTTCTCTCCATCCAGGTCGAGGCGGATCCCCGGTTCGAACGGCGGGGCGCCAATCTCTATCTGAAGCTGCCCGTCAGCTTCACGGAGGCGGCCCTGGGCGCGAAGGTGGATGTGCCCACGCCGGAAGGCCAGACAACCATCAAGATCCCCCCGGGCACGCAGAGCGGCAGCAAGCTGCGCTTGAAGGGACACGGCATGCCCGTGCCCCGTTCCGATCAGCAGCGGGGCGATCTGTTCGCCGAGATTCAGGTGGTGACGCCCGTGGTCCAGGACGAGCGCAGCAAGGAACTGCTGCGCGAGCTGGCCGAACTGAACGATGACGCGATCCGCGAAAAGGTCTGGAGGTAGGGCGATGCGGAGGGATTCCAAGGCGGGTTGCTACATGATCGGCGTCGTGGCCGCCCGGTACGAGATTCATCCCCAGACACTGCGGCTGTATGAGCGGGAAGGCCTGTTGCTGCCATCGCGCACTGAAGGCAAGACCCGGCTCTACAGCGACGAGGACATGGAGCGCCTGGAGTTCATCCTGAACCTGACGCGCGATTTGGGCGTGAACCTGGCGGGCGTCGAAGTGGTGCTGAACCTACGGGACCAGATGGAAAAGCTTCAGAAGGACAGTCGCCGTCTGCTGGATCACTACGAAAGCCGCATGAGAGCGGCGGGCATCGAGCCTGATCTGCCGCGCGCCGAAGCGGTCAACCCCTCCGGACTCGTAAAACTCACGCCACAGGGCTTGAGGAAACGATAACTTGCTATGCTGGTCCCCCCTTCTTAGGTGAATTGCGTGCCTCAGCGCCATCTCGAAGAGCGCAGTCTCGACAAGTATTTCGATTCCATTCGCGAACTGCCCCTGCTGACGGCGGAGGAAGAGCGGCTGTACGGACGCATGTGGCAGAATGATCGCAACCCCGAAGGCCTGCGGATGCTGGTGGAGGGCAATCTGCGCTTCGTGGTGAAGGAAGCCCGCAAGTTCCAGGGCATGGGCCTCGATCTGCTGGATCTCATCAGCGAGGGCAACCTGGGCCTCATCGAAGCCGCCAAGCGGTTTGATCCCGAGCGGGAGAACAAATTCCTGACCTACGCGTCCTGGTGGGTGCGCCAGGCCATCTTTCACGCCCTGGCGGAACACGGCAGCAAGATCCGTCTGCCCCAGAAAGTCGCCGGGCACCTCGTCCAGCTCAACCGGATCATGCGCCGTCTGGGGCAGGAGCTGGGGCGAACACCCACCACCGCCGAAATCGTGGCGGCCAATCCCGCGTTCACGCCCGAAGAGGTGGAGCGCCTGTTGGTGCTCCAGCAGACCACGTCCATCGTCTCCACCGAGCAGGGGGTCGGCGATTCAGAGCTGACCCTGGGCGATAGCCTGGAGCAAAACATCGAACCCTCGCCCATGGAGGCCATCGATCTGGAGTCCTTTCTGGATCAGATGCGCCAGGGCCTGGACATGCTCAACGAGAAGGAACGGCGCATCATCTCGCTGCACTTCGGCCTGGATGGCAATGACGCGATGACGCTGGAAAAGATCGGCAAGGCCTTCGTGCCGCCCATCAGCCGGGAGCGCGTCCGCCAGATCGAGGAGCGCGCCTTCCTCAAGATCCGGGAGAAGCGCAAGACGCTGCTGGGGCAGTTCTTGAAGGGGGATCGTTCGTGAAAGGCAAGCCCGGCTGCCCTCACTGCATGGGGCGCGGCGTGATCCTCGACCCCGATCCCATGGCCGCCGCCAAGGTCTGTGAATGCACCCGCAGTGTTCAGGCCGAGGGCGAAGCCCTGGGCATTCCGGCGCGCTATCGCCAGGCCGGGTTCGATGGCTTCTGGGATTGGTGGAAGATCCAGCATTCCAAGGAGCGGCTTTCAGGCATGCTCGCCAGCGTGCCGGCCCTGCTGGAAAGCGATGCCGCTCGCGCCGCGCTTTCGGAGGAGTTGGCTTCCAAGCTGGAGCTGATCCTGCACAAATGCGGCGGCAAGATGGCCTCGGGCGAGTTCGTATGGAAGGACCTCAAGCCCGCCCAGGAGCCCCAGGGTTACCGCACGTTCTGCAACTGGGCGCGCCATGGCCGCGAGAACGTGGATCTCTGGTGGATCGATGGCCCCGCAGGCAGTGGACGCAGCACCTTGGTCGCGGCTGCCCTGAAGGCCGCCTGCGCGCGATCCGGACAAGGGGGCCTGTTTGTTTCCGTGCGCACCTTCAGCCAGGAATTGAAGGATACCTATTACGATTCCCGCAGCTTTCGGAACACGGATTTCCAGAGCGAGCGCGATCGCATGACGCCGCTGCTCCAGGCCCCGGTCCTGGTCCTGGACGATCTGGATCGCCTGGATTCGGATATCCGCGTGGTGCGTTCCATTGCCCAGCTTCTGGATCAGCGCTACGCCGACGAATTGCCCACCATCGCCACCGCGTCCCGATGGGCCGAGACGGTCCTGAAGGCCGAGAACAGCCCGTTGGCGCGGTTGGAGGATCCAAGCCTGCAGAGACGGTTTTCCCAGGCTCGCCGGGTGGAGTTGCGCCCCGTGTTGGAGCGGCTGATGGAAAGCCTGGATGTCTAGGACGCCGATCTTCAAGCGTCTGTTGCGTGGCCTGCTCCTGTTGCATCTGCGTCGGCCCATTGGCCTGTGGGTGGTCCTTGGATTGCTGACGGCGCTGCTGGGCGCCGGAATTTTTCGCGTCGAGCGACGCCTGGATTTCATGAGCCTGTTGCCCATGGAACATCCCATCGTGCGCGCCAGCATTGAAGCAGGCGTGGGCCAGCAGGAATTGTTGTGGGTGGCCGCGGAGGGGCGCGCCGAGGATCTGGAAGCGCGGGAGGCCTGGGCCGAAGGGCTGGTTGAGCATTTGCTGGATCAAAGCGGTTCTCCCCTGAATGGCATGAGCGGTGAAGGTCGCCTGGCGGGCCCCGCGCCGGTGCCTGATTCACATGGCGTCGCGCTCTGGTCGCCGCTGATGGCGGTGGGCAGCCTGTTGGATGGAGATGCCCAGGTGGGGCGCATGCTCACCGAACAGCTCTACGCGCTGGCTCCCATGCTGTTGGGCGATCGCTTGAACCCTTTGAAAGATCCGGAGGAACTGAGACGGCGCTTCCGCGAGACGGCCCAGGCCCTCGCTTCGCCGGATCCCGTGCGGGCGCGCATGGCCCAGCTCGATCCCCTGGGGGTGCAAGGCCTCGTGGCGCCTTCGGATGCGAGCGTGCTGAAGGCGCGGGCGAACCTGCGCGCCTTCCCCGTGAAGCTCAAGACCGGATACCTGGAGACGGTCGACGCGCGCTACGTTCTGGTGCCGCTGGTGGTGGATTTCCCCAGCTCGGACGCCAAGGGAACGGGGCGGGTGCTGCGCTGGCTGGGAGAGGGTGGCAAAGGACCGCTGCCTGCGCGCGCCTCGCTCTCCTCTGTCGAACAGGCGTTGGCCCCGAATGCATCCAGACCCTTTCCGCTCCAGGCCACGGGAGCCCACGCCATCGCCTTCTGGGAATCCCAGCGCCTGACGCGCGAAGTGTTGATGAGCCTCGCGCTGAGCTTTGTCCTCATCGGCCTCGTCTACTGGATCGGGTATCGCACGCTTGCGGGCTACGGGTTCGTGGTGATCCCGCTGCTGATCGGCATGACCTGGGCCCTTGGGCTGGTGGGTTGGATGCTGGGGCACCTGAACCTCATGGCGGCGGCCTTCGGAGCGGTGCTGCTGGGCATTGGCGACGATGTGGGCATCATGCTCTTCAGCCGCTATCGGGACGAGCGGGTCCTTGGGGGCTCCAAGGCGCTCGCGCTGCGCGCCGCGCTGATGGGCACCGGTCCGGGCGTCATCGCCGGGGCCGCGGCCACGTCGCTGGCGTTCCTCGCCTGCATCGCCGCGCCCTTTCCGGGGTTCAGGGATCTGGGACTCACGGCCGGATTGGGCCTGCTGTCCTGCCTCGCGTCCAGCTTCCTCGTGTTGCCCGCGTTGATGCTGGCCTTCGACCGCGGCCAGGGCGTCTTCGCACCCACTCAAAAATCGACAGTCAATGTCCAGTCGTCTTTCCGTTCCTGGAAACCCCTGCTTGGGATTCTCTTGCTCCTGGTGCTGCTGGCGGGGATTCCGCGCCTGCGGTGGGTGGAGGATCTGCGCAGCTTCCGCCAGAAGGGCAACCCCGCCCTGGCCCTGCAGGAAACCCTGGGCAAGGCGCTGGGCGCGGGGCTTCAACCCCTGGCGATCCAGATCCCGCTCGATGATCCCGAACATCTGCCCCAGCTCTGGAACCATCTGGCCGCGAGCCTGCGGCGCGAGGGACTTCCCATGCCGAGCTGGCAGGAGACCTCGCCCGAACTGCGCCGGGTGCTGGGATCCGAGACCTGGTGCCGTCGCGCCCTGGACATCGCCTCGCAGGAGGGCCTCGATCCCATTGCGCTGGAGCGGCCGCTGTCCGCGCTGCGGGTGAGCGTCGAGAGCCCAGGGGCCGCGCCTCGCGCATTGGAGGCGCTGATTCCGCCGCCTTCCGTCGGTCTTCATGGTCGCCCCTGGACGCTGCTCTCATGGTTCCAGAAGCCGCCGCCTCCGTTCGGGCGGCCCGCGGTCTTCACCCTGCCTCTGCGTCTTCCCGAGGCGGCCCAGGATCGTCTTGAAGGCGATATCACCGCCGTGGGCGCGCGACTGGTGGGCAACCGCCCCCTGTTTCGGGCTGTGCGGGAAGTCGCGAAGGACTCCCTGCGGGAGGTGGTGCTGCTGGCGCTGGTGGCGGTGCTTGTGGTGGTGGGCGTCTTCGGGCGTCGCTGGCGTTTCGTGATGCTCGCCCTGATCCCCCTGGCCGCAAGCCAGATCGGCGCGCTGGGCATTCTCGGCTGGACGGGTGAACCGCTCACCTTCCTGTCCCTGGTGGCCATCCCCATCGCGCTGGGCGTCAGTGTGGACACCGCCATGAATCTGCTTCACCGCGCCCGCCTGGATGTCCACGCCGCCGCCAAGGTCTCGCGGGTGAACGCGGTTTGCGCTGGCACGACGCTGGCGGGGTTCGGCGGCCTGGCGTTTTCCAGCTACCGTGCGCTGCGCGGCCTGGGCATCGCGGCTCTGGGCGGTACGGCCCTGGCGCTGTTGGCGACGCAGTGGATCTTGCCTTGGCTCATTGCTAAATGGCCGCTGAAGGGGGAGCGGCCGTGAACGCGCTCGCGGAATGGATGGGACAGCAACTGTCCAAACGTCCGATGCCCGCTTCGGAATTCATGGCGCTCGCCCTCTACCATCCGGAGCTCGGCTACTACCGGCGGCAGGAAGGCCCCTGGGGCTTCGAGGGAAAGGACTACTACACGGCCCTGGATTGCGGCCCGCTGCTGGGAGCAACCCTGGCGCTGCGGTTGGAGGCAGCCTGGGAGCGCCTGGATCGCCCCGCGCGCTTCACCGTGCTGGAACCCGGCGCTGGCCGGGGCTGGCTGGGCCGGGATCTGCTGGCGGCCTCGTGCGGCGCCTTCGCCGAGGCGCTGGTCTACGTTCATCAGGACGATAATCCGGCCGCGCGACGGGCCGCAGAGCAGGCCCTGGCGCCCTTCCTGGCCTCGGGCCGCGCGCGTTTCGAGGGCGAGTCGGTGGCCGATCCGTTCATCGGCGCCGTGGTGTCCAACGAGCTGTTCGACGCGCTGCCTGCGCAGCCCTGGCGCTGGGATGGCCAAGCCTGGTTGATGGAGGCGCTGTCCGCGGAGGGGCCGGTCTGGTTGCCCGGCGATCCGGGCGAAGCGGGGGCATGGTTCGCGGCCCAGGCCGAAGAAGGGCTGCATCCGGGCGATGGCAGCGTCTGGAGCGAGGGCCTCGGCCCGTTTGTGAATCGGCTGGGCGGACGCCTTCAGGCTGGGCTCTTCCTGGCGGTGGACTACGGAGAAACGGCGGGTCGCCTCCTGGCCAAAGGCGCGGATCTGCGCCGCTACCATGGGCATACGGTGGACGGGCGCTGGTGGGAGGATCCCGGGACCTGCGATCTGACGGCGGACGTGGATTTCACGCGCCTATCCGTCGAACTGAACGCCCTGGCGTTCCGGGTGATTGCCCACGAAAGCCTGAGCCGATGGATTTGCCGGCACGCTCCGCTGATGGATTGGGAAGCGCGCTGGATGGAATTGGCGGAGGCCGAGCGCGCTCAACGGATGCAGAACCTGATGCAGCTCACCTTGCCGGGCTTGATGGGAGAGCGCTTCCGCGTGCTGGAGGCCTGGAAGGATGGGCCTTCGCAGGAGGCCTGAATCCGTTCAGAGGCGGGATTTCCAGGGTGGCTTCCTTTAATTTCCCTTGATCCTCTGCGGCTTTTTTGGCACTCTAGAGGGCCTTGTCTTGGGCTCCACAAGCGCACCGTCTTCTGGCTGCCGCCCAAGCCTCCCCTGTGAGGAATGAAATGACGTACGCAGTGATCCAGACCGGTGGCAAGCAGTATCGCGTGGAAGAGGGCGACCTTCTCCGTGTGGAGCTGCTGGAGAAGGAACCCAAGCAGGCTGTAGTGTTTGATCGCGTGCTGCTCGTGGCCAATGGGGACGATGTCAAGATCGGTGCCCCCGTTGTGGCTGGCGCCACGGTGGAAGCCGAGGTCGTTGCCAATGATCGCGCCAAGAAGGTCACGATCTTCAAGAAGAAGCGGACTACCACCTATCAGCGCACCCAGGGTCACCGCCAGGGCTACACGGAAGTCCGCATCAAGGGCATCAAGGCTTGATATTCTTCGGGGCGCGGCTCTTTTTGTTTCCGTGCCTTTGTGGATTGATCGAATTCAGAGAATCAGAGAGGTTTCATCATGGCTCATAAAAAAGGCGTAGGCTCAACCCGCAATGGTCGCGATTCCAATTCCCAGCGCCTGGGCGTGAAGGCTTTTGGCGGTCAGGTCGTCACGGGCGGATCCATTCTGGTCCGTCAGCGGGGCACCAAGTTCAAGATGGGCGTCAATGTCGGCATGGGCGTGGATCACACCTTGTTTGCCAAGGTCGATGGCCGCGTCCGTTTCCAGGACAAGGGCCAGCATGGCCGCTTCATCCATATCGACCCCATCGAGGGCTAGGTATTTTCGAATTTATCGAACATAAGCGCGCGGCCGCTGGCTTGCGCGCTTTTTCTGTTCGGAGATGCGCGCGGCCGCGAGCGCTTCTTGATGTTCCCAGGCATGCAGTATCCCGGTAGCTCTCCATGTTTCTTGACCACATCACGTTGCACATCGAGGCCGGACACGGCGGCGCGGGGGCCACGAGCTTCCGACGCGAGAAGTCCGCAGAAAAAGGCGGGCCCGACGGCGGCGATGGGGGCGAGGGCGGTTCGGTGTTCGTGCGCGCCAACAAGGCGCTGAACACGCTCAATCCCTATCGTCACAAGCGCGAGTTCCGTGCTGACCGCGGTGGGAATGGCGAAGGTTGCATGCGGCACGGCAAAGACGCCGATGCCATCCGGCTGGAAGTGCCCCTGGGCACGGTGATCCGGGAAGTTGGAAGCGGTGAATTCCTCGCCGAATTGCTAGTGGATGGCCAAGAGGCCTGCGTGGCGCGGGGCGGCCGCGGCGGTCTTGGCAACACGAACTTCAAGAGTTCCACCAATCGTACGCCCCGGCACAGCCAGCCGGGTGAAGAGGGCGAATTCCGTGACATCGAGCTGGAGTTGAAGCTCATCGCGGACGTGGGTTTGGCGGGTTTCCCCAACGCGGGTAAATCCACGCTGGTCAGCCGCATTTCTGCGGCTCGTCCCAAGATCGCCAACTATCCGTTCACGACGCTGGAACCCCAGTTGGGCGTCGTGCCCGTGGATGAGATCGATAGCTTCGTCATCGCAGATATCCCCGGGCTCATCGAGGGCGCGGCCGACGGCGCGGGTCTTGGCATCCAGTTCCTGCGCCACGTGGAGCGCACGCGGATGCTGCTGCATCTGGTGGATCTGACCGATCCGATGATGGAGCCGGAGGAGGCGATCCGCATCATCGAGGGCGAGCTGGAAGGTTTTTCGAAGACGCTCTTCTCCAAGCCGCGCTGGTTGGTGGGCACCAAGCTGGACGCCCTGCAGGACGACGATCGCCGCGCCCGCTTCGAGGCGCTGTGCCACGCTCGGGGCCAGGAGCCGATCTTCATTTCGGGTGTCACTGGCGAAGGCCTGCGAGCCCTGGTGTTCCAGGTCGGCGAAGCGCTGAAGGGAATGCCTCGCTCATGAAGCGCGCGGGCATCCTCGGCGGCGCGTTCAATCCGCCGCATCAGGGGCATCTGCGGCTCGCAGAGCTGGCGCTGAATCAACTGGAACTGGATGACGTGCGCTTCATCCCGACGGCTCGATCGCCCCACAAGGTGGTCGCCGAGGACTCTCCCAGCGACCAAGCGCGCTTGGCGCTGCTTCAGGCCGCGCTGGCGGGCTTTTGCGGCGCTTGCCGCATCGAGACACTGGAACTGGAGCGCGGCGGTGCCAGCTACACCGTGGATACGCTGGAGGCCTTGTCGCAGCGCGAGCCTGATACCTGCTGGATCCTGCTGCTGGGCAGCGATCAGCTTGCGGGGCTATCCGCCTGGCGGCGCATGGATCGCGTGCTGGAACTGGCCTCCCTGGCCATCAGCCCTCGGCCTGGATACGATCCGGCCCTGCCCGCGGCCTTCGCGGAACGGGCGCGGGAACGCTGGTCGGGCGCGCCTGGGGAAATCGTCCGGCTTTCGAGCACCGAACTCGATCTCGCATCCTCCCACTTGAGGGAGTGCTTGCGTGACGGAGAAACCTGCACTGGGATATCGTCGCAAGTTGCGGCTGTCATCCATCGGGAAAACTACTACCGTTAAGAGGTGGCTGGAGTGGGAATGAGCTTGAATGCAAGATTGGCGAGCGTGGTGGAAGCGGGGCGGTCCAAGAAGGCCTTCCGCATCCGCCTTCTGGATGTGCAGGGCGTCTCCAGCTTCACGGACACCTTCGCCTTCCTGAGTGGAGGCAGTGACCGTCAGAACCGCGCCATTGCCGACGCCATCGAGGAAGCCTTGAAGCTGGAAGGGGAGCGCCCCATCTCCTCCGAAGGCAGCGCGAATGGCGCATGGATCCTGCTGGATTACGGCGATCTGATCATCCATGTGATGGACGAGGAGACCCGCCGCCACTACGACCTGGAAGGGCTGTGGCGCGAGGGGCGAGAACTGGAGCTGCCGCCCGAGGTCGGGCCGACGGGCGCTCCCAGCGGTAGTGCGCAGACGCTTTCCTAGCTTTCGGGGAGATGGCCATGGTCACCCAGCACAACGCCTTTGACGCCATGCAGTCGCGTCTCCGCACCGCGGCGGAGCTCTACGGCCTGGAAGAGATGCTTTTCAAGGTGTTCCTCGCGCCCATCCGCAGCCTCATCGTGAGCCTGCCCGTGCAGATGGATGACGGCAACTGGGAAGTCTTCACCGGCTATCGCGTCCAGCACAACCAGGCCCGGGGCCCCATGAAGGGCGGCATCCGCTTCGATCCCGGCGTCACGCTCGACGAGATCGCCGCCGGAGCTGCGTGGAACACCTGGAAGTGCGCCATCGTGGACGTGCCCCTGGGCGGCGCCAAGGGTGGCATCATCTGCGATCCCACGCGGATGAGCGAGGGCGAACTGGAGCGTCTGACCCGCCGCTACATCGGCGCCATCATGGATGTCATCGGTCCCGACCGCGATGTGCCGGGCCCCGATATGGGCACGAACTCCCAGATCATGGCCTGGGCGCTGGATACCTACAGCATGCACAGCCGCCACAACGAGCTGGGCGTGGTGACGGGCAAGCCCGTGGGTCTGGGCGGCAGCCTGGGGCGCACGGAAGCCACCGGGCGCGGTGTGCTCATCAGCGCGCGCGAAGCCATGCAGCGCCTGGGCAAGCCCCTGGCGGGCGCGACGCTGGCCATCCAGGGCTTCGGCAATGTGGGTTCGCAGACCGCGCGCCTGCTGCACGAAGCCGGTGCGCGCATCGTGGCGGTCTCCGACAAGAACGGCGCCATCCGCAACGCCCGTGGCCTGGATATCCATGCGCTCATCAAGCATGTGAACGACACCAAGAGCATCGTGGGGTTCAAGGGGGCCGAAGCCATGGACCCCGGCGAGGTGTTGACCCTGGCCGTGGATATCCTGGTGCCCGCTGCGACGGATAACCAGATCACCGAACGCAACGCGGCGCAGGTGCGGGCCAAGGTCATTGTGGAGGGCGCCAACGGCCCGACCAGCCCCGAGGCCGATCCCATCCTGCTGGCCAATGGCGTGCTGGTGGTGCCCGATATCCTGGCCAATGCCGGCGGCGTGACCGTCAGCTACTTCGAGTGGGTGCAGAACCGCATCGGTTTCTACTGGCGCGAGCGCGAAGTGAACGAGCGCCTGGTGGAATACATGACGCACGCCTTCCAGGCTGTGTTCGCCATGACCGACAAGTACAAGACCAATCCCCGCATCGGCGCCTACATCCTGGCCCTGGATCGCGTCAGCCAAGCGCAGCGCACCCTCGGCATCTATCCCTGATCCAAACGTCCTGGAAGGTCAGCAGCACGCACGTGTATCCAATGGAAACGGCTGGCTGATCTGGAAGCCAGCATCCTGATCGGCGCACCCATTGTCTTTGGGGGCGCCGATTTGGTTTATATGGGGGTGCTGATGATATGTTGAATGGGACTTTTTTGATAAAGTATCCCACTTGACACATGGATCGCTCGGCTCATATTTGACGCTGAGGTGTTGAATGGGAGCCGTCCCGGCATTGGAATTCTCCGCGCTGGTCCACCCCGGCCAGCTTGGGGCTGGTCCGGATCTGGAGCGCTTGTCGGGGCCCGGCATCCGGGCGTTCTTCAATCTGGCGAAGGCGTGGGAACTGCCGATCGAGGCCCAGCGTCTGCTGCTCGGGGGCATCGGGAAATCCACGCTCCATCGCTGGAAGCGGGACCAGGACGCCCAGTTGGGGCTGGATCAGCTTGAGCGCATCTCCCATCTGCTGGGCATCCACAAAAGCCTTCAGATCCTGCTGCCCACCAGCGCGAACACCTGGGTGACGCGACCCAACCAAAACGCCCTCTTCCAGGGACATCCACCCCTGCTGCTCATGGTGCAGGGGGGCATCGAGGGTTTGCGGCGCGTGCGTCAGTTCCTGGATGCCCAGCGGGGAGGCTGGGCGTGAAGGCGGTCTTCCGCCAACAGCCCTGCTGGCGCGTCATCCCCAGCCGTGCCCCCAGCCAGGATCTCTTTCAGGGCATCGCGGACTTCGGCGAATGGGAAGCCGTGGCGGAGATCGAGCAGCTCTGGAGCGAACCCGTGCGTGGCGTTCTGGGGAACCTGGGCCTGATCCCGAAAGCGCAGCGGGCCTTGGGATCCGGCAGCACGTTCATCATGGCTTCCTACGCCTATCTTTCCCCGACCCGCTTTAGCTCGGGCGATTTCGGTGTGCTGTATGCGGGGCTGGATGAGCGCACGGCCCTGGTGGAGGTGGCCTTTCATCGGGCGCGCTTCCTGCGGGATTCTGGCAATCCCCGCGAGACCTTGGATCATCAGGTGTTGGGACTCACGCTGAGCGCCGAGTTGGAGGACATCCGCGATGGCGACGCCGCCCACGCAGCCCTCTACGATCCGGATCACTACGGGGTTTCCCAGTCGTTCGGGGCCGATCTCCGCGCCAAGGGCGCCGATGGCATCGTCTACGACAGCGTCCGCAATCGGGGTGGGCATTGCGTGGCGGGGTTCCGCCCCAACGCCTTTGCCAACTGCCGCCACATGCGGCCCATTCAGTTTGCGTGGGATGGCGCGGTGCTGTACGGCCCGGATGGCATCAAGGCGTGATGTCGGCCTTCCGAAGGGGATCGTCCCAGAAGGGGTAGAAGCAGTACCACTGATCCGGGTACTGGCGTACCAGCGCTTCGAGTTCAGCCACGTAGCGGCGCATGCCCGCCTCGATGGCGGCCTGGCGTTCGCCGCGCGCGCCGGAGATGTACTGGGGTTCGAAGAACCGCGCATGGAACCGGTGTTCCTCGTCCATGAAGAAGAACGTCGCAATGACGGGCGCTCCGGTCATCGCCGCCAGTTCCCAGGGACCGCGGGGGAAATGCACCTCGCGGCCGAAGAAGGGGATGGGCAGGCCGTGGAGGCTGAAGTCGCGATCCCCCTGCATGCCCACGACCTTGTCCTCACGCAGCAGCTTGAGCAGCGGCAGGGTGGAGAATCCCACGCCATCCACGGGAACGCCGATGACGCCGCCCTGCTCCCGGATCTGCGTGCGCAGGCGCTCCACGGCCTCGAAGCGATCGGGCTTGTAGACCATGTGCATCTTCAGGCCCTTGAACCGCAGCAGCAGGCCGCCCAGTTCGTAGTTGCCCGCGTGCGCCGTGAGCAGAATCGCCGGGCGTCCTTCCGAGATCAGGCGATCCAGATGCTCGGCGCCCGTCAGGGTCTCGAAATGGGCGATCGCGTCTTCCGCCGGGCGTTGGCCGAAATAGAAGAAATCCACCCAGGCATAGGCGTGATTGCGCACGAGCTGGCGAGCCGTTCGCTCCACCTGCGGATGGGTCGGTTGCAGGCCCATCACCTGGGCCACGTTGCTCTTCACGGCGTCCAGGTATTTGGGGCGTAGCGCCAGGAAGGTCGACATCACCGCATTCGCGATGGCGAAGGCCCGCTCGCGGCGCTGGAAGCGCCGGGCGGCGTGCAGGAAGACGGGGAACAACGTGTCGAACACGGCACCGTAGAGGGCGCCCAGGATTCGGGAATTGCTTTGCATCCGGTCCTGCATGGGACTACCGGTGCACGTTCTGGTTGGGGTTGCGCTCTTCCATCTCCAGCCAGAGGCGCTGAAGGCTTTGCAGCCGCTCAGGGTAGGGCAGGTCCAGATCCTCGTCCTCGGGATCGAAGCCGGAGGGATCTTCGATCCAGTCCGCAGGGAACTCAGGGAAGACGATGCCGAGAAGCTCCCGATCCAGGCCGCGCACACTGAGGTTTCGGATCCCTGGCGTGTCGATGATCGTTCCGTCGCCGGGAGCGGGCAGCCACAGGGCCGAGGTGGTGGTCTGGCGTCCCGTTCCGTACCGGCTGATCTCGCCGATGCGAAGCTGCGCGTCTGGAATCAACGCGTTGATGAGCGTGCTCTTGCCCACGCCACTGTGGCCCGCCAGCACCACGGAACGGTGGCAGAGCAGGGAACGTAGCTCTTCAAGCCCCTGGCCCTGCTTCGAGCTGGTCTCCAGGATATTGACGCCCAGCTCGCGCAAGGGATCCAGCTCCGGGAGCGTGTCCTTGGCGCTGGCGCGGTCGCGCTTGGTGACGATCACGCGGAAGGTCATACCGGCGGCGAGCGCGAGCAGCTGGCCGCGCTCCAGCAGGCCTGGACGCAGAGGCGGATCCACGACGGCGGCGCAAAGCCACAGCTCGTCGGCGTTGGCGGCCATGAGCTGCCAGGGTTCGCGGTCGTCGATGCCGCCGCGCTTGAGCAGCGTCCGGCGGGGCATGATGGCCACCACCTGCGCCTGCGGCAGGTTCACATCGACGGATTCGACAGGCACTGGCGAGTACCGCACGCGGTCCCCGACCACCAGTTTCACGCCCTTGAGCTTGCCCGAGAGCGTCGCGCGCAGCCACCCGCGATCAGAGGTCTCCAGATCCACCCACTGGCTGTGGCGCTGGATGAGCGTTGCTTCCTCGAAATGCATCCAGGGCGATGGGTCCGGCAGGCGCAGCATGGTTTCCGAATCGTGGGTTTCCACGTCCGTCAACAGGCGCTCGGCGCTTTGCTGGCGGCGCTTGCTCTGGGCGCGACCTTCCCGGGCATACGCGTCAGGACGGTCGAGATCCTCGGCCTCCCGACTCTGCCCCAGGCGATAGCGTCGGTTCATGCCCGTCCCGCGAATTCCCCGGTCTCGGTGCTCACCTTCACCTTTTCGCCCTCCTTGATGAAGAGGGGCACCTTGATCTCAATGCCGGTCTCCAGCTTGGCGGGCTTGGTGACATTGCCCGAGGCCGTATCACCGCGGCTGCCGGGTTCGGTGTACGTGACGGCCAGCTCCACGTGCTGGGGCAACTGCAGCCCGATGGGATTGTCGTTGAATTTCTGGATCTGGATGATCAGGCCTTCGGTCAGGTAGTCCAGAGCGTCGCCCAGCATCTCGTCATTCAGGGTCAGGGTCTCGTAGGTCTCCTGATCCATGAAGTGGGAGCCGTCGCCATCGCTGTACAGGTACGAGGCGGGGGCCATCACCAGATCGGGCTCCTTGAACTTGTCGCTGGCCTTGAAGGTCTTGTCGAAGACGGCGCGGGTGATGAGGTTGCGCATCTTGAGGCGCACCAGGGTCTGCCCGCCGCGGGCCGTGGGGGTGGAGATCTCCACATCCAGGCAGTGATAGGGGGTGTCCTCGAGCTCAAAGAACATTTTTCGCTTGATATTGATCGCTTCAATCAGCGCGGCCATGGAATCCTCGCGGCAATAGGTCGTTGCGTTCCCCTGGACGTGTCCGGGAACCGGAAACTCCGATTCTATCCGGGGAGCGCCGCTTGGACGAAAAGCTCTTGATCACGGCTATCATGGGAACTCAGGATTCAGTATTCATGGCCAACCACCCTACCCACATCGGGCGATATCTCGTGCAGCGGCTCATCGGCCAAGGGGCCATGGGCGTCGTGTATCTGGCCGAGGATCCCATCCTGAAGCGGCGTCTGGCCGTGAAGGTGGTTCGCGCCACGGGCGAAGAGCGGGATCTCGCCCTGGAGCGCTTCCAACGCGAGGCGGAGATCTCCGCGCAGCTGAACCATCCCAACATCGTCACCATCTTTGACGTGGGCGAAGAGCCCGGCCTGGGCCCATTCCTGGCCATGGAGTTCGTCGAGGGCAACAGCCTGGGCAAGCTCATTCGCGATGGCAGCCTGGATGCGGAATCCAGCTTCAGCGTGCTGATCCAGACCATGCGGGCCCTGCGCGCCGCGCACCGCCACGCGATCATCCATCGCGACGTGAAGCCCGATAATGTTCTGGTCGGCGAGGATGGCCGCGTGAAGCTGATGGATTTCGGCATCGCCAAGACCATGGCGCCGCGCCTGACGAGCGCCGGGGAGTTCCTTGGTTCGCCCGCGTACAGCGCCCCCGAACTGCTGAAGGGCGGAGAGCCGACGCCCAGTTCGGATCGCTTTGCTTTTGCCGTCACCGCTTTCGAAGTGCTGACGGGCCAGTTGCCCCACCCCGGCAACAACGTCGCCGCCGTCATCACCCATGTGCTCCAGGAGCCCCCCGTGATCCCGCAGGGCATGTCGGGGCCCGTGGGCAACGTGTTCCGCAAGGCCCTGGCGCTGGATCCCGATGATCGCTTTGAAACCCTGATGGAGTTCATCACCGCGCTCGTCGATGCGTTCCCGCTGGATGACGCGTCCCACGCGCGCATCGAAGATCTGTTCCGGCACGACGATCATCCCGGCGATATCGTTCCCGTGCGCCGATCAAGGCCCCGGATGGCGGGCGAGACGATGCCCGGCATCATGCCCAACACCCTTTCGGGGGTGGGCAGTCGGCCCGGGATCGGCCGCGCCACGTCCGCCGGTACCTCCGCTGGCAAGGCCACGGCCGGACGCGCGACGGGGCCCAGGCCCATGCTGGCGCAGAACCCCGGTCCGAAGATTGAATTGAGCGAGGATGTTCGCAGCACCTCCCACAGCCCCCAGGGCTGGGAGCCCTACCAGGAGCCGCGCAAATCCGGATTAGGGCTGGAACCCAAGACGCTCGTGAAGTGGATCATCCTGATCCTCATCGGCGGCAACCTGTTCTGGTGGATCTACGACGCCGTCCGGCGGCACTAGGATCCGGCGCTCAATACACCGCCAGTCCGCGCGCTTCAAAGATCGCTCGGGTGCGGGCAAGGGTTTCGGGATCCGGGGGGTTCACGTCGGCCAGCGCGTAGTCCAGGCCCAGGCGCTGCCATTTGTCGCGGCCCATCTGGTGGAAGGGCAACACCTCGACGCGTTCCAGGGATCGAATGCTCGCGGCAAGATCCGCGACGCGGGCGACGTGATCGGGCGCATCGGTCAGGCCCGGCACCAGCACGAAGCGAACCCAGGTGGGCCGGTTCAGCCGGGATAGCCGCTTGGCGAAATCCAACGTGGGCTGAAGCTCGTGTCCGGTGACCCTCAGGCAGGTATCCGGGTCTCCCGCCTTGAGATCCAGCAGCATGAGATCGATATCCAGCAGATCCGGGTCGCTGAGCTTCGCGCCCAGATAACCGCTGGTGTCCAGGGCCGTGTGCAGGGCCAGCGCCTTGCACTGATGCAGGATGGAGCGCGCGAACTTGTGCTGCATGAGCGGCTCGCCGCCGGTGAGCGTGACGCCTCCCTTGCCCATCTTGAGCGGCTTCTCGTAGCGCTTCAGCAGCTTCATGAGTTCGACAGAGCTCATCGCCTGCCCGTGGTGGCGATCCCAGGAATCGGGGTTGTGGCAGTACTGGCAGCGCAGGGGACAGCCCGCCAGGAAGACGACGGCTCGGATCCCGGGTCCGTCCACGGCGCTGCCCACCTGGAAGGAGTGGACATAGCCCGTCAGGGTCGGCGTTCCGGTCATGCCTCTAGTTTCGATGCTGGGGCGCGTCGCTGCAAACTTCACCTTCCATGGCCGCTTCACCATCACCATCAGCACCAGCTTGGGCGCCCTTGGAGGCACGGTGGGCCACGCTTTCATCCTGGATTCCGTGATGGTGCCCGTCCCCTTGACCGGCCCGTCTTTCCACCGGTGTCAGATTCTAGTGCTCGTGGCCAACGTGACCCCGTGAATCATGGGCAGTCCTTTGGGTTCCAATGACCCGAACAGCCCTTGCTGAGCCGCTTCCGAAGCCTGGCCGTGTGCGATGAGCGCCGGGTGTGAAAGGATTCGGAGCTTGGAGGTTTTGCATTCAGTGATGAATGGATTAATGATCATGAAATGCAAAAGAAAACAGCAACGACACGTCGCTGGCAGACGGGACCTTGGTCCCATTGTCCCCAATCTGTATCTGCCTGCTTTCAACCGAACGCAGGAACAGTTCAATCAGCTTCTGCAACGGGTGGGAACAGCCTCTCTTCCCAAGGCTCCAACCGCCTCATCTCAAAATCCAGTGTCTGCCCCGGTTGCGCAACCCGACCCCAGGGCACAAGCCTTGGAACAATTGCGTCAAAAGCTCCAAAAGGAAGGCCAATGATGCGTAATTTTCTGGTTTTATTGACCATTCTGTTCGTGGGTGTTTCCTGTTCAAGTCCATCAAGCACCTACACGACTTATGTCTACACGCCACGTTTTGCTGTTTATTCTTTTACATTAAACAGCCGTTGGAAAATTTCACATGAATATCTTGATTTCAAGAAAATCGGGGAACCCAAAATAGGTGGATGCAACTATGGGTATGCTAATTCCACCATAGCTGCGAGACAGGAAGGGTTACGCCTAGCTGGAGACATGTTTGAAAAGGATGGGCATGTATTTCAAATGGCGCGCAATTATACTGATAATAGTATTATGCCCATCGATAT
>DAOPYE010000035.1:0-24127 GCA_035352715.1 Holophaga sp. | reverse complement strand
GCCGGGAATACGCTGGAATACAAGAAACAGGTCCAGTCGTTGATTCTCCTGCCACGCCATTTCGGACTCAATTTCTGAATCGGGTACCCCATGCAAAACAGTGAACATGATCCTTTCAATCCCCAGACTGGGGCCATCACCATCCTGGTTGCTCTGTTCTTGCTGGTGCTGCTCACCATCTGCGCCGTATCGATGTCCCATAATGCATTGAGAGAGGTCATCATCTCTGGGACGGTGAAACAGGGCACGGAAGCTCGCAATGCGGCAGACAATGGTATCGAGTGGTCCTGCTATTGGCTCAACGCGTCGGGACAGAATGGCATAACCACAGCGGACCCGACGGAACCGGCGGCAGCGGACTTTGTGGCGGAAAAAATGGTGTTGAGCCACGATCCGACACTTATGGGCAAGTATTTTTCGTTGCCCACCAAGGGAGATATGGCCAACACCGAGACTACTGACGGTGCGACACGCTCGTTCAAGTTGGACCTGATGCTGATGGGTAAACAGCGTCTTGAATTGATTGGCGGGGCTCCAAGCACGGGACCTGGGGATCGGAGTCAGGCGATAAATGACCAGATGCTTCCGGATATTTGGTCGGTTCGTTCCACGGGCACGCTGACAACTGGAGATGTCACCTTCCAGCACATGCGCGAGGGTTGGATCACGGCTCCGCCCCAGTAATTATTGACAACAGACAATATCGAAATGCAAATCCGCTCCCGCACGAGGTGCATCATGCGTTGCTGCTTCAGTCGTATCCTGAATCATCTGGGCCCGATTGTGCTTACCCTGCTTGTCGCTGTGCCCCTTTCGGCCCAGTTGAACCCAGCCTGGCAGACCACAAATTCGCCGGATTTTTCGGATCTCTTCCAGAAGTCCACTGACGCCAGAATCAAGCCAGAGATTGCGACGATCTTTGACTTCTCGGGGTCCATGCAGTCCCTGATGTACCACCCGCGTTTCTACAATGAGGACAAATTTGATTACGGAGACAAATCCGGATTCACATTCACTCTGACCGGCGCCAAAAATTCGAGGAACGTGAGCGTCACAGTTGGAGATGGTTGGTACGTGGGTGGGTCTCTGGTTCGTCCCGATGGTTCCCTTGTCACCGAGTCCAATGTCGACAGTACCGTTTACCCTACAAGCGCTGTTCTCGGCGGTGACAAGAATCTGAATAAGGCTACAGATCAGTCCCAAGATGTCCGTAACTGGGTTCGGGCCGCATCACATGTTCGGTTTGCAAAAACAGTAACCGCTAACGGTTCCAATGTTTTCAGGACCATTGATATTCCAATCCCCTGGAAGGTGATCGATCCGGCTTCCAAAGCCTACCCGCTCGGTTCTCTCACCGTAAAGGATGAATACATTGATGCTGACGGGAATTCTTTCGGAAGCAAACAGGATATCGAAATTGATACTCGATACCGGATAGAGACTAAGTTCCCAAATATTGGGGTCCGGAACGAGAACATCATCTTGTCTGGAGACAGTAATAAAATCGTAACTACGACCAAGCTGATGATCCGTCTGAACAAGGACTATATCCGCTGGCTTTTTACTGGCACTTATCAGAACTCCGACTCTACTAAGCCAGACTATACGGAAGACACTTCTCTGGTGGGCAAGTGTATTGTCTTTGATGCGGCTGATACATTAATAGCCGGAGGTCAGACCTCCGTTGCGCAGGGGCAAGGTTTCGGGACCTTTGGAACTGAAACCATGAATTTCTGGGATGTCTATGCTCAGAGAACCGTTGCCAAATCGGTGAGCCTCAACGCCATTCCGGCCCGGGATCGGGTGCAGGCCGTGAAGGAGGCTGCCATCCGGACCTGGATCAATTATCAGACTCGGGTTTTCTGGGCGTACCGTTTCCTGGACGGAAGCGGCACGGAGTCCACCGCTGGTACCGCAGGCACTTACGCCACAACTATTAACAATGATTCCCGGACCACGATCAGTTCTACGGGGGTTCCGATAGACTATAAGGTCGGAGGAGATACCGGATGGACCCTGCTCAACGGGAATTCTCCGGCGGGCATGAAGCGCCTGGCGGCCCTTTTTCCCTACACTGAGACGCCCCTGTGTTATGCCGTCGCCCGGACGCTGGCCCAGTTCACCGATCCCAACACCATTTTCAAGGATGTCGAAACTGGGGATGATGCCCCCCTGCAGTGCCAGAAACGCTTCCTGATCGTATTCACGGATGGTGTTCCTACCAAGGATAACAAGAGCGAAGAAAAGAGTCTTACCCCGTACATCCAATCTGGCACTTCTGGAACTGCCAACGCTGGCAATAAGGCGCTTCTTGCCAGCAAAGACAATATAAATCCCGGCAATGATTGGTGGAATATTTTTACTTATGCGGGCGCCGCTGCCCATCTTGGAGATACCAGTAGGCCAACCGATATCCTACCCGAGAATACGATGACAGTAGCTTCGTATTCTGCCAGTGGCTCTCCCAGTTCCTACCTACCCTTTACCGTGAACAGCCGCCCATCGGGTGCGTCGTCTACCGTCACCATTCCTGCTCCCTTCCGTTGTGTGAATACGATGACGATCGGCGTGAGCCTAGGCGGGCGATATACCGACGCCGGCTCTGCCAAACAACGCCTCTTCCTGACGGCAGTGTTCGGAGATACCGAACTCACTTCCTGGGATTACAGCAAACTGAAACCCTTCTATCTCAAGGATCCTTCGAAACCGTTTGATTTGTTATCGAATCCGAGGGGATCAGATTCCATCAATTTCTTCGATGCAGCGACGCCCGACGATATCGTCAAGGGACTTGGCGCCGCCTTTGCGAGCACCTTGGCCAAAGACCAGACGGGCGCCACTGCCACCCCTGTGATTCCCTGGATCGGCAGCGGCATGGGCAACCAGATTTATCTGGCCTCTTTCAAGGTGCCCGAGAATGGGGGGCCGGTCTGGAAGGGGGATCTTCGTATGTTCCCCACCAAGGATGTGCAAAAGCTTGATCCAACCACTGGATCTCTTACCCAGACTCAGATTCTGGATAGAAATGGCGTCGAGGTCACTGATTTGGCCACGGCCGACCAGCCGGGATGGTCTGTTCTGCAGGCACCGAGGTTCAATGCGTGGAAGGATCGCAAAATCTATACGCGCCTCGAATCTGTTTCGGGCACAGCCAATCCAGGCACTTTTTCAATCTCCACGGGCATTACCAAGACGGACCTGGATGATCCCGCCAAACCCGAATACAAGCTGAGAGCCCTGCTCCCGGGATCAGATACCGATACCAAGCTGAAGAATCTGCAGTGGATGATGGGTGCGGATATCTTCGCCGATGCTACGGGTGCCACGACGCGCGGCAACATCCTGGGGGATGTTATTGATAGCACTCCCGCCTTTCTGGAGTACGCTTCTCCCTCGTCCAGTTCCATGCCCTCCATTCTCAGCGGTGCCTGGACGGATGGGACGAAGAAGGGCAAGCATTTCAGGGTCATCTACGTCGGCACAAACCAAGGGGTCATCCACGCCTTTGGTGAGGTGACCTGGGACAACAACCTTGGCACCGCGACTGCTCCGAATATTGTCAAAGCAGGTGTGGTCGAGGAACTTTGGGCCTTCATCCCTACTGATATCATCAAATACTGCGATTACTATCAGTCACCCGGCAATCCCCATCGCGCAGGTGTCAATGGAACGCCCTGTCTCTACTTCTTGGATCTTCCGGAGGCCAGCGCGAGCAACGGGGATGGCATGATGTCAGGTGCCAGCGGAACCCTAGAGCGGGCCACCTTGATCATGGGCTTGGGCAAGGGTGGGCGCAGTTACTATGCCCTTGATGTCCGGGATCCCTTTTCACCCAAGCTTGGCGATGGCAAGGGGTGGGCTCTGGTCCCAGACGAGGCGACGAGCTATGTCTTCGACGGTACTGCGGATAATTCTGTCATCTCTACGATGGGCTGGTCGACCTGTCAGCCCACCACGGGCCGTATCCTCGTCGATTCGGGGGCCGCTCAGAAACTGAAGGATGTCGCGTTCCTGGGTGGGGGCTTCAGCGTTCCCGAAATCGAGAAGAATTATCCAACTCCGAATTCGAACACACCTTTGGGACGGTCCGTGATCGCCCTGGATGTGGAGACCGGCCATGTCGTGAAATACTGGAAGTTGGATGCTTCCCCGGATCCTGTGACGAAACTCCCCAAGAACGGCCCTGTGGGTGCTGGCGTGATGCCGATGGAAGTCATCCCCTACTCGGGTTTGGCCCAGCGGGCCTACTTTACGGACTTTTTCGGTGGCCTGTGGGCACTCGGAAGTCGTGACATGAGCTCGGCGACGGGTATGTCTATGTTTCGAGTGGATTCTAGCAATATCGGGAAATGGGCCGCATCGCCCCGTCCGGTCTATCACCAGGACCGCCCGAATGGCATCCTGAGCACGATGCCGGCGCCTTTCCTTGTCTCCGACCTAAGGATGACGAGGGCAAACGACCCGAAGGTGACACCCCTCGCTGTCGGGGTCGCGCTGGTTAGCGGCGACCGCAACAACCCGATGGATGCGTATGCCACCGGGTCCGATAAACCCAACCAGCACCGCCTGACCGTGGTGTTCGATCGCCAGGATAGCGCTGATCTTTTGGGCGTTGATTCGACGGGCATCCTGGATGCCAACCTTAAGAAGATAGAAGCCGGAATGGACTCCGCTGTGGTCACTCCCGGCCTTTCCTTCTACCTCAATACCTATTACGGCTACTTCCTGGACCTTCCCAGCCGGGCCTCCGGCGATGCTTTCGTGTCCAAGGGCATCACCACGCCCACCGTATTGCTCGGGAAGTTGTACTACAGCTACTTCAAGCCCACGGGGTATCAGGATAACAACGCGTGCAATCCAGGAGTTGGAACCACCACCACGGTGCGGGTCTGTGACGTGATGCGACCGAATATCGGGACCAATTCAGATACGGGTTGTATCTCTGGCGAAGTTTTTACATGGAAGGGCGTGGCAAGCGGGTTCTCCCCCAAGAGTGTCCTTACCGTTCTGCAGGGAGGCATGCTCGCCCCGGCAGATCCCAGTAAAAAGGACGAATTGAAGATTAAGTCCTTTGATGGGCAACCGGCTCAGGCGCTTGCCAGTCCCAAGGTCTGGAGGACGGTCCATTAGGCCCTGATCTCCCATCCCGGCCCCGTTCACGAGGAGCGCGGGCGCCTTCTCAACACGACATTTGCATGGCTTCGTTCAGGCAACCCACTCTCGCTCCATGTGCGCACCCAGGGAGGTACCATGATTCCCATTCT
Source organism: Holophaga sp. (assembly GCA_035352715.1). Taxonomy (GTDB): domain Bacteria; phylum Acidobacteriota; class Holophagae; order Holophagales; family Holophagaceae; genus DAOPYE01. Next base: position 18,863 of record DAOPYE010000035.1, on the reverse strand, counting down.
CTCATCCACTCATAATCAACCGCCTCATGGATTCGGCCGAGGCCAACTGCGACAGACGGTTTCAAGGCTGTTTGGTGCTTTCCTTGTCTGTCTTGCGGGGATGATGGTTTCCTGCGGGGGAGGGAGCAATGCGAACGGCGGTAGTCTGCCTTCCCCTCTGCCTTCCCCTCTACCTTCCTCTGAAAAAGTAGTGGTTTATGGAACTGTAAAGAATTTCCAGTCGAACCGGGCCATCGTTGGCGCACAGGTGACGGATGGGTCAGCGACAGCCACGACGGACGCCACTGGCTCCTTCTCCTTGTCGGTCCTTCCCGGGGAAAGAAAGCAGTTCACGGTGACGGCTGCTGGTTTTGGCGAAACGCAGATAATCGCAAATCTTCTGACAAACCGGAACAACTATGTGAACGCATGCTTGCTGCCATCGACGATTATCAGCGTTTCTGACCTTGATTCGGAAACAACCCTCGAGGTGCCTGGTACCAGTGCGCAGGTTGTCCTTCCCGAAAATGCGCTGGTGACGAATTCTGGCGCGCTGCCAACCTTTCCCGTTACGGCCAGTCTGACCCCCATTGATCCCTCCTCCCGGCCCGAATTGATGCCTGGGGATTACACGACGAACGTGGGGACCACGATTGAAAGTTTTGGAGCGATGGATGTCACCTTTACGGATAATTCTGGCTCCAAGCTGAACCTAGCCGCGGGCAAGACGGCCACCATTCGAATTCCGGCCGCTTCACTCTATTGTATGGGCAATGGTCCTACCTTGGTGCCCGCGTGGTACTACGACACATTGCTGGGTCGCTGGGTCGAAGAAGGTACGATGACCTTGGGAGGGGTGGCTCCGAACAATTACTACGAAGGCACGGTATCCCATTTCACGACTTGGAATGCAGATGATACGACGGCTACGGCGTATATCACCGGAAAGGTTGTTAGAAAAGACGGCACCATCGTTCCGAATGCAAGCGTGAAGGTAACAGGCAGTGACTACGTTGGTTTTTCAAGCGTTACCTCTGGACCAGACGGGACATTCTCTATTCCTGTTAAAGCGTCGGGTATCTCGATTGTGACGGCAAGCGCCTACACCACCTATGGGACCCAGTTGTTCAGCCCGGCTCCGGGAGTCGTCGTGACGGCGGGTGCCGCCGGAACGTACACAGCCCTGCCAACAACCACGCCTGCCGTGCCTGTTGCGAATAGCATCGTGGTGGATATGTATTTGAACCTGAGCGGAACGCTTCGGGATTTCTCGCCCTCCGCACCTTATAACTTCCCCGTTCAGATTGCTGACAACGGCACATTTGATTCAGATACGATCTGGACCAAAGATACTGCCTGGACCATTTCCGGTGGAGTGGCCAACTGTGCCGCCCACACTGGAACTTCCAATCTGACTCAGGCGCTCAAACTCTTGGCTGGGCAGTCCTATACCGTGGCGTACACCATTAAGCGTACAAGCACCAAGGGCACGATTACACCCATATTGGGTGGAAAACCCGGAACTGCTGTAAGCGCTACTGGTAGCGTAAAGATCGTCTGCGGAACCACAGATTCAAATATTGTATTCCAAGCCAATGCCAGCTTTGTCGGTACGATTGATGATGTTACGGTGACGATTGGGGATGGTCATCCTCCTGCGGTTACCTGTGATCCAAATACGCCTTTCCCCATCTATAAGACGAGCCTCACCGGCAATGTTGTTGCTCGCACCGGCCAGGATCCCTACTTGGCCCAATTTGATGGACCTTGGTGGAATCCAGACTTTGAGTCGAGCAACGACTATCTTGGCCAGATGAACAACCTTGTACTAAACGATTTAGGATCGGATAATAAGCCTGTATTCAACACGACCAAAGTTTGGTCTGCCTCAGTCAAGAGTGGTATCCACAGTGAAGCCAGTTTTAATGCTTGGTGGAATGATTTCCCATCTCCCCATGGCCCTAATGATAAAGATCCCTACCAAACTGAATACACGATTCCTCTCTCCGAGAAACTGCCTTCAACGGATCCACCAACATACGTGTACGATAACAAAGCCCAGTTCCCAATTGATCAAAGACTGCAGGGGAACTATATCCATAATAATCCGGGATCGACTTCCTCTGCTCGAGGCACTGCCGCTACCTGTCCTGATGATACACCCGCTAATAGCATAAAACACAATTTTCACTATTCGTACGAACTTCATACGATGTTTGCTTATAAGCCGGGACAATTCTTCGAATTCATCGGTGATGATGACGTGTGGGTTTTTATTAATAAAAAGCTCGTCATCGACTTGGGTGGTGTTCACAGCGAGCTGGGAAAGAGCATCACGCTTGATGCCAATGCGAAGGATAGTTCCGGGGCATTATTAAACCTTGTAGAGGGTGAATACTATCAGTTTGATTTCTTCTATCTGGAGCGCCATACAACGCAATCCCACATGAAGATCACTACTTCGATGTCCTTCGTGCAAGCTCCGAACTAATCGCATCACATTACCAAGAGCCCCCCTGTCTCTTCTGAATTCGGGAAGACAGGGGGTTCTGTTGTATGGATTCACCGCTTTCATGCTGGAATGAAATATTTGTGTCCCTCTGGCAAGGGAGCTTCCCGGGCGTTTTTCGTGAAAACTGGAAGGGTATGGAACTTCGTCCCAAAAAATCATTCGGGCAGAACTTTCTGGTGCAGCGCAGCGCCATTGAGGGGATCGTGCAGGCGGCGCGGCTTTCGAAGGCGCCTTGTCTGCTGGAGATTGGCCCCGGTCCCGGCGTGTTGACGGAAGGCTTGCTGGCGGACGGGCGGCCGCTTTGGGCCGTGGATCTGGATCCGGAAGCCATCGAGGTGCTGCGGGAGCGTTTCGCGCAGGTGTCGCATTTCCATTTGATCCATGGCGACGCGGTGAAGGTGGCGCTGCCAGAGGGCGGCCCCTGGGCCATCGCGGGTAATCTGCCCTACAACGCTGCGACGCCGATCCTGACGCGCCTGCTGATCCAGCCTATCGCGTGGGATCGGATGGTGCTGATGTTCCAGTTGGAGGTGGGCCAGAAGCTGCTGGGGAAGCCCGGTGAAAAGGCCTATGGGCCGCTGTCGGTCCTGGCCCAGTTGTCCTCTCGCATCACCCGGCTGATGAAGCTGGGTCCAGGCGCCTTCCGGCCCGCGCCCAAGGTGGATTCCGTTGTGTTGTTGTTCGAGCCGCGGGAGGGTGCCCTGCCTCACGAGCTTCGAACGCCCCTGCTGGCGCTGCTGCACCGCAGCTTCGCCCATCGGCGCAAGACCCTGGCCAATAATTGGCAGCCCGCACTGGAGCCAGCTTCCACGGCGAAGATCCTCGAAGCTTTTGGCCTCGCGCCCACGGTGCGGGCCGAGGCGATCCCCGTGGAGGTGTGGCCGCGCCTTCTGGAGCGTATCCTTCAAGATGCTCCCGAATTGTTGAGGCAACATGCAGAACCTTGAACCCACCTTCACCGCCTGGCAGGAACCACCCGCACCGGGAGAATTGCGGCTGGTGCCCATCGGGGGCCTGGGCGAATTCGGGATGAACGTGCTGGTCGTGCATACGGCCAAAAGCCTGTTCCTGGTCGATTGCGGTCAGCTTTTTCCTTCCGATGATCAGCCGGGCATCGACGCCATCATCCCCGACTTCGCCTATCTGGAACCCTTCGCGGATCAGGTGGATGCGGTGCTTTTGACCCACGGCCACGAGGATCATCTGGGGGCGCTGCCCTATTTCCTGGAACGCTGGCCCGTGCCCGTCTATGGGACGGCGTTCACGCTGGGGGTGCTGGAAGGCAAGCTCAAGGAATTCGAGATCCGCGGAAAGAACCTGCTGCATCGCGTCTCGGATTTTGATCGGCTGCCCATTGGATGTGGCGAGATCGAGGCCGAATGGGTGCCGGTCACGCATAGCATTCCCGACGCCAGCGCCATCGTGCTGCACACGCCCCAGGGCGTGGTGGTCCATACGGGCGACTACAAGCTGGATCCCACGCCCGTGGACGGCCGGATCACAGGGCTGAAGCGCCTCAAGGCGCTGGGAGACGCGGGCGTGGCGGCGCTGCTTTCGGATTCGACCAACGTGCTTCAGGCCGGGCCGACGCCCTCGGAATCCCTGTGCCGGGATGGCTTGCGCGATGCGTTCCGGGCGACCCGTGGCAAGCTCTTCGTGGCCACATTCAGCTCGAATATCCACCGCATCCAGATCCTGCTGGATCTGGCCTTCGAGGAGGGCCGCAAGGTCTGCCTGCTGGGCCGGTCCATGGAGCGCAACGTCGCCATCGCGCGCGAGTTGAAGAAGCTGCAACTGCCCGACGATCTCTTCATCGACCCCAAGGAAGTGCCGCTCTTCAAGCCGAAAGAGGTCCTGGTCATCTGCACGGGCACCCAGGGCGAGGATATGAGCGGCCTTTCGCGCGTGCTGCGCGGCGAGGTGAAGGGGCTGAAGGTCGCCGAGCGAGATCGGTTGATCCTCAGCTCCCGCGCCATTCCCGGCAACGAAGTTGCCATCTCGCGTCTGCTGGATCTGGCGGCGCGGCTGGGGGCGGAGACCTTGACCGAAGGTCTGGGTCGTATCCACGCCACCGGCCATGGCTATCGCGAGGATTCCGCGACGATGATCCAGACCGTGCGCCCGCGCCTGATGGTGCCCGTGCATGGCACCTATCGGAACCTGCAGGTGCACGGGCGTCTGGCGGATTCGCTGGGCTGGCCCAAGGACCGCGTGCTGCTGCTGGATGGCGGGCAGTGTCTGCAGATCTTCGAGAATGGTCCGGCGCGCATTGCGGGCAGTGTGCCCGTTGGCAAGTGCTTTGTGCACGAGGGCGTCAGCCATATGGTCGATGCGCGGGTGATCCACGATCGACTCATCCTGCAGGAGGATGGCATCGTGGTGGCGACGCTGCTGGTGGATCCGGCGACGGGCGAGCTGGCCGCGGATCCGAACATCCTCTCCCGTGGGTTCGTGGTGCTTTCCGATGACGAGGACTATGGCACCCTGCTGAGGAACGTAGCCCGGAAGACTTTCGAAGAGGCGCCTCTGGAAGTGCGGAAGAACCGCGAAGCCCTGGTGGAGTTGCTGCGCCAAGCGCTGCGCCGGACCATCCGCAAGACCACGGAGACGCGCCCCATGGTTGTGCCGATGATTCTCGATGCGTCAGGTCCCGATTTCCAGGGGCCGGATGGCGCTTGAGGCTATTTCGTGCCCTTGTGATGCTCGCGCACCGTGTCGCGCAGAATCTGCTCCAACTCCCGGTGAAGCTGATCCATCAGCAGGATGAGTCGCGCCTGCTGGGCGGGGCTCAGGTTGGCGCGCAGGTCTTCCTCAAAGCGGCGGCGGGATTGGCCCAGCTGGTTCCATAGTGGCAAGTAGGCGTCGAGCAGCGGCTTGATGCGTCGGTTCTTTTCGTCTTCCGGCGCGGTGCCCCTCAGGATCTCTTCCATCTGGTTCTTCAAGGGGTCCGATCTGCGGGCGGTGTTCATGAAATCGCAGTCGTACTGCCGCCACCGCTCGGCCATGGCTCTGGCCTGGTATTCCGGCAGGCCCATGGTCTGCTGGATGCGCGTCATACGTATCTGGAACAGCCGCGTCGCCAGCGGGCCATCCTGGATGGGGGGGGGCGGCGTGCGCTTGTGGGCCCGGCGAGGTAGAGGGGCCGCTGCCTGGGCCCAGAGCCCAGTCACGAGGGGGATCATCAGGAATGCGTTGCGCATGATTCGAACCCTCCTTACCTCGACCCGTCGGAGGTCTCGACCGGCTGCTCGGTGGGCTTGGCCGTCTTCTCCGCCAAGCGTTTTGCCAGTGCGGCAGCTTCTTCTTGGCTGAGGTTGGAAAGCTGGGATGTCACCTCATCGCCTGGGTGGAAGGGCGTCTCGGGAATGCTTTCCCGCACGCTCGCAGGCATGGGTGGGGGTGTCGGCCTTTCGATTGCAGCCTCCACCACTGGCGTGCGGTTCACGCGCCCGGCCATGAAGCCGCCGATGCCAACGGCCAGCGCCAGTCCGGCCGCGGCGGCCCAGAAGGACGGATGCATGCGCTGGGCTAGGCGATTGCGGGCTGGCAACTTGCGCTGGATGCGTCCCGGCAGGCGCTCGAAATAGGCGGCGGGGGCCAAGGCGTGGGGCGCGTCCTCTTGCGCCAGCCACTGGATGCGGGTTTCAGCGCAGACAAGGCATGTCTTCAGATGGCGCTCCACCTCTTCTGGCAGGTCCAGGGGGTCGGCCTGGATCGCTTCCAGAGCCAGACGGCAGGCGTCGGGGACGGGAAGGTCGCGCTCGTTCATGGTTTCACCTGGATATAGCGGGCTAGGTTCTGGATGGCATGAAAGATGTGGGATTTCACGCTGCCGACGGAAGTACCCATCTCCTGGGCGATTTGTTCGTACTTCCAATCGTGTTGAAGCTTCAGCATCATCGCCTGCTTCTGGCGCTTGGGCAGTTTCGGCAGGGCCTCGCGCAGCAGGCGGCGGGATTCCTGATCCAGCAGCGCGGTCATCTGGTTGTCCTCGATGCGCAGGGCCGCGTGCTCCTGGCCATCTTCGTCCGTGTCCAGGGAGTCATGGGGATTGCGGTTGCGCTCCAGGCAGTTCAGCGCCTGGCGGGTGGTGATGGTGATCAGCCAGGTGCGGAAGGAGGCCTCGAAGCGAAATCCTGGCAGGGCGCGGAAGGCGCGGATGAATGTTTCCTGGACCACGTCATCCGCATCGGGATGGTTTTTCACGATGGAAAACGCCTTGCCGTAGACATCGCGCTGAAAGAGCTCGACCAGGCGGGTAAAGGCCGTTTGATCACCCATTTGAGCGGCTTCGACCCAGGTGCGTACCTCGGGGGTATGGTATGGGGAAGTGCTCGCCTCAGGCTGCATGCAAGTCTCGTGTTGCGCGAGGGCTATCATGGAGGGGGTTCCTGGAAAGGGCAAGGGCAGTCTTCTGCTCTCAATCTGTAGACCCGCCCGGTGCCCTCCGGGTTGAATAGATCCCTGGAGGTTCGCCTTGAAGAAGTCCCACCACATCGAAACCCTGATCTCCGAATCCGATATTCAACGCCGCACGCGAGAGATCGGCGCAGCGCTCTCGAAGGAGCTGGCAGGCAAGGATCTGGTCGTGGTGGGCCTCTTGAATGGCAGCTTCATCTTCATGGCGGATCTGGTCAGGGCGCTGGATCTGGATGTGGAAGTCTCGTTCATGCGCGTGGCCAGCTACGGCGGCCAGACCGTGACCACGGGCGAGGTGAAGATCCTGCACGATCTGGACTGCACCATTCAGGGCCGCGATGTTTTGATCATCGAGGACATCATCGACACCGGACTGACGCTGTACAAGGTGCGCAACGTGCTCAAGGATCGCCAGCCTGCGAGCATCCGCATCGTTACACTGCTGGATAAGCCCAGCCGTCGCCGCGTGGAAGTTCCGGTCGATTACGTGGGATTCACGATCGAAGACCATTTCGTCGTGGGCTGTGGATTGGACGCCGCGGGTCGGTACCGCAACCTTCCCTACATCGGCGTTGTGACGCCCGGCGAAGCCTAGGCGGACCGTGAACGGACGCGCTGTCATCCTCTCCGCCCTCCTGCCGGCACTGGCCGGATGTGGCTACCACCGCCTGGACCGTCGGCCCAGGGCCGCAGCCTGGACCGTGAAGGGCGAATCCGTCCGCATCGCTTCCTTTTCGAATCACACGCGCCGATTGGGGATGGAGGAAACCTTCCGCAAGGCCCTGGAAAACCGCATCGTCGCCGCCTCGCCCTGGAAGCTGGTGGGGCAGAGCGAGCAATCCCGATGGGTGCTTCAGGTCAGCCTGGAAAACTACGAAGTGCGACCGCTGGGCCTTTCCCTGGGCAATGGTTCCGCCAAGGGCTCTGCAGGCTCCGCCAGCCGCGTCGAGGTGCGCGTGTCCGCCTCCGTGCAGCTTCAGGATGGACGCACGGGAGCGATCATCATCGCCCGCCGGGCGCTGACGTTCTCCAATCAGTACCGCGTGGATCAGAACTTCGCCAGCTTCGATAACCGCGAGCTTCAGGTGCTGGAATCCCTGGCGGATGATTTCGCCGAGAGCTTCCTCACGCAGCTTCTGGAAGGCAGCGACTGATGAGCGTGCCAGCCGCTTTCGCGAAATCGGAATACGCCTTGCTCCACGGCGAGGATGGCGAAGGCCGCCTGCGGGCCATCGAAGCCTGGAAAGCGGTCCATGTGGATCCCGAGTGGGCGGATTTCTCGCTCTCGGTTTGCGCCGAAGGCTGTCCCTGGCCCGAGGTTCAGAACGCCCTCTCCGAGTGTGCCCCCCTGGGCGCCACGCGCGTGGTGATTGTGCCCCAGGCCGAGAATCTGCTGGAACGCCCCAAGGAACTGCCCGCCTCCATCAAGGCCCTGCTGGCGAATCCCATTTCCGATACGCGTCTGCTGCTGGTGTCGCGCAGCGCTCTGTCCGCTGGGCCCGGCCGCATCCTGGGCTCCAAGCCCTTCAGCGATTGGAACACCCAGGGCCGCGTGCTGAAGGTGGGCGCCCTGGACGAGCGCGACGCCGTCGCCTACGTCGAACGCGAGGCCTCTGCCTTGGGATTGCGGCTGGATTCGGGTGTGAGCGTGCGCATCGCCTCGCGCATGGGCGGGCATCCGGGCATTCTGCGTCGCACCCTGGAGGTGCTGGATCTGCTGGCGGACGATCGCCGGGTGGGCGCCGCGATGGTGGACCAGGCCACGTTCCGCTTGGGCGAACAGAGCGCCTTCGCCTGGTCTCAGGCCTGTCAGAAAGGTCAGCTCGCCAAAGCGCTGGAGGCGCTGCGCGTGGCGCTGGAGGATGAGCCCAGCGGCGCGCCCCTGATGCTGCTGGGGCAGGCGCGCCGGGAGGTTGACCGCCTGTGCCGCATGGTGGAAGCCCGGGCCCAAGGCTTGAACGGAGGCGAGCTGTTGGCCGCGCTGGGGCTGAGCCCTAAGCAGAGCTTCCTACTGGATGGCTATGCGCGGGCCATGGATCGCCTGAAGTCGGAAGGTGTTCACCGCCTGCTGAGACAGGTGAACCAGACGGATCTGGATCTGAAGGGCATGGCCCTTTCTGGCGGCCGCACGCCCCTGCTGCTGCTGACGACCTCGCTCTGTCGCGCCTTCGGGGGATAATCCATCCATGCACGCGTGTCTGACCTCCCTGGAAACCGTTGAAGCCCACTCCGTCCTGCCACTCGGCTGGCGGGCCGATCTCAAGGCGCTGGATCTGGTCCCAGCGGTGCTGGAGTTGCTGCGGCGCACCACCTCGCGCCTGCCGCAGGATGTGATCGATGCCATGGAGGCCCAGCGCGCGGCGGAAATCCCGGGTTCCCGTGCGGCGAACACGCTTGGCACCATGCTCGAGAACATCACCCTGGCGGATGCACGGATCGCGCCGCTCTGCCAGGACACGGGCACCGTCATCCTCTGGGTGCGGCACCCTTTCGGGATCTCCCAGCGCCAGCTCAAGGCGCAGATCCGCGCCGCCGTGGCCGAGGCCACCAGGCGCTCGTGGCTGCGCCCCAATTGCGTCGGCGCGCTTTCAGGGCAGAATCCCGGGACCAACCTCGATCCCTATGGCGAGGGCCACCCCGTCGTCCACCTGGAGGAATGGTCCTCCGATCACATCGAGATCGCCATCATGCTCAAGGGCGGCGGGTGCGAAAACGTGGGTGCCCAGTACCGCCTGCCCGACGCGGATCTCGGCGCGGGGCGCAACCTTGCGGGCGTGCGCGCCTGCGTGCTGGACGCGGTGATGAAAGCCCAGGGTCAGGGCTGCGCGCCGGGCATCCTGGGCGTGGCGATCGGCGGCGATCGCGTGGTGAGCTACGAGCGCAGCAAGGAGCTGCTGTTGCGCAAGCTCACGGAAGCCAATCCCCGGGTGGATCTCGATGCCTTCGAACGGCAGCTGGTCTCCGAGATCAACTCCCTGGGCATCGGCCCCATGGGCTACGGCGGCCGAACCACGGTGCTCGGGGTCTTCGTGGATGAGCTTTGGCGTCATCCGGCCAGCTTCTACGTCAGCATCAGCTACATGTGCTGGTCCAGCCGACGCATGACATTGACAGTCGATGTCGATGGCCATGCGAGCTTTGCCTAGGAACCCCCATGAAGCGCCTTGTGACCCCCGTTCCCGAAACCGAAATCCGCGCCCTGCGCGTGGGCGACGAGGTGCTGCTCTCGGGCCGCGTGGTGCTGTCCCGCGATATGGGGCACGCCTTCATGGTCGCCCAGAAACCCGAATGGCTTCGTCCGATCCTGGAAGGGGCCTTCATCTATCACTGCGGCCCGGTGGTGAAACAGAACGATGAGGGTGGATGGTCCTTCGTCTCCTGCGGCCCCACGACCAGCATCCGCGAAGAGTCCTACCAGGCCGAGGTGCTGGAGACCTACGGCGTGCGCGGTGTCATCGGCAAGGGCGGCATGGGGCCGAAGACCAGCGCGGGGTTGCAGAAGACCGGCGCGTGCTACTTCCACGCCACGGGCGGCGCGGGGGCTCTGCTGGCCGAGCGCGTCAAGCGGGTGGTGGATGTGAAGATGCTCGCGGAGTTCGGCAGCCCCGAGGCCTTCTGGATCGTGGACGTCGAGGACTTTCCCCTGGTCGTCACCATGGATAGCGTGGGCGGCAGCCTGCACGCGCAGGTGCTGGAGGAGAGCCGCGCCAGGCTCGCTTCGCTGCTGGGACACGGATGAAGTCGAACTTCGCGGTCTTTCGGCGCGAGCTGATCCAGACGCTGGGCGGCTTTCTCGATCCCGAGGAAGCCGAGGCCGAGGCGCGGTGCTGGTTCGAGGAGGGCCTTGGCCTGGATCGCGCCTGGCTGGCCGCGCATCGGGATGATGTGGTTTCCGATGAGATCATCAGCCGCGTTGCCGCCTGGATGGAGCGCCGCCGAACGGGCGAGCCCTGGGCCTACATCCTGGGCTGGAAGGAATTCCGGGGCCTGCGTTTCCAGGTGAACCCGGCGGTCCTGATTCCGCGGCCCGAGACGGAACTGGTGCTGGAGGCCGCGCTGGCCTGCGGCCGGGAATGGGGTGTGGCCCGGGCCTGCGATATCGGCACCGGATCGGGCATCCTGGGCATCTGTCTGGCGCTGGAGACCGACTGGGACATCCTGGCGACGGATCTCTCCAGGGAAGCCTTGGTGGTGGCCCAAGGCAACGCCGGGGCGTTGAGCGCGAAGCTCGCCTTCGCCGGAGGGGATCTGCTGGCGCCCGTTCCGGACCCCCTGGGCCTGGTGGTGTCGAATCCCCCCTATGTGGATCCTGCCGATCGCGCGGAGTTGCAGCGGGAGCTGACCTTCGAACCCCAATCCGCGCTCTTCGCCCCGGAACAGGGGTTGGCGCTTTCGACGGAACTGCTGCGTCAGGCCCGAGTCCGGCAAGCGGCGGGATGCGTAATCGAGATCGGATCCGGCCAGGGTCCGACGCTGGTCGAGCGGGCGCGAGATCTGGGCTGGGCCCATGCGGAGTGCCGTCCCGACTGGGCCGGACACGATCGCATCGTCATCGTCCACTGAGGGCCCATTGAGGATGGCACGGCGCCTGCACTGTCTTGCGGTGGAGGTTGGTCATGCGGAAAATCCTGCCCATCGCGCTGTCTGTGGGGACGCTGATGATGGTCGGCTGTTCGCTGCCGAAGAGCCATGATCCGAATATCACGAAATCCCGCATTCCCTATGTGGAAGAGGTTTCCAATGCCGGGCCGCTGTCCGATGGCTCGCTCTGGCAGGATCGCTCCGTGGTGGGCGATCTGCGCGCCAGCCGCCTGAATGATCTGGTGACCATCCGCATTTCGGAAAGCACGAACGCCATCTCCAAGGCCGATGTCACCACCGCGCGGGATGGATCGAACAAGCTGGGCACGGGTGGATTGTTCGGAAATTGGGCCTCGCTGGGGCAGGGTTCGGACACGCGCTCCACGTCGACGACCAACAAGTTCAAGGGCAATGGCACCACGGGTCGCAGCGCCATCTTCACCACCACGGTCACGGCGCGGGTGGTCAAAGTGGTGGGCAACGGCAACCTCATCTTCGAGGGCTTCCGCGATATCCAGCTGAACAACGAGACCCAGCGGCTCTATGTCGCCGGGATGCTGGATCCCCATCGCCTGGACAAGGACAACAGCGTCTCCTCCAGCCAGGTCGGCGAACTCCGCATCGGCTACGGCGGCAAGGGCGTGGTGGACGAAACGCTGAAGCCCGGCTACATCAGCCGCCTGCTGAACTTCATCTGGCCCTTCTGAGGACATGACCATGCGCATCGCTTTTGCATTCCTCGTCGCGCTGACCCTGGTGGCCGCGCCTGACAAGAAGGTGGACGCGCGCCTGCGGGAAGTGGCGCGCTTGATGGGCGTCCGCAGCAATCAGCTGCTGGGATACGGCGTGGTGGTGGGTCTGGATGGCACGGGCGACAAGGATCAGACCCGATTCACCGTGCAATCCTTGACCAACCTCATGGCCCGCCAGGGCATCGCCATCAACCCCAGCACCGTCAAGGTGAAGAACGTGGCCGCCGTGATGGTGACCGCGGAGCTGCCTGCCTTCGCCAAGCCCGGACAGCGCATTGATGTCACGGTCAGCTCCACGGGTGATGCGAAATCCCTGGCCGGGGGAACCTTGATCATGGCTCCGCTGACGGGGCCCGACGGCCAGGTGTACGCCGTGGCCCAGGGGCCGCTGCTGGTGGGCGGTTTTTCCGCCGCCGCCGGGGGCGCTTCCGTGACCAAGAATCATCCCACCGCAGGACGCATTCCCGACGGCGGCGTGGTGGAGCGGGCCGTCCCCGGTTCCTTCAATGATCGGGCGAGCCTGCAGTACAGCCTCAATGAAGAGGACTTCACCACGGCGCTGCGCGTGGCCCATTCCATCAATGAGGAGCTGGGCGAGAACATTGCCAAGCCGCTGGATGGCCGCACCGTGGAACTGCCCATTCCCAAGGAATTCCAGGGGCGTGTCGTGGAACTGGTGGCGCGGCTGGAGAACCTCAATGTGCAGATGCAGCCCAAGGCCCGCGTGGTGGTGAACGAAAAAACCGGCACCATCATCATGGGTACGGATGTGAAGATCGGCGCCGTCAGCATCGTTCAGGGCAGCCTGGCCATCGCCGTGTCCTCCACCCCCATGGTCAGCCAGCCCAAGGCCCTGTCGAAGGGCAAGACGGTGGCGACGGAAAAGATCGAGATCACCGCGAAAGAGGAAAAGCCCAAGAGCTTGAACTTGGAGCCGGGCACTTCGGTGGGCAAGCTGGCCGAGATGCTGAATGCCCTGGGCATCACGCCGCGCGACATGGTGGCGATTCTCCAGGCGATCAAGGAAGCCGGCGCGCTGAACGCCGAATTGAGGGTTCTCTGATGGATACCGGAATGAGCATGGGTTCTGTCCAGCGTTCGCCCGTGGATCTGGCAACGCAGGCCGCCGCGCCCTCCAAGGGGGCCAATTCCGCTGAGAACGCAGGAAAGGATGCCAAGGCCGCCGCCATGTTCGAAGGCATGCTGATGGCCCAGATTTTCCAGTCCATGCGCAAGACCATTCAGCCCTCGGGCCTGTTCGGCGAGAACAGCAACGCGCACGCCACCTACAACTATCTGTTGGATCAAGCGGTGGTTGAGCACGCAGTGGCCGCCGGCAAGGGCTGGGGATTGGCTGAAAAACTTGAGCAGTCCTGGAATATGGGACAGACTGATATGAAATAGTCGATCGGTCGCTGGTACTTGAAATTCCGCGCGGATCTGTCGATAGGTAAGTTGATCGAGGTGATGCATGCGGGTTTCCAGCAGCAAGACGAGCAGCGGTAGCGCTTCTTCTTCCGTTGGAGGTGCGAAACCTGCGGCCGGTTCGGGATCGGTGGCCCCGACCGGCGGCACTTCCGGTTCGGCGCAGGTGAACGACGCACTGGATGTTTCCAGCACGGCCCAGATCATCGCCGCGGCCAAGGTCCAGATCGCCGCCATTCCCGATGTGCGGCAGGAACGCGTGGAAGCCCTGAAGGTTCAACTGGATTCCGATCACTACCACCCCGATGGCGAAGCCGTTGCGGATGGCCTGCTGAAGGAACATTCTCCGACCTCTTGGAAACAGTGATGTGAGGTCATGATCAGCCCGCTCGGACAGCGCCAAGCCTTCCAGACCGCCCATGTGGAGGCCATCCGGCAGGCCCAGGACACTGGCGAGCAGATCCAGCGGGAATTCTCGAAGGTGAAGGCGGCCGAGGAACAGTTGGCCACCGAGCACGTCACGGTGCGCGTGATCCCGGAGTCCGAGGAAATCCAGACCGAAGAACGGCAGGAACCGCAGCGGAACCCGCATGAACACGAGCAGGGCCAGGGTTCCCATGGCTCGGAAGAGGACTCACCGTCGGAATCCGAACAGCCGGCAGGCTCTGCCGAGTCTCATCTGGATTTCCTCGCCTAGGGCGTGGGTCGCATTGGTACAGGCTTTGCCGAAGTGTGGGCTGGAGGTGTTCCATGCTGCACTCGCTGCCTGCCCTGCTGGATGAGCTGGAGCGGCGTCTGCTCGCCGGAGAGGATCCCATTTCCCTGGTGGGGAGCATCCGCTGGCCCAACGTCATCGATTGGCCAGCGGATGTCCAAGCGGCCCGGAACCTCAAGCAACGCCTGGCAGGAATCAACATGCTCATCAACGGATTGCAGGCTCCGCTGCAAGCGACCTTGATGGGCTTGAACCAGCAGGCGGCCTACCAGGCCAAAGGATCCATGCCGCTGCCCAAGACCATTTCCATGCGTTTCCAACAAAGCATCTAGGAGTCCGCCATGCCCGGCCTCAACTCCAGTCTGAACATCGGCCTTTCGGGCCTGGAAGTGGCGCAAGCGGCCCTGAACGTCGTCGGCCACAACATCGCCAACGTCAATACGCCCGATTACAGCCGGCAGAGAGCCATCATCACGGCCAGCGATAGCCAGAACTTCGGTAATCTTCAGTTCGGCGCCGGGGTCACGCTCACCAATGTGCAGGGCATCCGCAACCGCTTCCTGGATCTTCAGATCACGCAGGCGACTTCGCGTCAATCGGGCGCCGAGACGCGCTACAACGGCCTGGAAGCCATTGCTTCCGCTTTCCAGGACGATGGCACCAGCGGTTTGAATACCCTGGTGCAGAATTTCTTCAACGGCTTCAACAAGCTGGCTTCCACGCCGGAGGATGGATCCGCGCGGAACAACCTGATCGGTCAGGCGCAGAGCCTCGTCAACGGGATGCAAAGCCGTTACGAGATGCTGGAAAACCAGCGCAAGCAGGCGGATGGCAGCCTGTCGGGAATCGTGGAGCAGATCAACAGCCTGACGAAGCAGATCGCGCAGCTGAACGACCGTATCGCCACCGAGCCCTTGCCGGGATCGGACAACGATGCGCGCGACCAGCGCCAGACGCTGGCCAAGGATCTCGCCTCGCTGGTGGGCGTTCAGGTGTTCGAGGACGACAAGGGCCGCATGCAGATCAGCCTGGATTCCGGTGCCGCCGTCCTGGTGAATGGCAACACGGCCTACAAGATGTCGCTTGCGCCAAGCACCATCGCCGGCAACTACCAGAACGTGCAGGTCGCCCAAGGCAGCGGCGCGATGGTGGATATCACCACCAAGGTCAATGAAGGCCAGCTTGGTGCCTACCTGGATCTGCGCGACGATGTCCTGCCCGGGTACGAGCGGAAGCTGGATGAACTCGCGGCGGGCATCGCCAGTCAGGTGAATACGATTCACAACGCCGGTTTTGCGCTGAACGGAACGACGGGCCGGGATTTCTTTCTGGGAGCGGTCGCCAACGGCGCTAACGGATTGCCCACCACCGTTACGGCCGTGAGCAACTACAAGGGCATGGTGAACAGCCTGAAGGTGAACTCGGTCCTTGCCACGGATCCGTCACTCATCGCCGCCGCAGGCGTTGCGGGCGCTGCTGGCAACAATTCTGTGGCCTTGAGGTTGGCTGCGCTGCAGCAGGCCACGGGAACGGTGGATACGAACGGAGATGGCACGGGGGATTCCGGCCCCTACAGCACGATGATCTCCAGCCTCGCAAACAGGGTGGGGACGGACGCCCAGGGGTTTGGGGTCACCAGCACCAATCAGGACAATCTGCTATCAGCCCTCAGTACGCAGAGAGACCGCGCCTCCGCGGTAGATCTGGATGAGGAGGCCACCAGCCTCATTACCTTCCAGCGCGGCTACCAGGCCGCGGCGAGATTCATCAGCGTCATCGACACGTTGACCGATCAGCTTGTGAACCAGTTTGGTCGATAATTCTAGAAACATGGAAATATAGGTGAACCATGTCACTTCGTACGCCCAATCCCTTGACCAACTACCAGACGCGCCTGGATCTTCAGCGATCCAAGGAGCGCATGACCGATCTCTCGAACCAGATCTCCAGCGGCAATCGACTGCTGCGGCTAAGCGATGATCCAACGGGTTCGGCGCTGGTGCTGGATTTCCAGAACTCCATCGCCATCAACAAGCAGCACATCGACCAGGCCAATCGAGCCACCTCGTTTCTCAAGACGTCGGAGACTACGCTATCCTCGCTGGATGATTCTCTGCAAAGGCTCCTGGAGCTGGGGCAGCAGGGGCAAAGCGATATCACCGGCAGCAACGGCCGGGCCAATATCGCCAACGAGGTGGATGGTATCCGCAGCACGATCCTGTCGCTGGCGAACACGCAATCCCAGGGCAAGTACCTGTTTTCTGGAACAAATACGACGACCCAGCCCTTCACGCTCACAGCCACGGGGGCGAACTACGCGGGCAATGGCGCCAGCATCAATCTGGATATCACCTCCAGCACGTCCGTCTCGACCAACATCCCTGGGAACACGGTGTTTTTCGGCGCTGGCGGGCAGGGCAGCAGCACCGATATGTTCACGCAGGTCACGAACCTGCGCGATGCGCTGACCTCGAACAATTCCGCGGGCATCAAGACTGCCTGCGACAACATCAAGAACATCCAGAGCGCGCTAAACAACCAGATCACGGATCTGGGTGGGAGGCAGGCCTCCATCGAACAGATCACGACTGATCTGGGATCCTACAACGAGAGCCTTCAGACGATTCAGAACACGTACCAGTCCGTGGATTATCCAACCGCTATCTCGGAGTGGTACCAGGAACAGACCGCCCAGCAGGCCTCGCTCAGCGTCATCTCGAAGACCGGCAAGACGAACCTGTTCGACTATCTGGGCTGATCTCCGGTCTCGGCTTTCGCCTGGGTCTCGGCCAGAAATCGATCCAGGCTCGCCAGCGCTCGTTCACGCTGGGGCATGCCTTTGGCGATCTTCAGGCCTTTCGCGCCCCCGGCACGCTTGGCTGCGCGCACATCCACCGTGCCTGCGGGCAGATCGGGCAGCAGTCCCATCATGGCGTTCATGGGCACGAAGTCCTTGAGGCTGGCGTTGGCAAGGTAGTTCAAAAGAGATCCCAGCAGTGTCTCGCGCGGGAAGGGCATCGGTTCCAGCTTGCGCAGCGTGCGATCGGCGGCGAAGGCTGCAGCGAGGCCGCTGGCGGCGGATTCCAGGTAGCCTTCCACGCCGCAGAGCTGGCCTGCGATCCAGAGACCGGGTTTGGATTTAACAGCAAGTGTCGCATCCAGAACCGCTGGCGCCTGGACGTAGGTGTTCCGGTGGATGCTTCCAAGGCGCGAAAAGACGGCGTTCTCCAGGCCGGGGATCATCCTGAAAACCTCCTGCTGCGCGCCCCACTTGAGCCGCGTCTGGAAGCCCACCAGGTTGAAGTGCTCACCGGCCAGGGTGTCCTGTCGAAGCTGGACCACCGCGTGCGGCCAGCGTCCGGTGCGGGGATCGTCCAGCCCTACGGGCTTCAAGGGGCCGTGCCGCAGCGTCTCGCGGCCACGATCTGCCATGACTTCGATAGGCAGGCAGCTTTCAAAGAACGGCGTCTCGAAATCGTGCAGTTCCACCCTGGGCGCGGCTAACAGCGCGTCCAGGAATGCCTCGTAGGCAGCCTTATCCATGGGGCAGTTGATGAAGTCCGCGCCGCCCTTGTTGTAGCGGGAGGCCTTGAATGCAATTTCCATGTTGATGGAATCACGCTCGACGATGGGCGCGATGGCGTCATAGAAGAACAGGCGGTTGCCGCCGCAGTGCTGGAACAGCCACTGGGCCAGGCTGTCGGATGTCAGTGGGCCAGTGGCCAAGATCACTGGCACGTCGGAGGGTGGTTCGGCGACTTCGCCCGATTGCCAGTGGATATTGGGATGGGCGCGAAGGGCTTCCGTGATGCTGCGCGCGAAGCGCTCGCGATCCACGGACAGCGAGTTGCCGGAAGGCACGCGCGTGGCTTCGGCCGTGCTCAGGATCAGCGAATCCATGCGTTGCATCTCGCCCTTGAGGATGCCCGTGGCGGAATGCAGATCGTCGCTCTTGAATGAGTTCGAACAGACCATTTCGGCCGCATCCCCGGTGGTGTGCGCGGGGGTCTGCGTGTTCGGGCGCATCTCGTGCAGCCGCACGCGCCAGCCCCGCTGGGCCAGCTGCCACGCCGCTTCGGAGCCTGCCAGTCCGGCCCCCACCACCGCGATATCCGGGTTTGTCAAACCATCCTCCTGCGCACTTGGCGAGCAAGCATTATGGCTTGGGCCGGGCGATTTCAGGCAGATCTGCCTTCGCAGCTCGCACCCGCGGTACGATGAGCGGGGAGGCTGCATGTTCGCGTGGCGGTGGCGATGGGTTCGGACGAGCTGGGATCTGGGCATGGGTGCCGCCGTGGGCTTGTTGTCTGGCGCGGCTTCGGCGCTGTTCCTGTGGCTGCTCAACGGGACGATCCGCCTTCGAATGACGCATCTGTGGCTCATCGGCCTGCTGCCGCTGTTCGGCCTTGCCACGGCCTGGATGTACCGGCGATGGGGTCGCGAGGCCGAGGGGGGAGGTTCGCTGATCCTGGACGAGGTG
>DAOPYE010000034.1:0-24527 GCA_035352715.1 Holophaga sp. | reverse complement strand
CTGGATAATCACCCCATGAACCCTGCCGGATGGAAGCGATTTCTCGCACGGATGCGGCGACTTCCGTTGCGGCTGCGCAAGGTGCTGTCCGGCGGCACGGAGGGGTTGCATCCCAGCAAGCTCAAGGGATCGGGCCTCACCTTCGTCGAGAACCGGCCCTACGTGCCCGGCGATGATCCCCGCGCCATCAACTGGCCGCTGACGGCCAGGCTGGGCGAGCCCGTCATCAAGCGCTTCGAGGCCAGCCGCGAACTGATCCTGTGGCTGGTGGTGGATCCATCTCCCTCGATGTTCCTGGGGGATCCAGTCAGCCCCTTGCGCTGGGCGCTGGAGATCTGCGGCGCGGCCAGCGCCACCATCAACGCGGGCAAGGATCGCCTAGGCCTGCTGGTGCCCGGCGACGGCCGCGCGCCCGCCCTACGCATCGCGCCCAAGCGGGGACGCGTCGCGGGACTAAGGCTGCTGGAAACCCTGGCGAGCCGCGGGCCATCAATCCCGACGCCCGAGGGCTGGCAGCAGGCCCTGGGCCACTGGGGACAGCACGGCAAGGGCCATCGCCTGTGGATCCTCAGCAACGGCGCGGGATTGCAGGGCCTCGCCCCCATCATCAAGCCCCTGGCCGCGCGGCATCGCGTGGTCTGGTTCCGCCCCGAGAATCCCCACCTGAAGCACACCCCGAACTGGCCCGACCCGGAGTTCGCCCCGACTGTGGAGCGCGTTTCATGGGATATCCACGAGGATCCCGTGCTCAAACTGGGTGCATGGATGAAGGGGGGCGGCGCGTGAAACGCTCGCTGCTGCTGGGGCTCGCGCCTGCAATGCTCTTTGCCACGCCCGCCTGGAAAGCGCCGGAAACGCTGCCCTTCGGGGAACTCTCCGTCATCGAGCTGGTGGAAGAGGATCCCACCCAACCCGCCCTGCCGCGCCCCGGCGACGACAAGCTGGGCCCGCTGGAACTGCGCGCCGTCGAGGCCAACGCCAATGGCCGCGGCTGGAAGCTCACGGTGCAGCCGCTGGCTCCGGGCAGCGCGGTCATTCCCGGCCTGGATCTGGGGGATGGACGGCGCACGCCCGAGCTTCGAATCAATGTCCCGCGCGAGGTGCCCTACGGCGCGCCCTGGCAGGGCCATGGCGGAGGCCAGAACGATATCCTGCCCTACGTGCCCTTTCCATGGGCCTGGGCCAGTTTGTTGCTGCTGCCCTTCCTGGCCCTGGGGGCCTGGCTGGTCCGCCGCTGGCGCCGGGGCGCGGACAAGCGGGCGCTTCATCACGCCCGCAGGACCTTCAGCCATCACTGGCCGCCCCTCACCCTGGATCGCGCCGCGCTGGACACCTCCCACACCGCCGGGCGGGAACTGCTGAGCCTGCGCTTTGGCGAAGAAGCCAGGAGCTGGGGCGCGCAGGATTTCCAGCAGCGCCATCTCGATGTCTGGGCGACCTGGATCCACAGCCTGGACGCCGCGCGCTTCGCCCGCAAGGATCCGCCCTTCCCGCCCCTGGCGGATCTCCTGAAGGCCCTGGGGGAGCGCCGATGATCGATCTGCGGCATCCCTACCTTCTGGCGCTGCTGGTGCCCGCCCTCTGGGCCGCCTGGCGCATCCCCTATCGCTGGGGCATCCCCCGGGAACGCCCCGCCTCGCGCCCGGCGCGCTTTGCGGCGCGCTACCTGCCGCTGCTGCTGGGTGCCCTGCTCGTGCTGGCGACCGCCGGTCCTGAATGGCGGATCACGCGGCCCGGCCAAGTGCCCGTGGTGGATTTCGCAGTGGTGCTGGATGGCAGCAGCTCCATGAAGGCCGTAGACAACCTCGAGGATGGACGGCGCGAGGACCGCTGGGCTTCCGCCCGTCGCCTGCTCAAGGTCTTCATCGCCAATCGCCCGGATGATCGCTTCGCCCTGGTGCTGTTCAGCGCGCATCCCGTGACGCTTTCGCCGCTGACCGCAGACCACGTGCGCCTGTACGGCATGCTGGACCGCCTGGAACTGGACGCGCGCGATGATGGCACAGCCATCGGCAGCGCCCTGATGACGGCCGTGCGGCGGCTCGCCAACAGCCCCGCGAGATCCCGGGTGATCCTGATGCTGACGGACGGCGCCCAGAACCGCGGCCGCGTGCTGCCCGCAGAGGCCGCCGAGGAGGCCAAGGCTGGCGGCATCCGCATCCACACCGTCGCCATCGGAAGCACCGGCGATTGCCTATACCCCATCGACGGCGGGGGATACGCCAAGGTGAAGGTCACGACGGATCCAGAGACCCTGAAGCAGATCGCACAGAGCACCGGCGGCATAGCCCTTGCCGCCGATGATCCGGCGGGCATGGCCCGCAGCTTCGCCGCCATCAACGAACTGGAAAAGACCGTCCTCCCCGTGGATCCTCCCAGCGAAGGCAAGCCGCTGGCCCACTGGATTCTCATGGCCTGCGCCCTCTTCGCGCTACCGCTGGCGCTCGATCTGATGCGCAAGCGCGGCAAACCTCTGCCCGCCTGGCTGAAGGCCTGAACCATGGATATCCTCTCCGCGAGCTTTCTCCATCCCTGGGCCGCGCTGGCGGGCGTCGGCCTTGGACTGCTGGTGATGGGTTTCGGCCTTTGGGCCGCTGTGCGCCCCGGGCTGGGCGTGCGCGTGGTGGGCCAGCGCCCCGGCATCCAGGGCATCGGCGCGGGGCTGCTGCTCGCGGGCCTCGGGCTGGGCATCGCCGGACCTCGCTGGGGACTGCCGGAAATCCCGCGACTCACGGTCCATGTGGTGCTGGACGCCAGCCGTTCCATGCGGGTGCAGGACTGTTCGGGGCAGAGCCGGTGGCGGGCGGCGGAACGCATGCTGGACAAGCTCTGGTCGCGCCCGGTCCCCGGCGTCCGCTACAGCCTGGATCTGCTGACCGGCGACACCATCCCCATGCAGCCCCCCGGCGAGGATCTGGGCCTGCTGCGCGATGCCTTGAAAGCCGTGCAACCAGGTGAGATCGGCTCGGCCGGCACCAGCCTGGGCCGTGGCATCCCGCAGATCGTGGCCACGCTCGAGCGCAAGGAGCCGGCGGTGATCCTGCTGGTGGGCGACGGCGAAGAAACCTGGGAGACCCCCGAGGACGCCCAGGGACGGGCTGTGCAATTCCTAAACGACGCCAAGCTGCCGCTCTACGCCGTGGCCCTGGGGGGAACGATGCCCCAACTGGTGCCGCCACCCGCCGCTACGCCCGCGCACGAAGGGCAAGCCGCCCAGGCATCCGAATCAAACCCAGAACCCATGCCAGAACCCATGCTGAGTGCGGCAAAGCCAGAGTTGCTGCGGCACATTGCGGAAGCCAGCGGAGGCAAGCTGCTCAAGCCCAGCGATGATCTGCCCAGCCTTTTTCAGCACTTGGCCGATGGACGCGCCGCCCTGCCCAAAAGCCGTTCGCTGCAGCCGGCCCATCCCGAATGGGGCGCTTGGCTGGCCCTCGCGGGCCTGGCCCTCTGGCTATTCGGCGCGGGCAAGCCCCTGGCCTCGTGGCGGCCCATTCTGGGCGTGCTGCTGTTCTTCGGGATCCCCGCCCGGGCCCAATCGCCCCTTCCCCTGCCCCAGAGCGTGAAGGCGTGGATCGCACAGACGGCGCTGGAACGGGGAGATCTGGCCTCTGCGCAACATTGGCGACCGGAGGGTCGCCTCCCGACCCACCGCCTGCTGGCCGCGCAGATCGATCTGAAGGCTCGCGATTTCCAGAGCGCCCTAAAGACCCTGACGCCCCTGCTCGGCCAAGGCGTGCCGCGCCCCGTGCCCGAATGGCGCGCCCCCGCCCTGCTGCTGGCGGCGCGGGCCCAGATGGCGCTGGGCCAGCCGGACGAGGCCATCACGCTGCTGGAACGCCTGCTGAAAGAGCAGCCCGGACAGCCCGACGCCACACACGATCTCCAATCCCTGCTCAAGGACAAGCAGCCCCCACCGCCCAAGCCGAAGACTCCCCCGCCGCCGCCTCCGCCCAAACCCAGCCAGGGCGCGCGCCAGGATGAACTGGAAGGCATGCAGCAGCGCATGCCCCATCGCCCTCCCCCCAAGGGCGTCAAGGATCTTTGATCCCGGGCGGCCCCTAGGAGGACTCAGCCCAATCCCACCCTGCGCGCCCAGCTTCGGCGCGCCAGAGGGATTCAGGTTCGGATGTATCCGTGCTTCTCCATCAGTTCCAGGCTCATCTGGCGCAGCTTGAACTTCTGGATCTTGCCGCTGCCGGTGATGGGGAAGGCATCGATGAAGAAGACGTACTTCGGGATCTTGAAGCGCGAGATCTGGCCTCGGCAGTAATCCCGGACTTCCTCCCCCGTAAGCGACTCGCCTTCCTTCAGGACCACGAACGCGCCGACCTCCTCACCGTATTTCTCGGAGGGAACGCCCGCCACCTGCACATCCTTGATCTGGGGCATCTGGTAGAGGAAGTCCTCGATCTCCTTGGGGTAGATGTTCTCCCCGCCGCGGATGATCATGTCCTTGATGCGGCCCGTGACGCGGTAGTTGCCGTTCTCGTCCTTGATGCCCAGATCGCCGGAATGCAGCCATCCGTCGGCGTCGATCACCTCGGCCGTCGCCTCGGGCAGCTTGTAGTAGCCCCTCATCACGTTGTAGCCGCGGCAGCACAGTTCGCCGGGCTCGCCGATGGCGCAATCCTCGCCCGTCTCGGGGTTCCAGACCTTGACCTCGATGCCCGGCAGTTCGCGGCCCACGGTGCCGACCTTCACTTCCAGCGGATCATCCGCGCGGGACTGGGTCATGCCGGGGGACGCCTCGGTGAGGCCGTAGACCGACGTGATATCCCGCAGGTACATCTCGTCCACCACGCGGCGCATGATCTCGATGGGACAGGGCGAACCTGCCATGATTCCCGTGCGCAGGGAGCTGAGATCGAACATCTTGAACATGGGATGGTTCAGCTCGGCGATGAACATCGTCGGAACGCCGTAAATGGCCGTGCAGCGCTCCTTCTGCACGGAAGCCAGCGCCAGCAGCGGATCGAAGTTCTCGCAGACCACCATGCCCGCGCCGTGGGTCAGCACGGCCATCAGCGCCAGCACCATGCCGAAGCAGTGGAACAGGGGAACCGTGAGGCAGAGGCGATCCTCTCCCGTGTATTTCAGGCACTCGCCGATGGAGAAGCCGTTGTTGAGGATGTTGTAGTGCGTGAGCATCACGCCCTTGGGGAACCCCGTCGTGCCCGACGTGTACTGCATGTTGATGACGTCGTGGCAGTCCTGCTGGACCGTGGCGGCCTCCAGCACGGCGTCGTCCATATGCTCGCCCAGCAGCAGCACTTCTGCGGTGTTGAACATGCCGCGGTGCTTCTGGGGACCCATGAACACGAGGTTCTTGAGACAGGGGAACTTCTCGCTCTTCAGCTGCCCGCGCAGGGATTCCTTCAGCTCAGGAATCAGCTCGTAGACCATCTGCACGTAATCGCTGTCCTTGAAGCCATCCACCAGGCACAGCGTTGTGATATCCGATTGCTGGACGAGGTATTCCAGCTCGTGCAGCTTGTAGTTCGTGTTCACGGTGACGGCGGTGACGCCGATCTTCGCGGTGGCGAAGAAGAAGGTGAACCAGTCGGGCACATTGGTGGCCCAGATGCCCAGGTGATCGCCCTTCTTGAGGCCCATGGCCAGAAGGCCCTTGGCCATGGCGTCCACGCGGGCGTTGAAGGTCTTGTAGGTCCAGCGCAGATCGCGGTCGGCGTAGACCAGGAACTCGCGGTCCGGATGCATCCGGGCCTGTTCCTCCAGAACGCCACCCAGCGTCTTTTCGATGAATTCACTCATGACAGCTCCAGCCTCAGAACGGCGTATAGACCACGGCCAGCATCCTGGCGGGCGCGTCGACGGCCCTCACCTGATGCGGCACCACCGAGTCGTAGTAGATGCTGTCACCGGCCTCCAGGACATGGGATGCCTTGCCGTAGAGCAGCTCCACGCGGCCTTCCAGGATGTAGAGCAGTTCTTCGCCCTCGTGGCTGGAAAGCTGCTCGTCCATGCCGGGCTCGGCTTCAACGATGAAGGGCTCCATGTGGCGGCCCATCTTCCCCGGAGCAAGCGCGTGGAAGTCCATGCCCGTCCGGTCCGCGCGCGTTCCGCCCGCGAAGCGGGGCGCCTTGGCCAGATGATCCTTCCGGGAGATCACGGGGCCCGCCTGCTCTTCGCCATCCAGGAACGTCCCCAGGCGCACGCCCAGCACCCGGGCGATCTTCAGCAGCGGGGACAGGCTGGGCACCAGTCCACTCGATTCGATCTGCTCGATGAGCTGCAGGGGAAGCGAGCTGCGCTCCGCCAATTGTTCCCGCGTCATCGAGCGGGATTCCCTCATCTGCGCCACCTTCACGCCAACGCCGCTAAGTTCGCCCATGGTTCTGCCCCCGTGAAATCCGCGATTCATAAAGGTTCTAGGATCGCACGGAGACCGGCTTCTCCACCACTCCCAAGGCCCAAAGCCACGTCAGGCCGATCAAAGCCGCCATCGACCACGGCTCCCCAACATAGCTCCCAGGATCTCCAGCGAGCCCACGCGCGCCAGAGCCCAAACGGTCATGAGGTAGAATGGCTTTTCTCGAATGTCGGACCTTGAAAGATGCACAGGACGACTTCCCTCGCAAATCCCCGCCGACCCCCTTGGAGTCCCGATTGCACCGTGCCCTGCTGAAAAGCGCCTTCCGCCGTGTGGCCGCCCCGCTGATGTGCGCCGCCATGGTCGGCCACGGAGGCATCGCCGCAGACGCGACGAGCAACGCTGCCCTGGGCAATCTGGCGCTGGCCTGCCTGCGCGCGCGGGCGGGCGAGGCGCCGGTCCGCGTGCTGCACTTCGGCGATAGCCACCTGGAAGCCCTGGAGACGCGGCAGACCTTCAAGAGCCTCCTCCAACAACGATTCGGCGACGGCGGCGCAGGACTGGGCCTGCCCTGGGTCGTCCGCATGCCCGGCGTGCGGGCCCAAGCCACCCCAGGCTGGAAAAAAGGACCGCGCAAGCCCGGGGCCGACACCGCCCTGGGCCTTTCAGCGACCTATTTCGAAGCGGCGAAACCCGGCGAACGCGCCACCGTGAGCGCGGCCTTCAACCGAATGCGACTCCACGCCCTGCGCCGTCCCGGCGGCGGCGCGCTGCGCATCCGGGCCGATGGCCGCGATCTGGGGACCTTGAACCTGGAAGGCCCCATGGATCTGACGGTCTTCGAGCGCGATCTCGGCGCGGGCAGCCATTCCCTCGAACTGACCAGCGTCAGCAACAGCTCGGGCGGCGGAACAGGTAGCGGCACGGCGCGCATTCTTGGCCTCGCGCTGGAAGCTCCCGGGGGCGCCATCCACAGCGCGCTGGCGTTCAACGGCGCCCAGGCGGATTGGATGCTGGCCCTGCCTGAGAACCTATTCATTTCCGCGATCCGCGCGGAGCGCCCGGATCTGCTGGTGCTGTCCTTCGGCACCAACGAGGCCAATGGTCGCCGCTTTGACGCGCGCGCCTACCAGCAGGCCCTGGAAAGCCTGCTCTGGCGATTCCGCAAGGCCGCGCCATCCGCCGCGATCCTGCTGGCGGGCCCTCCGGACGGCCGTCTGCCCCAGGGGCGAGCGGGAGCCCTGAACGAGATCATCGCCACCCAGAAGGCCCTGGCTTCGCGCTTCGGCGGCCTCTTCGTGGATCGGCGCGAGCTCATGGGCGGCACAGGCGCCATCGCCTCCTGGGCCGCCTCTGGTCTTGCCCAGCGCGATCTCATCCACCTCGTGCCCTGCGGCTACGAACGCTTGGCCCGGCTGGTCCTTGGGCGGCTATTCCAGCAGATGGAGCAGCTTCGCGCTTCGGGCACGCTCAACGCCCCCCTGAGGCGGTACGCCCGGGCCGCCCAGACCGCGCCGGGCGCCTTCGCCCCTCCCGCGGAAGCCCCGTCAAAGCCTGCGCGCACGAGTTCGCCCAGCCCCATCAGCCTAAAACCCACCCGGGCCGTCCCCGCAGACGATCACCCCCTGTACACGTTCCTCACCGAGGATGGCCGCACCATCATCACGGATCGCCCCAACACGTTGGTTGGCGAACGAGGGGATTGGGTGGGAAGGAGACCGCGTTGAATCCATCGCGCAAGCCGCGCTGGCCCCTTGGCCTGCGATCCCTGCTGCTGGTCCTGACCGCCGCGGGCCTTGGCTCGGGACTGAACCTGTCGCCCCTGTCAGCGGCTCCCCGCCACAAGGCGCGGCGCGCCAAGCCCGCCCGTTCCACCCATTCAACCAAAGCCGCCAAGTCTGCCAGGATCCGCGAGGCCGCGCCCGAACCTAGGATCCCCGCCATCGCCAACCCCCAGGCCCTTCAGGCCTTCTGGGGCGGGCTCGCGACCCTGGGCCAGACGTCCACCACCCCTGGCCTCGTGCGGGTCCTGCAATTCGGGGATTCCCACACGGCGGCGGATTTCTGGACGGGCCGACTGCGATCCCGCCTTCAGCAGCGCTTCGGGGACGGCGGTCCGGGGCTGATCCTGCCCTCCCGGCCCTGGCGTGGATATGCCCATGTGGGCGTGGGCCAATCCGGCTTTTCCGCCTGGACCGCCACCAGCCTGCGCGCCAAGGAATGCGACGGATGGGTGGGACTGGCCGGAGCCGCGATGATTCCGCCCGGAACCCCCGAATCCCCCCTGCGCTTCACGGGGACCTTCACGGAATTCCGGATCCATCTGCTGGGCGGGGCCACTGACCACGCAGAAGCGGAGATCCGTCGCGCCGACGCCATAACCCTGGCCCCGGCGGAGACAAGTGCCGACGGCAATGGCGGACGCGACGGCGATCTGCCGCCGGTTCCGCTCGCGATCCGGGCCGCCTTCCCGCTCCCGGATGTCCTGGTGGATCCCGCGCCCCGACCGACAGCAACTGTCCAAAATCCAGAGCCCGCCCCGTCTGGAGCGCCGCCCGCGCGAATGGAATCCATCCTCGAAAAGCCCTTGTCCTTTGGCCAGATGCTGAAGATCCAGGGCCGCTCCGCCCTCGAAGCCGGACTGAAGGAACTGACCCTCAATCTGCCGACCAGCGCGCGGCTGCTGGGCGTTGAGCTGAGATCAGGCCGATCCGGCGTCATCGTGGACGAACTGGGCCTCAACGGCGCGGAGATCCTGGATCTGGAGCGATGGAACCCGGAGCTGCGCGGCGCACTGCTGGCCCAGGCCCATCCCGACCTGATCATCCTGGCCTATGGCACCAACGACATGGGCCGCAAGGACATCACCCCCGAGGAATACGGCGCCCGGGCGCGAAAGCTGCTGAGTAGCCTCAAGCAGGAAAGCGGGGCCTCCATACTGGTCGTGGGGCCGCTGGATCGCATCGGGCGCAACAAGCGCCAGATCCCCAACCTGAAGGCTGGCGCCCGCTGGGTGATTGACGCCCTGCGCCAGGCTGCATTGGACAGTGACTGTGCATTCTGGGATGCTCGCCAAGCCATGGGCGGCGAAGGCGCCATCCTGAGATGGAACCGCGCCGGACTGGCCCAGAAGGATCTGGTCCACCTGACGGGACCGGGCTACCAGAAACTGGGCGATGCGATGGCGGACGCGCTGTTGGAGGCCTTCGAGGCCGCCAGCCCGGCGAAGTAGGCAAGCAGGCGCATGGCAGCAGCGGGATGGAAACAAGCATGGTGAAGAGGAAGTCGAAGTGAATTTGAGCGAGAGTCCATTCCTGGTCTTCCTGGCGGCCACCGTGGTGCTGCTGGCCCTGGTGGCCCGCTGGCGGAAGCGTCTGCCCGTAATATCGCCCGTGCTGCTGCTGGTCACGGCGAGCCTGGTCTTCTACGCCACCTGGAACCCGCTCTACCTCGCGCCCCTGCTGCTGACGGCCATCACCGACTACAGCGCGGGCCGCATCCTGGGCCGCGCGAAATCCACCGCCGCGCGTCGGGGCGCCGTCGCCCTGTCCCTGGTCGTGAACCTGGGCCTGCTGGCCTGCTTCAAGTATTTCGACGGCCTGATGGCGCTGTGGAGCCACGTCCCGCGCCTGGGGGCGGTGCATCCGGGCTGGCGGGTGATCTTCATGACCGGCATCAGCTTCTACACGTTCCAGTCCATGAGCTACGTGCTGGACGTCTACCGGGGAGACCAGGAGGTCCAGCGCAGCTTTCCGCGCTATCTCGCCTTCGTGAGCTTTTTCCCCACGATCCTGGCGGGCCCCATCACGCGCGCCGAGACACTGATGCCATCGCTGGAGGCCCCGCCGCGCATCATGGACCCGGAGCTGGCGGGCAAGGCGTTCTTCCTGATCGCGCTGGGCTTCGTGAAGAAGTGCGTCATCGCCGACTACCTGGCCGAATCCCTGGCGAACCGGATCTTCGAGCAGCCGCTGTTCTTCAGCAGCGCCGAGGTGCTCTCGGGCATCTACGCCTACGCGGTGCAGATCTACTGCGACTTCAGCGGCTACTCCGATATCGCCATCGGGGCGGCGCTGCTGCTGGGCTTCAAGCTGAAGGACAACTTCAAGGCGCCCTACCGCTCGTCCAGCCTTTCGGAGTTCTGGAAGCGCTGGCACATCTCGTTCTCAAGCTGGTTGCAGGATTACGTGTTCTTCAGCGTTCCCGGCGTGCGAAAGAAGCTGGTGGCCACCTTCGCGATCCTGTTCACGTTCGTGCTGGGCGGGCTTTGGCATGGCGCGTCCTGGTGCTTCCTCATCTGGGGGCTGATCCATGGGTTGGGCCTCGCCATTCAGCGGGCCATGGAACCCGCGCGGAAACGGGGGCCGCGCCCGCCCACACCCGCATGGAGAAAGGCCCTGGGCATCCTGGTCACCTTCCATGTGGTGCTGGTGGCGTGGATCTTCTTCCGCGCCGATAGCCTGGACACGGTGAAGCAAATTGGACAGCGACTGTCCGATTTCACCACCGGCACGGGCAACATCCCCATCAAGGCGCTGGTCTTCATGGTCATCGTGCTGGCCAGCCAGGCGCTTCCCGAAGACGGGTTCGACCGGGCGAAGACGCGGTTCTCGGAGCTTCCCGCCCTGGCGCAAGCCGCCCTGTTGATCGGCGTCGCCGTGCTGGTGAGGCTGGCCTCCGCCGGGCAGATCGCCCCTTTCATCTACCAGGGGTTCTGACATGAAGCGCCCGAATCCCTGGTTCACCGCCGCCGCCCTCGCCCTCGCCGCCGGCGTTCCCTATCTCACCGAACACTGGGCCAGCCAGCGGCTCGTCAGCGCGGCCCAGCTCAAACGCCTGTTCGTGGATCCGCTGCACGGCCACCCCGGCGTGCGCCTGTGGGAGCCCACGCAAGCTCCCATCCTGCCCCTCGGCCTGGAGGCCCCATCCAGCGCGGCCCTCGACCCTCAGGCAATGCCATCGCCAGAACCCTCCGAAACGCCATCGGCCTCCAGCGGCTTCGCACCGCTGCCAGTCCTGAAGGACGGTGAGACGCCCCTGCCCTCCGGCCCCATGCTGGAGGATCCCTCCAACGCCCTGAAGCCTTTCCTGGCGGCGCTCGCCAGGGCCGAGGCGGGACAGGGACAGGTCCGCATCAGCCATTTCGGCGATTCGCCCGTGACGGGCGATCTCATCACCGGCGAAGCCCGGGCGCGCTTTCAGAAACTGGCGGGGAATGCCGGTCACGGCTGGATCCTGCCGGGCCGTCCATGGGAATGGTACGGCCACCTGGGCGTGAACCTCGAAGCCAAAGGCTGGCGCATGCACAACGCCGCCACCAGCCCCCAGGGCAGCGGCGACGCAAGATACGCCTACGGCATGGGCGGCGTGTCGTTCAGTTCCAGCGGCAGCGCGACGACCAAGCTCAGCACCGTCAAGGGCATGCCCTTCAACCACCTGGAGCTGCACTTCATGGCGCGGCCCAGGGGCGGCACAGTGCAGGTGAAGGTGGATGACGCCGCTTTCGAAATCAGCACCGCGGCCAGCGAAGCCCAACCCGCAAAGCAGATCATCGCCATCCCCTCGGACCAGAACCACAGCGTCACCCTGAAGGCCAAGGGCGATGGCGAGGTGACACTCTTCGGGTTGGTGATGGAGCGGGACGCTCCCGGTGTCGTCTACGACGCCGTCGGTATCAACGGCGGGGCGATCCATCACCTGACGCTCGCCAACGCGGGCGCCTGGATCGCATCGCTCAAGCTGCGGCGGCCGGATCTGGTGATCCTGGCCTTCGGCACCAACGAAGCGGGCTACGCGAACATCCCAGGCCCCGGCTACGAAGCGGACTACCGCGAGATGGTGCGCCGCATCCGGGCGGCCCTGCCCAGCGTTTCGATCCTCATGATGGCCCCCATGGATCGCGATGAGCGCAACCGATCAGGTCAGATCGGAACCATGCCCAGCATCCCGAAAATCGTGGAGACCCAGCGCAAACTGGCCCGCGAGCTGGGTTGCGCCTTCTTTGACACCTTCCACGCCATGGGCGGGCCCGACGCCAGCCTGCACTGGTACAAGGCGGATCCACGCCTGATGACCGGCGACTTCACGCACCCCACGCGCACCGGCGCGGATCACGTGGCGCGCCTGCTGGTGGACGCGCTGCGCGCGCAGAAGCAGGGCGGGAAATAGACAACCCCGATCTGCTTGATGGTCAGCGCAGCAGATCGCCCAGGCGGGCTTCCCACGCGGCGCGGAGATCGGCGAGCTTCAGGCCGCGGCCCTTATCGGGAGCGGCCTGAAGCAGTCCCTGGGCGGATGGATGGGGCAGTTCCTCCAGCTCGAAAGCGAAGGACGCCTTCAGGCGGGAAAGGATCCAGGCGGAGCGCCGACCCATGGCGATGACGCGCAGTGGCCCCTCGCAGCGCGAGAGAGCATTTGACAGTTCCTGTCCAAGGCGCTCGATGTTCTCGGGCGATTTGAGCTCCGCGTCCGTCGGCGCGCGAAAATGATCGCCGTCCCGCGTGGGACATACGGGAAAGGCATTGCCCAGCGCCACGCCGCGCAGGACAGGCCACCACCCACGCGCCTTCAGCCTCGCGCCGTCCCAGTCCTCGAAGGCGCCTGTGGGCACCGTCGCCAGGCCCTCCGCCTGGAGCAGGCCGTAGACCGCGCGACCCGCCCGGTCCCCCCAGAACGGCACGCCGCTCTTGTCCGCCCCCAAGGGGCCAGGGGCTTCGCCGTAAAGCATTGCGCGCACGGGACCCGACTCGGGAAAAAGCGCGGACACATGGGTTTGCAGGATTCTGGCCATGGCAACAGTCTGCCAAAAGCCTATGTTTTTCGGTGCGCATTCCTTGACCGGGAATGCCGTGGAGATGTCATGAATCCCGTTGGGCGCAGGCCAGGGCCAAGACAGGAAGTCGCCTCGAAAGAACAGGCCCGGAGCGCCCCTCGGTCGGCGGCCATTGAACCTGCGCCCATGCCGGACGCGATGCTGGA
Organism: Holophaga sp.; assembly: GCA_035352715.1. GTDB lineage: Bacteria > Acidobacteriota > Holophagae > Holophagales > Holophagaceae > DAOPYE01. The sequence goes on along the minus strand of DAOPYE010000034.1, from coordinate 11,215 downwards.
TCGAAAGAACGGCTTCTGGCGGCTGGCCAATCAACCGCCGCGGCTGGCGCAGCAGGATCTCGGTGATCCCGAGGATTTCCACCGTCGCCTCGTGGCCTGGATCCTGAGACAGCGTTGAACGCGCCGGGAACGGGAGCTTTCCTTCTCGACGCGGCATGGAATCCTGTAGTCTCGCCTTGAGGTCCCATGCTGCGTTCCGTGTTCCTTCCGCTTCTCCTCGCTGCTCCCATCGTTTCGGCCGCACCATCATCAGCCCCGGCCACTTCATCAGCCCCGGTGGCCTCGTCTGCATCAACAGCCACGGCCTTCAACGAGCGGACGCTCGTCTTCCAGGGACAGGGGGGGCTTGCCCTGAAGGGCAGCCTCCTGGCGGCTGGCGGCTCGGTCCAGCACCATCCCTTCTTTGCCGTGTTCGTGGCGGGTTCGGGCGCCGTGGACCGGGACTGGTCCAATCCGACCTACAAGGATCCAGGCACGGGCGTGTTGATCCAGAGCCACGCGGGGCGCGATCTGGCCCGCTGGCTCTCCGCCCAGGGGCTCGGCAGCCTGCGCTTCGACAAGCGGTTCGTGGGAAGCCGCGATGCGAAGCTGGATGTCTCGCTGGAGGCGCAGCTGGGCGATGTGAAGGCCGCCATCGCCACCGCTCGCGTGCAACCAGAGGCCAAAGGCAAGCGGATCCTGCTGGTGGGGCATGACGAAGGGGCGCTGCTGGCGCTGCTGGCGGCCCCGGAGGCCGATGCGGCGATGCTGATCGGCATGCCGCCGCAAAGCATGGCCAAATCCATCCGCGCGATGCTTGAGGCCCAGCTCCCCTCCAATATCGCCAGCCGCAACCTGGCCTATCTGGACCAGGTCTTCGACGCCATCCGCCAGCAGCAGCCAACCCCCACGGCGGGGGCAGAGGTCCACGAAGCCATGGCGGCGATGGGCAAGGCGCTCATGGCGCCCGAGACGCTTTCCTTCGTGCGCTCGCTGCTGGATATCGATCCATGGGCCCTGATCGCGCGCCTGGGCGTGCCCGCGGCGCTGGTCTGGGGCGATCGAGATATCCAGAGCCTTCGCCCGGATCGGTTTCCATCCAGCTTTCACGGCCTCGTGTTGGATATCCCCCAGGCCAATCATCTGCTGAAGCGCGAGGAGCGTCCCAGGTCCACCCTGAAGGCCTCTGCCGCCGTGCGCAACTACAGCGACGAGACGCCGCTGGCCGATCTGAGCCCCCTGGCAGAGTGGCTGAAACGCTTGGCGGAATAAGCCATCGACCGTGATCTAATGACCGGATTGAAAACCGGAGGATGGGTGGATCGAGAAAGGCTGAAGGGGATCCTGGGCTACATCGCCTTTCCCGCCCTGCTGCTGGTTTTGGATATCGCCCTGCGCTGGCACACCCTGCTGGAATCGGCGGGCATCGGCACGGCCGTCTACGCGCTATCGATCGCCCTTTCGGCCCTGATCTACCGAGGCGTGGAAGGCCTGCTCCACGATCTGCGCCATGCAGGGCGCTCTGGATGGTACGGCCTCGGCCTGGCGCTCGCCGCCACCCTCTACGGCGCGAACCTGCTATCCAGCTACGCCTACTTCACCGCCAACCGCTCCTTGCCGGATCTCTTCACGCTCTCCTACATCCGCTGGGAAACAGCCCATTCCATCGTCATGGCGCGGGATTCGTTCCATGCCGTGCAGGCCGTGGCGCTGGGCCTCGCCATCCTGCTGGTGGCCTGGGTGCTGCACCGGACCACCGCCCGAACGCGCCGCTCGTGGGACATGGGCTGGCGCGGCAAAAGCCTGCATCTGCTGGTCGCCGGGGGCTGTTTCACGATCTGCGTCGCCCAGGCGGCGGAACACGCGCAATGCTTCCTGCCGGATGTGAACACGCCGACCCTCTGCGGACGTTTTCTGTGGAAGGAATTCCGCGGCCAGAACGCGCCTCCCATCCGACTAAAACCCCGCACGCCCATGGCGCTCCTCGAACCCGGCCAGGCCCATTACCCGACGCCGCCCGTCAATATCCTGCTGATCCTCAACGAAAGCCTGCGCCGCCAGGAATTGTCGCTCTTCGGCTACGCGCGGGAGACCACGCCCCAGCTCAAGCGCTTCGCCCAAGCCCATCCGGCGGGCTTCTTCCCCTTTCCCAAGGCCTTCAGCAACTCGTCGGCCACGCTGATCTCGGTGCCCAGCATCCTCACGGGCATCTCGCCGCTCCAGCCCGCCGCGCATCTCAGCCAGGCCCCGCTGCTGTGGGAATGGGGCAAGGCCGCGGGGATGCGGACCTTCTTTGTGTCCTCCCAGGATATGTCCTGGTGCGGCATGGACCGGTTCATGAACACGCCATCCCCCGACGTGTTCTGGGATAAGCAGCGTTCCCGGCAGCCCTATTTCCGGGATTGGGGCATCGACGACCGGTTCACGGTGGATGAAGGCATCCGCCAGATGGAGGCCTGCGCGCGCACGGGCCAGCGATTCATGGGCGTGATCCACCTGAACACGAATCACTATCCCTACAACACGCACCCGGAATTCGAGCGCTGGACCAAGGACGAACGGGACCGCTACGACAACACCGTGCTGGAACTGGACAGCCACATGGGGCGCATTCTCAAGGCCCTTGCGGACCAGGGCCGCCTGGAGGACACGGCCGTGATCTTCACCTCCGATCACGGCGAGGCCTTCGAGGAGCACGGCTACATCGCCCATTTCTACTGCCACTACGTCGAGACCATCTCCGTGCCCATGTGGATGTATCTGCCCCAATCGGCGCTGCGCGACCGCGATCGCGCCGCGATGATCGCCAACCAGCGGGTGCCGGTGCAGAACCTGGATCTGATGCCCACCCTGCTGGATCTCATGGGCCTGTGGGGTCAAAAGCGGCTGGAGAAGCAGCAGGCCGCCCTGGAGGGCTCCAGCCTGCTGCGGCCCATCACGGCGGATCGCAATCTGATGGCCACCAACACCAACGAGGTGCTGGACAGCGCCGTGGGGCTGAGCCTGATCCGGGGCCGCATGCACTACCTGCTGCGCACCAGCACCCGACCGCCCCAGGAGGATCTCTACAATCTGGAGACGGATCCCTGGGAGCGCCGCAACGCCTGGAAGCGCTGCCCCGACCCCGCGCGCCGCGCCTACCACCTGGCATTCAAGGGCTATCCCTCGGCCGAAGCCATCATCGAAAAAGCGTTTCCCAAGCCCAAGGGATAGGCGCCTGATTCGGATCTAGCGCTAATCCTGGCCCGTCGTGACGCGCCAGAGGCCTTCAGATCCCGCACCTTCCGGCACCGCTTCCAGGCGAACACCCCGCGCGGGCCCCACGATGTGGATCTCGCGACAACCTGCGGCCCGCAGTCCCTCCATCGTCTCTGGATGGGGGAACTCGAACGTGTTGCGCCGTCCGGCGGTGATGACCGCCACCTCGGGCTTCATCGCCTGCAGCCACTGGGGATCGGAAGCGCTGCGGCTGCCGTGGTGTCCCACCTTCAGGAGGCGATGGAAGGAACCCCGCTCTGGTTCTCCCAGATCCAGCAGATCCCGTTCCTGGATGCCCAGCGCGTCTCCCATGAGCCACAGCTCGCGGTCCCGCCAGCGCACGCGCAGGACCAGGGAGATCATATTGGCGTCGGGGAGATTGAAGGGCTTGGGGGGCCAGCGCACGGAAAACGCGCTGTGGCCGCGCGTCCACGCATCGCCCCGCCGCAGGGGATGGGCACCCGCAAGCATGGCCGGACTGGCCACAGGGCTCCAGGCCTGCACCGGCAGGGCGGTGTCGGGAATGGATGCCGAAGCCAGGTTCCAGAGCCGCGCCAACGTCGCCCATCCCCCGGCGTGATCGCCGTGCGGATGCGTGATGATCAGATGCAAGTCCTCACGCACACCCCGCCGGCTCAGCACGCGCACGATCCTTCGCGCGGCCCAGGGCGAGAGCCCCGTATCCACCAGCGTCGCATCCCCTCCCGGCTGGCGCAGCAGCAGGGCGTCCCCCTGCCCGATATCCACGGCCTCCAGACTGAGCGACGTCGGCGCGTGCCCCACCCCGCGCAAGGCCACCAGCGCGAGCGATGCACCCAGCAGGCCGACCGCCAGCGCCCGCGTGCGGCGCAGCGCGGCGTGCCGCTGAGCCAGCCGCAGCCATCCCAGGCAGAGCAGGATCCACGGCGCGAGATATCCTGTGGCCAGTGGCTGGATAAGGGCGAAACAGGGCACTGCGCGATCTCCCATCCAGGCCAGCAGCCATCCGGCGCCGTGGACAAGCGGCGCCACGGGCAGCAGCGTCAGCGCAAGACACAACGGCGTCAGGAATGCCACCAGGGGCAGGACAAACAGGTTCGCGACCACGCCCCACAGCGGGGCTCCGCCGTGCAGCAGCGCGAGCAGCGGCAGCGTGGTGAGCCAGGGCGCGGCGCAGCGGGCGAAGGGCAACGCCCAGCGCCCAAACAGGGGTGAGACCACGCCAGCCAGAGGCTCCGCGCACCACAACATGCCCACCAGTGCCAGCCACGCCAGCAGGAATCCGGGCTCGCACCCGGCCGCGGGATGCGCGAGCAGCCACAGGAGCAGGGCTCCGTGCAGGGTGAAGGCGGGCGGCAGCTTCCAGCCGCTGCCGCGCCCCAGGCACCAGGCGAATCCCATCATCAATCCACGCCAGACCGGCGCGGAGAAGCCCACGACGGCGCAGTAGGCCAATCCCAGGAACGCCGCAGCCAGACTGCCCCTGCGCCCCGCGAGGCGCCTCCACAGCGCCTCGACGAAGATCATCACCAGCGTCACCTGAAGCCCCGAAACCACCAGGGTGTGGATGGTGCCGCTCTCGGCGAAGGCGCTGAAGGCCTCGTCGTGCACCGGCGGAACCCCCAGCGTCAGCGCGCCCCACAGATCGCGCGCTGTCCCCTGCAGTGGAAGGGCGTCGAAGCGCTGCCGGACAAAGGTCTGAAGACGCAGTAGCGGGGAGGGATTCGCTGGCCCCAGCGCCTCGAAGATCTGCGCGGAGCGCAGGTGCAGGCGGCGGGGTGCGCCATCGCTGCGGGCGCGCCAGAGCAGGCGCTCGCCGATGAAGTCGGGTCCGGACTCCACAGCCTGCAGTTCCCCGCGCAGTGCCACGGGGGTTCCCGGCGCGGGCGCGGCTTCGCCTTCCCGGGGCAGGTTCACGAGCAGCTCCATCCCACGCAGGGAGGCGGGGGTTTCGACGCGAAGCCGCCCCGTTCGGCGCTCGCCTTGAACGCTCCAGGGTGCCGAGATGCGTCCCTGAAGCTCCACAAAACCGACAGGCAGGCTACGCTCCCAGCGGGCGGCGCGCCCCAGCCCCAGCAGCGTGATCCACGCCAGCAGCGCGCAGGCCGCGGGCGTTCTCCAGCGCCGGTGAACGAACGCCAGCGCCAGGATCAGCGCGCATACCCCCCAGCCCGCCGCAATCCATGTGCGTGGCAGATGACCATCCCAGTCCTCGGGCAGCAGCCATGGAAGGGCGCACGCCGCGGCCATGGCCCATGGCAGAGCCCAGGCCGCGGGTCCCCCCACGCGCTGCCACAGCCGTTCCCGTGTGAGCATGGTCTGCATGATGCGAGTCATCTTGCCGCATTTCAGGCGTGGCATGGGAGTATCCTGGATTTTTCCCCCGAGGTCCTGTGCGCTTCCCCATCCTGCGATCCACCCTGTCCGCAGCCCTGGCCGCGACTTCGCTCGGCGCGTGGAGCCCCAGATTCCACGAAGCGCAGACGGAACTGGCGCTTGGCCTGATCCCCAAGCGCATGGCGTTATACATGCGCAGTCACGCCGAGGCGCTGCGCAAAGGCGCGCGGGGCATCAGCAATGACCAGGTTCCCAATGTGGAGGATGTCGAGGCGTCCTTCCGCCGCATCATCGAAATGAGCGAGAACCATCGCAGCTCCGACGCCATCGTCCGCGAGTTGGGCGTGCTGGCCCACCAGGTGCAGTTGCTGACCGACCCGTCGGCCACCACCGGCGTCACGCCGCTTCGCGAGCAATTCGAACAACTTGGGGACGAATTCCTGCCCAAGCTCGTCGCCTTCCAGGAACCGTTCTGGTCCCTGACCGAACCCCTGGATCCGCGCCCCCGCCTGCTGCAGTGGGACAAGCAGAAATACGAGCGGCACCGGCTGCTGCTGGCGCACATCGACCCCACCACGGGGCAGCGCGTCGGCTCCTGGGATGTGCTGTCGGCCCCGTTCGCCCAGCTGCAGTTGAGCTATTCGAACGGCGTGAACGCCACCGCCAACATCTGGATACAACTCTGGCAATCAGCTGGCGATGCCTGGGACCTCGGAACCAGGGAATAAACGATAAAACCTTCGATACTAGGAATCCGTTCGGATCGGAGGTATCTTCCTATCCGATCCATTTATAGCTGGAGAAACCGATGGCTTCATACACGCGACTCGGCTCGTATCTCTCGGTAAGCGAACTCTCGACGAACCCCTTCGGCAAGGTTCTTCGAGGGCTTACCATCGCCGGCAGCGCGTTTGAGCGCCACTGCCTGTTGCACACGTTTTCGGATGAACTCGTGAATGCGGGCCTCGGCTCCAAGACCGAGGACATCAATCGCAACATCGCGCTCCTGGCGGGCTCGCGCGGCCTCGGGGCCAATTATCAAGCCGAGGGAGGCAAGGCCCCCCACGTCGCCTGCGACTACATTCCCGGCCGCAGCCTGTCGCAGATGCTGGAGAAGGCGAAGCAGGAACAGATTCCGCTGGGCGTCGATCACTCGCTGTCGGTGCTGCAGGGGCTCGCCCAGTCGCTGCTCGTGCTGCATTCGAAGGGCCTTCACCACGGCGCGCTCTGCCCCGATAGCATCTGGATCAGTTTCGAAGGCGCGGCCTACATCCTGGATGCGCCCTACGCGCCGGTGATCAGCTCGCTGCTCGGGAAATCCCCCATCGCCTCGGCCTCGCTCGCGCGCTACCGCCCTTCCGCCAGCAGCGCGCTCGCCCAGGATCTCTACGCGCTGGGCGCCATCCTCTACGAACTGCTCACCTTCGAGAAACTGCCCGCCCAGGATCAGATCCCCACGGCCCTTTCCCGGGCGACCCTCAAGGCCGCGCAGGATGACAGTCCCATTCCCGCCGAAATCATCAGCCTGCTCAATCGGCTGCTGCTGGTGGAAAAGCCGTTCGACACTCCCGGCGCGTTCAACGCCGAACTGGAATCTGTCCTCTACGACGGCGACTACAGCCCCACGACGTTCAACATGGCCTTCTTCATGCACACGCTCTTCCGAGAAGAGAACGAGCTGGATATCCAGGCCATGAAATCTGACCAGGCGGCGGATTTCACGCCCTTCGTCACCACCGAGACTGGCAGCCGCGCCGCCATCCAGAGCGGACCGGATCGCAGCACCCTCATCAAGTGGGGCGTCATGGCGGCGGGCGTCATCCTCGTCGGGTTCGCGGCGGCCGCATTCATCATCCATGGGAAGGGCGAAGAGAACCGGAAGCTGCAAGAAGAGCTGGCCAAGGTGCAGCGCGAGTTCACCGTGAACCAGCAGCGGCTCGCGGACCTCAACCAGCAGGAAAGCTCGGCCGTGGCCACGACGCAGGCCCTGGAAAAGAAGAAGGCCGAAGCCAAGACCGCCGAGGAGAAGGCCAGGCTCGACAAGGAGCTCGCCGAAGCCAAGCGCAAGCAGGAGGAGATCCAGCGGCAGAAGTTTGAGGCCATCAAGACGCAGCAGGCCCTGCAGACCCGCACCGCTGATATCGCGGCGAAGGGCACCCCTGCGGCCCAGCAGGCTCAGCACCAAGCCCAGCAGCAGGCCCAGGCTCAGCAGCAAGCACCGCAACAGGCTCAGCAACAGACCCAGGCCTTCCAGGCCGCGCCCAGCGCGCCCCTTCATCTGACGCCAACGCTGCAGCCCTCGACCCCCCAGCAGCAGGCCGCGCCTTCCGTCCCTCAAGGTGCCAATCCAGCCGTCACCGAGGAACTGCCTCCGACAGCCATCAACCGGGCCGTACCGCGAGCGCCCCGCGTCAACGTCCTGCCACCTTCGCTGCGGAACAGCGAGCTGAAGGTCACGGTGAAGGTGCTGGTGGATCCCAGCGGCAAGCCGGTCAAGGCCCTGGTCGTCAAGGGCATAGATGCGCTGCCTTCCTACAACGAAAGCGCGCGGGACGCGGCCATGGCCTCCACGTTCTCTCCCGGAACCAAGGACGGACGCCCCATCTCTGCCTGGTGCACGATCAACTACCAGTTCCGCACGCGCTGAGCGCGACGCGGCTCCCCGTCCAACGGCCCGGATCAGTTCCGGGCCGTTTGCGTTTCCGCCGCCGTTCGTGCCAGGACATCCACGCGTTCATTTTCCGCATGGCCCGCATGCCCCTTCACCCACTTGGCCTCGACGCTGTGCCGCTGCAGCTGGGTATCCAGCGCCTGCCATAGATCCACGTTGATGACGGGCTGCTTGTCCGCCTTGCGCCAACCCGCGCGCTTCCAGCCCGCAAGCCAGGACTGGATGCCCTTCACGACGTACTGGCTATCGCAGTGAAGCAGCACGTTGCAGGGCTTGCTCAAGCAGGCGAGCCCTTCGATGGCGCCGCGCAGCTCCATGCGGTTATTGGTCGTCTCGGGCTCAAAGCCCGCGGCCTCCTTCTCGTGGATCTGTCCCGCGGCCTTCAGGCGCAGCAGATAAGCCCAGCCTCCCGGCCCCGGATTCCCCAGGCAAGCCCCATCGCAAAAAAGGTCGACATTCGGACGCACGGCCCCTCCAGGCGTACAGAATCCCATGGCCTGCCCCCCGCAGCCAGAAGCCCTCGGTCGGCACGAGGCTCTATCAATCTCGAAGGCAGGTGGCACAATGAATCTTCATGTCCGCAGGAGGATTCATGTTTTCACTGGAAGGCAAAGTCGCGCTCGTCACGGGGGCCAGCCAGGGCATCGGCGAAGTGATCGCCAAGAAGCTCGCCCAGCAGGGCGCGTTGGTGATGGTGAGTTCCCTCGCCAATACGGAAGAGGACATGAAGCGCGTGGTCGCCGAGATCCAGGCCGAGGGCGGCAAGGCGGATTACGTGGCCATCAACATGCTGGACGGCGAAAGCGTCCGCGCCGCCATCGCCACCACCGTCGAACGCCACAGCGCGCTGCACATCCTGGTGAACAACGCCGGCGTGACCAAGGACAAGCTCATGATCCAGATGAAGGAGGAGGAGTACGACCTCGTGCTGGACGTGAACCTGAAGGGCGCCTGGATCGCCACCCAGGCCGTCGCCAAGCCCATGATGAAGCAGCGCTGGGGCCGCATCGTGAACATCGCCAGCGTCGTGGGGCAGATGGGCAACGCGGGCCAGAGCAACTACGCCACCTCGAAAGCCGGCCTCATCGGACTGACCAAAGTGACCGCCCGCGAATTCGCCAGCCGCAATATCACGGCCAACGCCGTGGCCCCTGGCTACATCGCCACCGCCATGACTGACAAGCTGAGCGACGAGGTGAAGGAGAGCTTCAATAAGCAGATCCCCCTGGGCCGCATGGGCACACCCGATGACATCGCCAATGCGGTGGTCTTCCTCTGCACCGAAGAATCCGCCTACATCACCGGCTCCGTCATCCCCGTCAACGGCGGCATGCTGATGCCCTGACCATCTGCACCGATTTTGAAACGCCTTGAAAGAATGCGGCCCCAGGGCCGCATTCTCATGTACATCGGTCCTCACTTGCGATGGTCAGCTCGGATTAGGCGAGCTTGAAGCGCGTGGTCAGGTGACGGAGCTGCGCCGCGAGTTGGGCAAGATCCTCGACGGTCCGACCGGTCTCGGTGATCGATGAGGCCAGCTCGGTGGTGGCGCTGGCATCCCGCTCGGACAACTGCATGGTGGTTCCCATCGCCTCGACCACCTCCTCGGCGGCCTTGGCCTGCTCGGTCATGGCCCGGGTGATGGCAACGATCTGATCGGCCAGAGCCGTGACATCGCTCTGAATCGTGCCAAGCACGGAATCGACCGTTTGCACGGACGCAACGCCATTCTGCACGCGCAAGCCACTTTCTTCGATCAACGTGGAAATTTCCTTGGCAGCCTGCCCGCTTCGCTCCGCCAGCTTCCGGATTTCCTCAGCGACCACGGCAAAGCCCTTGCCCTGTTCGCCGGCCTTGGCGGCTTCGATGGCGGCGTTGAGGGATAGCAAATTCGTCTGCTGTGCGATTTCAGCAATGACCCCGGTGATACGCCCCACGCGCTGGGAGCTGTCCTGGATGGCGGTCATCGCACCTACGGCTTCCTCGACGTTGGTTTTGCCCTTGAGGGTCACTTCCAGGGACCGCTCGGAGAGCTGCTCGGCGCGATGGGTACTCTGCCGGACATCCTCGATGGATGCAGAGATCTGCTGAATGGAAGCCGTGGATTGCTCAATGGCGATGCGCCGTTCGTCGGTGCCATGGCTGATCTCTTGGGTGGCTGCCCCCAGTTCGCCCGTCGCGGCGGATAGCTCGGTAGCACTGGAAGCGGCACGTTCGGCAAACGAGACGATGGCGTGGATATCAGAGTTCAGACGCTGCGCCGTCTCAACCAGGGTGCGCGAGATCTGTCCAAGTTCGTCGCCGGATTCCACGTTGTTCGAAATGGTCAGATCGCCAGCGCTAAGCGCTTTCATATTTGCTTCGATAGCTCGGGAATCGGCAGAGACATTGCGCCCAACGAGGTTCGAGATGGGAAAGCCCAACAGCAAAGCCAAACCGATGCCCACCAGGACCCACACCGTGCTGAAACGCACCCATTGCCTGTCGCTGGCTGCCAAATCCGACGCCCCTTTCTGAAGTTCCGTCAACAGTGCATCCAGACCGTCCCGGGCCTTGTTCAGATCGCTGTAGTTGGTATCCATCAATACGGCGATATCGGCCTTGGGATTGGCGAGAGCCTCCCGAAGCAAGGGGGCGAATCCATCCACATAGCGACGGATGATGACCAGAGCGCTCAGCACCCGCTCCCGTTCCACCGGGCTCCAGCTCTGCTTTTCCATCACATCGATGTTCTTGCGAAGGATATCCTCCAGTTCCTTGAGGCGCGCCAGACGCTTGGTCACATAGGCCTCGTTCTTCGAAGCCCCCAGCAACGATACATGAACGATGCGCAGCCGATTCACGTAGCTGACCACGTTGGTCATTGCGGTCGAGCGTTCCAGACGCTGGGCCATCAGATCCTGGTTTCCCGCCAGCTTCTGAAGCCCCCATAGCCCCACCCCGGCCACCAGCAACAAAAAGAAGAACTGAAGAAGAAGGACAAAATTGAAT
>DAOPYE010000033.1:23300-24590 GCA_035352715.1 Holophaga sp. | reverse complement strand
GCGTTCACCAGCGCCTCGTGGTAGGCCATGGCGATGACATCCACGTTGGTGGGCTTCGCGAAGCCAAGCGGCACGAGACGGTCTGTCAGGTGGGCGACCATGCTGGGGATATCGATCTCGTCCGAGCGGAAGCAGAAGTGGCGGTCCTCGCGGACAAGGCCGCGCAATCCCACCTCGGCCTTGCGGAGATCCCGGTGGATGGACACCAGATGGAACACGCTGCCCACCATGTCGCGGATGGCAACGGGCTTCTGAAAGAGATTTGCCGCGCCCATGCGCATGGCCCGCATGGCGTATTCCAGGCTGGCCTCTCCCGTCATCAGGACCACGGGAAGATTGGGATTGATGTACTTCACGCGGTGGATGACATCAAAACCATCCATGCCCTGCATGTTGATATCGGAAAGCACCAGGTCCACGTCCCGGCCCCCACTTTCCTCAAGGAATTCCAGGGCCTTGACGGCATTCAGGAACGAAAGCACGCGCATCCCGTGCTGGATCATCGCCTCCGAAACCATCGACAGCACAGGCTCGTCGTCATCGACGATCAGGATGGTCGGCGGCATATCTTCAGGCATCCGGATTCCCTCGGGCTTCGGCATTCTATCGGAAGGAAGACAGCCATGGCTTGAGTTCCTTGCAGGATCGCGCAAGCGCCCCGGACAGCTCCGGAGGCAGCGGCGCGGGCGTGCTATCTGGACGCAGACCCACCTGACCCGACGCCACCCGACGCAGCACCTGCAAAATACGATCACCCAACTCTTCTGATGCCGTAATCGACACGAGCCCGGCCGCTTTCAGGGGCAGCACCAGATCCTCGAAATTGGAATAGCCCGGCCCCAGCAGCGTGGGCATCCCCCAGCGCGCGGATTCCAGGGGATTGTGTCCACCGTGCCAAGTCCAGCCGCCCCCCACCAGGGCCACGGTGCCTTCCCGATACGCGGCGGGAAGCTCTCCCAGGGTGTCCAGCAGCAGCACATCCGTTGCGGCCCAGTCCGAGGGTTCGCTACGCCAGGGCTCCGAAGCGCGGCGAAACGCCAGGCCTCGGCGGGCAAAATCCGAGGCTACGGCCTGGAAACGGCGCGGCTGGCGCGGCGCGAGGATCAAGCGCACTTCCGGAAACTCGGCCCGGGCGCGCGCCCAGGCTTCCAGCACCAGGGCCTCTTCGCCGTCCACGGTGTTGCCCGCCACCACGACAGGATGGGCCGCCCAGGCTTGGCGCAGCGCATCCCACCCCGGGTGGAGCGGCTGGGGCGCGGGCAGATCCGCCTTGAGGTTGCCCCCCAGAAC
>DAOPYE010000033.1:0-23200 GCA_035352715.1 Holophaga sp. | reverse complement strand
ACCATGGACAAGCTCTTTGATCGCCCGCGCCTGGCGGCGGCCATGTGGCGCTATTGCCAGTTCGTGCCCGGCTTCTACGCCTGCGAGCTGCCATCGAGCGTCATTCAGGTGGATGACACGCGGGGCCTGCACGGCTCGCTCACGCTGGCCTACCGTGCGCCGGGCATCCGCGTCTACCTGGCCGATGGCCGCGTGGATACGGGGCGCATGGGCAACCCCTTTCCGGTCTCCGCGCGCATGGTCACGGTCTACCGGTATTGGGAGACCGCCGCGGGATTCGAAAGCCATCTCCAGACGTGGACGACGCTGGACTCCGCGCTACTCAGCATCGCGGCGCGCCCCTTCCGCGGCTACATCCGCCGCCGACAGGAAGAATTCATCGCCTACATCAATCTCTGCATCGCCACCGGAGGCACCTTCGCCGAGGTGGACCCCGAGGAGTTCCGGGGGCCCATCCGGCGGGAAGGCGATCCCATCGCCCTGCGACAGTTCAACGAAGCCTTCGGGAAGAACGGCAAGCGCAAGTAGCTACTCCGCCGCGGGCGCATCCTTGCCGTGCATCAGATCCACCACGGCGCCGTAGAGCTTCTTGCGGGTCTCGTGGCGTTCGTTAGCCCGCGTGATGTAGCGCACATGGATCTGGATGCCAGTGGACGTCGGAACGACGTTGATGCCCGGCACTGCGGAGAACGCCTGCACGCGGTAGCGGGAGGTGGTCTTGCGCCATTCCTGTTCCGCGACCCGGGCGTTCGCCTCCGTCTCCTGTTCCACCAGCTTGCGCACACCGTCGATGACGGGATAGGGATCCTCGCCCAGCGGCACCGCGATGTTCAGCTCGTCCCACATCCAGCGGCCGGAGGTCGAGAAATTGAAGTAGTGCCCTTCGATGGCGAAGCTGTTCACGAACGCGACTCGCCGCCCCGTGGGATGTCCGGAATCCGTCCAACTGCCCGTCTCCAGCAGCACCGTGCGCAACAGGCCCACCTCGATCACCTCGCCTCCGACACCCTTGATCTCCACCCAGTCGCCCACACGAATGCCGTTGCGCCCCATCAACACGAACCAGCCGAAGAACGCGACGATGAAATCCTTCAGCGCCACCGTAAGGCCCGCGCCCGCGAGGCCCAGGATCGTGGTGATCTGCCCTGGCACGCCGAAGCAGATGATGACGATGCCTAGCAAGCCCAGGAACTGGGATGCCAGCTTGATGACCGTGGCCAGGGCCGTGGCGCGGGCCTTCTCGATGGCGTGGCGGAAGAAGTAGTGTTCGATGAAGCGATCCAGGATGTAGACCGCGATCAGAACGCCGAGTACCCACAGCAGGCGGGCCAGCACATGATGCAGCGCGGTGCGCTCGCGTCCGGCCTGGAGCGTGGCCCAATCCTCGTAGACCTCAGCCAGTTCCTGCTCGTCCTGGATGCGGCGTCCCATATCGGCGACGGTCCGCTGGCCCGCGATGTGCCGTTTCAGATCGCCCACCGCAGCCTTGGCCTCGGAACGGGAGACGGGCCCCGCCTGGCCCTTGGCCAGATCCCAGGCCTTCTGCTTGGCGTCCTGCCGCTCGTCCTTCTCCTTCCCCAGCCTCTCCTGGACCTTGGCTCGGCGTTTGGTGAGGCGCAGCACCTTGTCCAGCGCGAACTTCCGGGCCTCGTTGAGCTGGGCGATCTGGGATTTGATGCGCCGCCATTCCTTGTAGAAGGCCAGCAGGCTGCCCGCCTTGGGGACAAATCCCGAAGGCGCGGCAGCCTCCGTCCCCGCCGTTCCGCCGTTCTGGGTTGCTTCGTGTGCGGCCTTCAGCCGCTGGATGCGCGCCTGCGGATCCCCGCCCGCGCGCTCCAGATCATCGGAGGCCGCGTCCAGTTCATCCTTGTCCAGTTCCAGTTCCGCCTTGGCGGCATCCATCTGGTTTTCCAGCGCGTCCCTTTCCTGCTCGCGCAATCCGGGCGAAGCCAGAGCCCCCGTCAGGCGCTTGATCAGCTGCTGATCGACCTCGACCTCGGCCTGGGCCCGAGCCTTCACCTCCGCCAACTCCTTCGCTTCATCTGTCAGCGCGGGCGGATTCATCACCAGTTCGCGGATGGCATCCGCAAAGGCCAAATCGACCTCGTGATTGGCCAGGCGCAGGGCCTGCCGGGAATAGGGCAGCTCTTCGGGCTTGGTGACCGTCGCAGCCAGTTTCTGGGCGATCACCACAGGCTGCTCGTCGACCTTGCGCTCCCTGGGAGGCGGCGTCGCAGCGGCTTTCTTGGAACGGCGGAAGCTGAACACCGGCGCGGGGGCGGTTTGGCCCGTATCCCGGGTCCGCCACCAGCCGAAAAACGCCGCGCCCATCACCAGCAGCAGCAGGGACCCCGTCATCCATTGGCGTGTTCTCATGGGATCACTATACCGGCCGGATATGATGGGGAGATGCGGCAATCCCTTTCCAATAGCGCCCTTCAGGCCCTCGTGCTGGCGGTGGCGGCCCTGGCAGCGGCCCTGGGTTCGAATGCGCTTCGCGGCCCGGCCCGGCGCCTGGACTGGACGCAGGTCCCCGCGATCGTCTCACCCGCGCCAACGGCGATCGCCCCCTTTGCTGTCGCGCTCCCTCAGCCGCTACCCTCCCCAAACGCCACGACAACAGCATCGCCTAGCGCGCCCACCCACGCTTCCACGCCTGCCCAAAAAGGCCCCGCTTCCAGCCCTGGTTTGAACGCGGCCTCAAACGTCACACGCAAAGCCTTTCCAGAGCCATTGGTGGCCGAACCGGCCGCTCCCATCCGGGATATGGGGGCAGATCTGGCGCAGCTCGCGTTCGAAGCCAAGCTGCCCTTCCTTGATGCGCGGCGCAGCGGGGAATACGCCGAGGGCCATATCGCGGGCGCGTGGTGCCTGCCCGTGTGGGAATCCGATCTGGATGCGCGCATCACCCTGTTTGAAGCCCGCGTGCGCTCGGACAGCCGCGATCCCCTGGTGATCTATTGCGGCGGCGGAGACTGCGAGGATTCACGCATCCTGGCCTCGAAGCTCATGGGGCTGGGCTATCGCAATCTGTGGGTCTACCACGGCGGATACCCCGAGTGGACCCAGGCGGGACGCCCCGTTCGAAAGGGTGATCAGCCATGAGGGATTTGCGTCGCTGGATCTTCCACCCCTGGCTGAACACACGCGTCCAGATCGCCCTGGGGCTGATCTTCATCGTCGCGGCCACCAGCAAGGTGATGGATCCGCCCGCTTTCGCCAAGGCGGTCTGGAACTACAAGCTGCTGCCGCTGTGGGCCCTTCATCCCGTCGCGTTGACGCTGCCCTGGCTGGAACTGTTCTGCGGCGTCGCCCTGTGCCTGGGCAGCTGGGTTCGCGCAGCGGCGGCCTGGATCACGGGACTGCTTCTGGTCTTCACGCTCGCGCTGGGCATCAACCTGGTCCGCCGACACCCGGTGGACTGCGGCTGCTTTACCCAGGGCGAACCCGTAAAGACTGAATCCGAGCGCCTGTCGGATATGCGATGGGCGATCCTGCGGGATCTAGGCCTGCTGCTGCTGGCCGCGCACCTTCTCGCCGCGAGTTCCAAGCCAGAGTTCAAGCCCCAGGCCTAGCCCCGAAGCCCCAAAACGATGCGAATGGAACCCCCGCGCCTCATTGCGCCCACGGCTTTCAAGGGCACGCGCAGCCCCCTGGAGGCCGCCCGTTTCCTGGCGCAGCCCGCAGATCGCCTGCTACCGCTTTCCGATGGCGGCGACGGTTTCCTGGAATGCCTGCATCACGGCCTGGGCGGATGCATCGAAACACGGCCCGCCGCCGATCCTTTTGGGCGCGTGCGCCTCGTGCCCGTGCTGATCCTGCCCGATGGCACCGTGGCCCTGGAATGCGCCCAGGTCATCGGGCTGGCGGGCCTGGACCAACTGGATCCATTGAACACGTCCAGCCGGGGTTTTGGACAGTTGCTGTCCCATTTTCAGGATGCGCCGCGCCTATGGATCGGCCTGGGCGGCAGCGCCACCGTGGACGGCGGCATGGATTGGCCAGAACTGCGCCTGCCCCCCACTCGCGTCTTCTGCGATGTGACAACCTCGCTGCGCGATGCCGCGCGGATCTTCGGTCCCCAGAAGGGCGCGCGAGCCGAGGACATTCCCGTTCTGGAAGCCCGGCTCGCATCCCTGCATCTGCCCGAAGGCCTGCGCACTGGGGCCGCGGGAGGGCTGGGCGCCAGGCTGATGTCCCTGGGCGCCGAATTGATCGACGGCGCCCAGGGCATGCTGGACACCCTGGGTTTCGACGCCGCCTGCCGCGGGTGTTCCACCGTCGTCACGGGCGAAGGCCGCCTGGACGCCACCACCCTGGAGGGCAAGCTGCCCGCGATGGTGGCGCGCCGGGGCCGCGCCCTGGGGCTTTACGTGCTGGGGCACTTCGGCTGCCGCGGCGAGGGCTGGCAGGCTGCGGCAGCCCTGTTCGATGAAGTCCGCTTCGAGCAGCCGGATTAGGCCACGCGAACGTCCACGGGACGCGGCCGAAGAAAGATTTACCACCAAGGGCACCAAGGCCTGCTGCGCAGGCAACGCCAAGGGCACTAAGTCGCGCCGGACAGGGACAACGTCCGAAACCAAGCCCCATCCACCGGATGCGCCTTCGGCAGGATCAGGCTAGGCCGAGAGTCTCCTCGAACAGCGTGGAGAGAGCCTCGTCCAACTCGTAGGGCTTTACCAGAAGGTGGGCGATGCCACAGCGGTGTGCGGCCATCACGAGCGAGCGCGAGACATCCTCTGCAGCCAGCACCACGGGAGGCAACTCCAGGTCCGCGTCGTGAAGCCGGGAGATGAATTCCATGCATTCCAGCACCGGCAGGCCCACGTCGATGAGGATCAGATCGATGCCGCCCTCCGCCGAAGTGACCACCAGCTCCTCGGGCGTGGCGATGAGGTTGACCTGGCCGTAGCCTTCATCCAGCAGATGATCCCGAAGCAGTTCTCCAGCACCGGAATCCACCATCACCAGCAGGCTTTTGGTGCGCTTCTTCAACCGCAGCAGCGCGGGATTGCGAACCTGATGGGCATCGCCCAATACTGCGCCCAGCGCTGCGTCCGGCGTTGCGCCATCCGGCAGCCCCTGGTCCGCCAGAGTTCCGATCGGATGGGACTCGGGTTTGACTTCGGCCATGGCAGGCTTGGCTTCGACGGGCTTGACCTCCGGAGCCTTTGCCTCGGCGGGCTTGATCTCGGCCGACTTGGCCTCGACCGGTTTGGCTTCGGAATGCTCGGATCTGGGGGCCTGAGCCGCCACCTCGATCTCACTCTCGGAAGGCGCTTTGCGGCGGGCCTTCGGGGGCACCGAGGTGGGCGAACTGGAGGATCGGCTGGAGACGAGGGCGCGGATCGAAGACGCCAGATCGGGCCTCGGCTTTTCAAACGCAACGCCCATGATCAGGCCGCCGCTATCGCCCAGGTAGGTCAGCTTGCCCGATAGCTCCATCACGGCAGGGCAGCGGGGCACCTTGTTGAGCTTGATCAGCATGAAAGTCTGACCGGAGGGAAACAGCGCGCTGCCCAGGGGCAGGCGGCGCTCATCCTTCAGGTTGATGGCCTTTTCGATGCGGACGCGGCAGCCGCTCTCGGAGATGTTCTCGATCAGGCCGTTGACGCCGATGCCATCAAACAAGCCCGTCAGGAGGGTCGCCGTGGCGCCCTCCTTGGCGTTCAGACGAGCGCGGGGCTGCTTGCGGCGCTCGGCGAGATCCAGGGTGGCGGGAAGCTCCATGACCAGCGTTCCGGCACGGTTCTCCAGCAGGCGCCCCTGCCCGGTGATCCGCGTACTCTCCGCCAGCAGGGTGAGCGAGATCTTCGCGCCCTTGTCCGCCGTGAAGGGGCCGGAGAGCTGCAAGGTCACCGTGCCTGCGTTTTCATCCACGCCCTGCACCGTGGCGGGCAGATCCACCTTGCGGGAATCCTGAAGAAACAGGGGATGCCTCACCCGCTGGGCTTCCTCAAGATACGCCAGCACCAGCTCCGAAGCGCCAGCATCCTTCCTGCTTTTTCCCGATCCGAATAGGGCCACGATCCCTCACTTGCAGCTATATGTTTACGATCGTCCATAACCGCGAAAAGCTTAAAGCTTAGCGTCTCGATAGGCCGCCTGTGCAGGATTCAGCTACCCTCGACGGATGGACGGACGCCCCCCTCGCTGTTTTCTCGTCGCCCACCTGGGCCATCAGGATGACCCCAGACAGATCGCAGAACACCTGACCGAACTGGTGGAGCTGGCGCGCGCCTGCGGCATGGAGCCCGCCGGACGCCAGATCCTCAAGCGCGCGACGGTGGATTCGCGCACGTTCTACGGCAGCGGCCAGCTGGCATCCGTATCCGACGAGGCCAAACGCCAGGGCGCCGAATACCTGATCTGCGATGACGAACTATCCGGCAGCCAGGTCCACAACATCGAAAAGCTCTCCGGCCTGCACGCCATGGATCGCACGGGATTGATCCTGACCATCTTTGAACAGCGCGCCAAGACGCGCGAAGCCAAGGCCCAGGTGGAGTTGGCCCGCTGCGAATACGAACTGCCCCGGCTGAAGGGCGCGTGGACGCACCTGGAGCGCCAGGGCGGCGGCGTGGGCCTGCGCGGCGGCCCGGGCGAAACCCAGATCGAGGTGGATCGCCGCATGATCCGCCAGCGCATCGGGCAATTGAAAAAGGAGCTGATCCACCTGGAGCGGGTGCGGGAAACCCAGCGCCAGGGCCGCATTCCCGGCCTGCCGCGCATCGCGCTGGTGGGCTACACCAACGCGGGCAAGACCAGCCTGCTCAAGGCGCTGACCGGCGAAGGCGAGCCCCAGGACATGCTTTTCGCCACCCTGGACACGACCACCCGGCGCGCGTGGCTGGGCCAGGACGCGGAGACGGGACAACCCCGGCAGGCCCTGATATCCGACACCGTGGGCTTCATCCGCAAGCTGCCCCATCAGCTGGTCGCGGCCTTCCGCTCCACCCTGGGCGAAGTGCGCACCGCGGACGCGATGCTGGTGGTGGCCGACGCCGCCCACCCCGAACTGGAAGACCATCTGAAGATCGTGGGCGCCACCCTGCGCGAGATCGGCTGCGGCGATCATCCCCGCCTGCTGGTGCTCAACCAGGCGGATCGCCTGACGCGCCCCAAGCGCATCGACATGAAACGCCGCCATCCCGCCGCCGTCCAGACCTGCGCGCTGACGAAGGATGGCTTGGACGAGGTGCGCGAATGGCTGATGGAACTGATCCCCGGCCCGCCCCGGCCCCGCGAGCTGGAAGACTGGGAGATCGGGGAAACCCCGCAGGCAAAGACTGGGGATATCCTGGTCTGATCCCATGCGCATTCGCGACCTGAACGTATCCCTGGAAGATGGAGGAAACGGCCCGCTCTACATCCGGGTCGCGGAAGCCGTGCTGGCGGCCATCCGCAAGGCGCGCGTGCCCGCGGGCGTGCTGCTGCCCGGCGTGCGGGATCTGGCGGAACGGCTGGGCGTCCACTACAACACGGTGCTGGTGGCCCTGCGCGAACTGGAGGCCCAGGGCTGGGTGGAAGCCAAGCCCAGCAGCGGCTTTGCGGTATCCCAGGCCCCGCGCGAACCCTCCAGCCGCTTCCGCGCCGATATGCCCACGACGCCGGGATTCGATATCCCCGCGCGGCTTGCGCCCATCACGGATGCGCGAAACCTGGTGATGGACATGTCGGAAGGCGTGGCGGACGCGCGCCTGGCGCCCACGGACGCCCTGGCCCAGGCCTACCAGCGCGGCTTGCGCTTGAAGGGGCCGACCCTGCTGGGATCGAGCGACCCCAAGGGCCTGCTGCGCCTGCGCGAGGGCCTGTGCAAGCTGCTTTCGCAACAGCGGGCGCTGCCCGCGCAGCCCGAACAGATCCTGATCCTGCGCAGCTCCGCCTTTGCCGTGAGCCTCGTCGCCCAGGCGCTCATCGGGCGCGAGGAAGGCCACGTCGCCGTGGAGAACCCGGGCTCACCCAACGTCTGGGAAACCGTCCGACAGGCTTCCTCCGCGCAACTCCATCCCCTACCCGTGGACGCCAAGGGCCTGGACCCCGACGCGCTGGAGGCCCTGCTGAGCCGCATACGGCTCAATCTGCTGATCCTCACGCCCCAATGCCATTTCCCCACCGGCGTCCGGCTGGATCCCGCGCGGCGCAAGCGCGTGCTGGAACTGTCCCGGCACTACCGCTTCCCCATCCTGGAGATGGACCCCGAATTCGATTACCTGCCCGCCTCCGACCCCATGCCCCGGCCCCTCGCCGCCGAGGACACCACCGGACAGGTGCTGTATGTCGGCAGCCTGTCCCGCCTGCTGGCGCCGGGCATCCGCGTGGCCTTTCTCGGCGTGCCCACCAGCCTGTCCGATCGCTTGGCCAAGGCGCGGCAGCGCATGGACTGGCAGGGCGATCCCGCCCTCGAATGGGCTGTCTCCGAATTGCTGGTCGATGGCGAAATCACCCGCCACCAAAGGCGCATCCGCAAAGCCGCGCTTGAACGCCACGACGCCCTGCGCGATGCACTGGAACACACCTTCCAGGACCGCCTGCACATCATGCCCGGGCACGGCGCCATGGCCCTGTGGCTGAAAGGCATCGGCCGCTACGACGACGCCATGCGCTTCAAGCTATGGATCCGCTCCTGCGGCCTGAAGGGCCTGAAACTGCGCCCCGGCTCGTACTACGACTTTGAAGGGCGAGAGAACGCCTTCACCCGCATGGGCTTCACCGGCTTCACCCCCGAAGAACTACAGCAGGCCGTGGATCAGATGGCGATGTGAGGAAGCGGACCACCCGCATCCATCTCCCGCTCACGATCGCGACGACTGGGAAGAGCAACCGGCACAGGGCAGCAGCGCGAGGCCGCCCCGAGCGGTCTCACGGAATTCTTCGGGCAGGCGGCGTCCCACGTTGCCCATGGTTTCGATCACCTGGTCGGCGCTGAACACGCTCTTCTGGCCGGACAGGGCCATCTCGGCGGAAGTCAGGGCGTTCACCGCGCCCATGGCGTTGCGGCGGACACAGGGCACTTCCACCAATCCCTGCACGGGATCGCAGATGAGCCCCATGAGGTTGGCCAGCGCGAAGGCCACGGCGTGTCCCACATCATCGGGCGAGCCGCCCATCAACTCGACCAGCGCGCCCGCGGCCATGGCCGACGCGGAGCCGACCTCGGCCTGGCAGCCACCTTCCGCCCCGGAAAGCGAGGCATGGTTCTCGATCACCAGGCCAATGCCCCCCGCCGTGAAGAGCGCATCCACCAAGGCGTCATCGGAAAAGCCCCGCTCCTGGGCCATCACCAGCAGCACCGCTGGCAACACGCCGCAACTGCCCGCGGTCGGCGCCGCCACGATGCGCCCCATGCAGGCGTTCACCTCAGCCACCGCCAGCGCCGCGGCCACCATGCGCGAAAAGGCGGGCGCGATCAGGCTTTTGCCGGCGTCGATCCAGACGCTCATGCGCTGGGCATCGCCCTGGACCAGTCCACTGCGGGAAAGCTGCGGCTGCTGAAGGCCCCGTTCCAGCGCAGAACGCATGACGCCCAGCCGATCCGCCATGGTCTTGCGCAATGCTTCCAGGCTCTGGCCGCTGCTTTTCATCTCGTATTCGAGGAATATTTTGGACAGTGGATGTCCATGCTTTTGGGCGAGTTCAAGGAAGGCGCTCAGGGTGCGTGGCTGGGTCATCTCAACACTCCGAGTACAGGCCGGGAATGAACCGGACCATCTCCAGGGGATGCAGGTGGTTCAGGGCATCCAGCGTCTCTGCGGAAGGAACCTGGTCCAGCTCGACGGTCATCAGCGATTCTCCCCCCCGTTCCGTGCGGTGGGCCTTGATGGTGGCGATGTTCAGCCCCGCCTCGGCCAGCACGGAGCCCACGCAGCCAAGCACGCCGCGCTGATCGGGATAGGACACCAGCACGGTGGGGTATTCGCCATCCAGATCGACCTGGAAACCGTCGATGCCCCAGACGTGAATGCGCCCGCCCCCAATGCTGCTGGCCGAAACCACCCGGTCATCGTGATCGAGATGGATGCGGGCAGAGTTGGGATGCACGTTCCCTAGATCCTTGCGCTCGAAAGCGACCTCCAGCTGGGCTTCTCGCGCCCAGGCGAACGCATCAGGGATCCGCTCGTCCTCCGGACTGAATCCCAGCAACCCGGCCACCAGGGCAAGGGGGGTGCCATGCCCCTCGCCGGTGGCGGCAAAGGAGCCGTGAAGATCGATCTGGGCGTGCCGGGGCAAACGGCCCAGCAGCTGCCGGGCAAAAAGCCCGATGCGACAGGCGCCCGCCGTGTGGGAGCTGCTGGGACCCACCATCACGGGACCGATGATATCCATGATGCCCATGAGCACCTCCCGCGCGGATGGACCCACCTACACCGAGAAGTATCGCGCCTGTGGATGCCAGGCCACCAGCGCGCTGGTTGTGAATTCGGGCACCATCTGGTGGGATTCGCTCAGGGTCACGCCGATGGAGGCGCCGTCCAGGAGTTCCAGCAGGAGGCCGTTGCCCTCCAGATCGGGGCACGCGGGATATCCGTACGAATAGCGACTGCCCTGGTAGCCCTGGCTGAAGAGCTGGCGCAGGGTGGGAGCGTCCTTGGCGTGGATGCCCAGTTCGCGGCGGATGCGCGCGTGCAGAGCCTCGGCGTAGGCTTCGGTCAGTTCGGCGGACAGCCCGTGGAAGGCGAAGTATTCGCTGTATCGGTTTTCGGCGTGGAGCTGGGCCGTGTGTTCGGCCGGGGCCTGGCCCAGGGTCACCACCTGGAGGGGCAGCACATCGAAACGTCCGCTGCTGACCGGCGCGAAGAAATCCGCGATGCACAGGCGGCGGCCCGAGGCCTGCCGGGGGAAGGCCAGCGAGGCCAAGCGGCGCGAGCGATCCGGCGCGTAGACATGAACGCAATCCCCTTCGGACTGGGCGGGGAAGTAGCCGTAGCGGGCCCTGGGCGTGATGCGGCCGCCCTGGATCAGCCCGGTCTTGAGCGCTTCCAGCTGGGGCTCCGCCTTCTCCTTCAGCACCGCCTCAAAGGCTTCAGGGCTCATATTGCCCTGGCTGAACGACCAGCGATTGCGGATGAGGCTGAACTCGTCCAGATATTCGAAAAGTTTCGAAACATCCAGATCGGCGTCGCGCACGCCCCAGAAGGGCGGCTCGGGGCGCAAAGCCTTGCCGCGTACCCAGGAGCTGCGGCCCTCGGGCGTCAAGGGCACGGAGGCATTGCCGCGATGCAGCACGGCGATGGTCGGGCGCGGCTCGGCGGGGGCGCTGGGCTGCAGGGTCCCAGACGTCAGATCGTTCAGGTGCTTCAAGCCCTCGAAGGCATCCGCCGCGTATTTCACGATGCCGCCGTAGACGCGCTGGCATTCCTGATCCACGTAGTCCCGCGTCAGCGCCGCGCCGCCCAGGATCACGGGCACGCGCTGGCCCTTCTCGGCCAGGAATTGCAGGTTCTCGCGCATGATGACGGTGGATTTCACCAGCAGGCCCGAAAGGCCGATGGCATCGGCGGGCTTGCGTTCGTGGGCTTCCAGGATGGTTTCGATGGGCATCTTGATGCCCAGGTTCTCCACTTCGTAACCGTTATTGGACAGGATGATATCCACCAAGTTCTTGCCGATGTCATGCACATCGCCTTTCACCGTGGCGAGGATGACGCGCCCCTTGGTGGCGCTGGCCTCCTTTGGCAGGTGCGGCTCGATGCGTTGGATGGCGGCCTTCATGGCTTCCGCGCTCTCCAGCACGAAGGGCAACTGCATCTCGCCTGCGCCAAAGCGTTCGCCCACGGTCTTCATGGCGCCCAGCAGCACCTCGTTGATGAGATAGAGCGGCTCGTGGGATTGCAGGGCTTCTTCTGCGTCCAGCGCGATCTGCTGTTTGTCCCCATCCAGGATGTCCAGCTTCAGGCGCTCGATCACGTCCAGACCTTCGCGCGCGTCCTGGCTGGATTTGGCCGCACTGGCGCTGCCGAAGACTTCCAGCACGACCTTCAGCGGATCGTAATTCTCTCGGCGCCGATCGAATATCAGATCCTCGGCGGCCTGGCGCTGATCGCTTGGGATCTTGGCGACAGGGATGACCTTCGATGAATTGAAGATGGCCAGATCCAGCCCCGCCTGCACGGCGTGGTAGAGCATCAGCGCGTTCAGCACGTGGCGGGCGGCGGGCTTCAGGCCGAAGCTGACGTTGCTGACGCCCAGCATGGTCAGAACGCCGGGCAGCTCGGCCTTGATGGCGCGAATGGCGTCGAGTGTCTCCACCGCGCTGGCGCGGAATTCCTCGTCGCCGCTGCCCAGCGTGAAGGTCAGCGGGTCGATGATGAGATCGGAAGGATCAAAGCCGTATTCCTTCACCACGAGATCGTGCAGGCGGCGCGCGACGGCGAGTTTGCGTTCCCGCGTCTTGGCCATGCCCTGCTCGTCGATGGTGAGCGCCACGATGGACGCGCCGTAGGTCTTGCACAGATCCAGCACCTGCCGCGCCTTGGCGTCGCCATCTTCGAAATTGATGGAATTAACGACGCACTTGCCCGGCGCCGTCTGCAGGGCGCGTTCGATGACGGGCACCTCGGTGGAATCCACCATGAGCGGCAGCGTGCTCTGCGTGACGAGCCGCTTGAGGTATTCCTCCATGTCGCGGGCCTCGTCGCGGCCCACGTAGGCCACGCACACATCCAGCATGTGCGCGCCTTCGCGCGCCTGGTTCTTGGCGATGCCCAGCAGGCCGTCGAAATCCTCCTTGGCCAGCAGATCGCGGAAGAGTTTCGAGCCGTTGGCGTTGGTGCGCTCGCCCACGATCAGGGGACGCGGTTCCTGCTGCAGCGCCACGGCCTGATAGAGACTGGCCGCGCTGCGCTCGAGCCTGGGACTGCGATGGGGCACGCTGCGATCGGACAGCGACTGTCCAAGGGCGCGGATGTGATCGGGCGTGGTTCCGCAGCAGCCACCGACAATGTGGATGCCGAAGTCGCGCACGGACTTGGCCACCTTCTCGGCAAAGCCCTCGGGCTTCAGGCCGTAGACCAATTTTCCGCCTTCATTCACGGGCAGGCCCGCGTTGGGCAGGCAGCTCAGCGCCATGGGCGAAGATTCCGAAAGCACGGAGAGCGGACCGCGCATCTCGTCGGGACCGGTGCCGCAGTTCAGCCCCAGCACATCCAGCCCCAGGGGTTCCAGCGAGGCGATGACGGCAGGCACGTCGCTGCCCAGCAGCAGCGTGCCGGTGGTTTCCACCGTCACCTGCGCCCACAGCGGGATCTGGATCTTTGCCTCGGCCATGGCCTGGCGCGCCGCGCGCACCGCGAGCTTGATCTGGCCCAGATCCTGGCTGGTCTCGATGAGGATGGCATCGGGCACGCCCTGAATCAGGCCGCGCATCTGCGCCAGGTACGAACGGTACAGATCCACGTAGGAGATGTGCCCCAGGGTCACCAGCTTGGTGCCGGGGCCCACGCTGCCGATGACGAACTTGGGCCGGTCGTAGCTGCGCGCCACGTCCCGCGCCAGGGCGACGGCCTGGCGGTTCAGCTCTTCCACGCGATGCTGCAGGCCGAACTCGGCAAGCACCACCTCGTTGCAACCGAAGGTGTTCGTCTCGACGGCGTCCGAGCCCGCGTCGAAGTAGGCCGCGTGGATATCGCGGATCCAGTCGGGACGGCGCTCGTTGAACAGTTCCAGGCAGCCCTCGAAGGCCGCGCCGCCGAAATCGTCCACCGTGGGCTTGCGCGAAAGCAGCAGGCTGCCCATACCGCCATCGAGCAGCAGGATCTGATCGCGAAGGAATTGAGAGATCGTCGTCATACAAAGCTCACAAGAAAAAGCTCAAGAAAAAGACTCACCACCAAGTTCACCAAGAAGGCACCAGTGGCGCCAAGAAAAGCAAAGAGAACGGGAAGAGCATCCTTGGTGATCTTGGTGTTTTGTCTTGGTGCCCTTGGTGATTCATCTTTTCAATTCCCGATGTATTCCACGCTCACATCGCCCAGCACGGTGACCTGGCAGGCGAGGCGCTGATCGGGGGGAGCTTCGATGGAGGCGAGGAAGTCGCGCTCCTCGGCGCTGGGCTTCGAGCAATGCTCCAGGCCTTCGGCCACGCGCACGCGGCAGGTGCCGCAGGAGCCGCTGCCGCAGCCAAAGGTCAGATCCGCGCCCGAGGCCTGGGCGATCTCCATCAGCGGCGTGCCCACGGGCGCTTCCACCAGCAGGTCTTCCAGCACGAAATGAACGCGGGCTTTATCAGCCATGGCGAACTCCTTTCAGCAGCTCTGGCCCAGCACCCTATCCAGGGCGCGCGCCACATGGATGCGCGTGGTATCCAGGAACGGGATGCCTTGGTGGGAGTCTTCCGTGAGGATCAGCGGCAGCTCGGTGCCGCCCAGCACCAGGGCCTGGATGTCGTCCTGCACGACCATGCGCTCCAGGATGGCGAGCAGGCGCTGGCGGGCTTCGTCACGAAAGATGCCGTTCACAAGTTCGCCCATGTAGATGCGGTGGATCTCGGCCTTCTCGTCCGCCGTGGGCGTATGGACCGCGATGTCCGCCGCCTGGAAGGTCTCGGGATAGAACGGCGCGTTCATGGTGAAGGCCGTTCCGAAAAGCCCCACGCGCGCATATCCCCGCGCCGCGTCCCGCGCGGCTTCGACGATGCTGAGCAGCGGAAGGGGCGCGCGAGCGGACAAGGCGTCGAAGACCAGATGGGGCGTGTTCGAGGACAGCAGCGCGAAATCGGCACCGCCCTTGGCGAGGCGATCCAGCTCCCGCAGCAGGAACTCCGTTACGTCCTCCAGGCGCCCCGCGGCGATCAGATCCAGCATCCGCGTCATGTCGATGCTATTGATGAGCACCGAGGGATAGGTGCCATCGCCCACGCGCGCCCGGTAGGCGGCGATGAAGGCGCGATAGTAGGCGATGGTGGATTCGGGACCGATGCCGCCGATGATGCCCAGGGTCTTCATGGCTATTGACGACCGAAACCCGTGACGGGCTTCAGCAGTCCTTCCAGCATGGCGACGTTGCCCATGGGGGCGCTGACCTGAAGCCCCTGCACGCGCGGCATCACCGCCTCGATGGTCTCGCGGCAGATATCCAGGCCCTCCTTCAGCTGATCCTCGGCGCTGGCGTGCTTGGCCATGCGATCCAGGATGCGCTGCGGCACAAAGACGCCCGGCACCTCGTTGGCCATGAACTGCGCGTTGCGCAGGTTCTTCAGGGGCCAAAGGCCCGCGATGATGGGCACGCCCAGCGGCTGCGCGAAATCGAGGAAGCGGAAGAGGGAATCGGGATCGAAGACCGGCTGGGTCATGGCCCAATCGGCGCCAGCCTCCACCTTGTGGCGGAAACGCTCCTTCTCGCGGTCCAGGTCGATGGCCATGGGATTCGCGCCCACGCCCACACTGAAGGAGGTGAACCCCCCCAGATCCGTGCCCCCCAGATCCAGCCCGGAATTGAGGCGATTGACGATGTTCACCAGGCCGATCGCATCCACATCGAAGACAGCCGTGGCCTTGGGATAGGGGCCGAGCTTCGGGGGATCACCGGTGATGGCCAGCACGTTGCGCAGACCGAGCGCCGCCGCGCCCAGCAGATCGCTTTGCATGCCCAACAGGTTCCGGTCGCGGCAGGCGAAGTGCATGATCGTCTCGATGCCCACGCGCTGCTCGATGAGGCAGGCCGTGGCCAGGGCCGACATGCGCGCCATGGCGCGGGGGCCATCGGGCACGTTGATGGCGTCGATGCCAAGCTCTTTCGCCTGCTTCGCCTTGTCCAGCAGCTTGTCGGGACTGGTCCCCTTGGGGGGCACCAACTCGATGGTGGTGACGAACTGGCCATCCGCCAGCTTGCGGCTGAAGGCGCTCCGTTCGCGGAAAAGCACGGTGGGCGTGGGCTTGCCATGCTCGGCGCTGGTGATCTCGGGCCGCGTCTCCACGAAGGCCAGTTCCTGCGCCAGAGCCCCGCGCATGGCGCGGGTGTGCGCGGCCGTGGTGCCCGCATCACCGCCCACGCCCACAGCACCCAGTTGGAAAGCAGTGCGTGCGAATTCGCCCAGGTATTCGGGGCTGGCCATGTAGAGCATGCGGCCATCCACCATGCGCGGCAGTCCCGCGCTGGGCCGCAATACCAGCGGCGTATTGGTGACGGCCTTGAAGCGCTTGAGCAGATCCAGCAGCGGCGCGGGGCCCGTGCCGCCGTTCACGCCCACCATGTCCGCGCCCCATTCCGAGAGCTTGCGGATGTACCACTCGGGCTCGGTGCCGAACAGGGTCTGCCCTTCGTCGTTGGGCGTCATGAGCGCCACCACGGGCAGATCGCAGATCTCCTTGACGGCCAGGATGGCCTGCTGCACCTCGCCCAGATCCTCGAAGGATTCCAGGATGAAGAGATCCACTCCGCCCTTGAGCAGCGCCTGGGCCTGCTCGATGAAGATGCCCCGCGCCTCAACGAAAGAAGTGGGTCCCCACGGCTCGATGCGCAGGCCCAGGGGCCCGATGCATCCCGCGACCCAGACGTTGTCGTTGGCGATGACCTTGCGGGCCAGCCGCACACCTTCGATGTTGATGCGTTCCAGACTCTCCGCCAGACCGTAGCCCTGCAGCTTCACGCGGTTGGCGGCCCAGGTGTTGGTGGTGAGGATCTGCGCGCCCGCCGCCCGGAATTCTTCGTAGATCTCCGAGATCAGTTCCGGCGAGGTCGTGTTGACCTCATCGAAGGAGCGATTGATGAAGACGCCGCGCTCATAGAGCACCGTTGGCGCGGAGCCATCAAACAGAAAACGCTGCCCAGCCTTCAGAGCGTCTCGAAAATTGGAAGACCATGTGGAAGACATTGGAGCCTCGCGAAATCCGCGTTCTCCGCAGATCCACGCACGGTCGCCAGAAGCGAACGAAGAATCAATCCTGGATACCAGCCTTTTGCCGTTCGACATCAGCTCGTCATCTCCCCGGTTGGCCAAAGCCGACCGGCAGGATTTGGCACCACGACCCGCATTGCGGGGCAGGTTGCCAAGGCTTCACAGGGCCCGTCCCTCCACCTTTCTGGATACCGCACTATGGAACTGACAAAGAACCTTGGAATCATCAAGCATGAAGCCAGGACCCCCCGCGGTCAAGGCGCGGAATGCCCGCAAACGGCACGCGTCAAGCCCTCTCCCCAACGCGGGGTGCGCCTTCACCCCAGCGTGCCCCCCAGCTCCAGGGCTCCCACCACGCGGTTGCGGCCGCGTCCCTTGGCCTCGTAGAGCGCCTTGTCCGCGATCGAGAACAGGGCCTCTGCGGTCATCGCTTGATCGGGCAGGGTGGCCACGCCGATGCTGGCGTGGATATGGAGATCAGGTGGGAACTCTGGCATCGGCAGGGGAATGGTGGCGATGGCGTGGCGCAGGCGCTCGGCGAGGGCGAGCGCATCCTGGTAGGTGGTCAGGGGCAGGAACACCGTGAACTCCTCGCCACCATAGCGCGCCACGATATCGCCGACCCTCAGCCCCGCGGCGATGCTTCGACTCATGGCGATCAGCACATGGTCCCCTGCCTCATGCCCGAACTGGTCGTTGATCCGCTTGAAGTGGTCGATGTCCAGCATCAACAGCGAAAGGGGCTGCTGCTTGCGGATGGCCTGATCCACCAGCTTGGGGGTGAGTTCATCCAAGAACCGGCGGTTATAGACGCCGGTCAACCCGTCGCGAATCGCGCGCTCCTTGGCGGATTCCAGGGCGCGGATCAGTCGCAGGGAGGCCGCCGTCCCCGAAACCAACATCGATGCCCGGCGGACGCGATCGGACGACCAGTAGGACTTAAGAGGGGACTGAAGGTTTACCAGCCCCAGCGTCTGCCCCGAAGCCACCAAGGGCAGGCAAAGATAGGAACCGCACTCGGGAACCCCCAGGGCGCAGACACAGGCGGTCGGACCATCCGCAGGAAGGTTCACCAGCGCGCCCTGACGGATCGCCCGACAGGCCATGGCGTCTGAAAGCATCCGAGGTGCTGGCTTGTCAGGATCCAGAACCGGCGCCTCCCCACCGGCTGGCATGCAGAACACCAGCCGATCGCCCTCCGGCGGCCGCATCAGGATGCGCAGGGTCGAGATCTGGAACGTGCGCCGAAGGGCCTGTTCGAAAGCCTCCATCACGTCTTCTTCGCGACTGAGCTGCTGGAGCAACGCCATGTACATCTGGCTGGCCACCGCCTCCTCGCTTTCATGCAGCAGGATCTGCTCGCGCTCTCGCACCCGGAGATCCAACTCGTATAAGGCGTGGCTGAGGATATCCACCTCGCGGACCCCCAGGCTCACGGGCTCCGGAAAGCCGTCGTTCTCCTTGGCGTATTCCGAAAGGTCCACCAGGGGCTTGGCCACCTTGTGGATGACGCGCCGCACCATCAGGATCGCCGCCCCCAGCGTCAGAATGATCAGGATCAGCGCGATCCAGCGCGCTTCCGTCAGCGCACGATCCAGGTACCCCAGTTGCGGATTGTCCTGTCGTCCCAGCATGGAATCAAAGGCGACCATATCCTCTCGAAGGCGCTGGAACATGCGCTGCTGGGCGTCGATTTCCTGGCGCAGGCCGCGAAGCTGTCCAGCCTCCATCCGATGAATGGATTCCTCGACGAAGCGATGCCAAGTATCGCGGGTCTCATGAAAGCGCTTGGCGGACATGACCGTCTGAACCTGCTCCTCCTCGGTCAAGTTGTCCTGGATGCTTTGAATGGCGTCTTCTTCCTCCTGAACCCCCTCCCGGTACAGCCGCAATCCCTGACCCTCCCCTGTCAGCACATAACCTTGAAGGCCGATGTCCTGCTGCAGCAGTGCGCCCTCCAGGGCCTGCTGGGCTCTCAGGCGACTAAGGATGCGGATCTGGGCGTCGGATTGCTGGGAGACGCGCCGACCCCAATAGAGCCCCAGCAGCACGCTCATCAGCAGGAAAACAGTGCCAATGCCCCCGACCCCCAGGTAGAGGAAGCTGCGCAGCGAGCGGAAATGGGAACTGGTATCGATCACGAAAGGCCTTCAACAACTGGCGGGTTTATCGGCGAGTTACCCAAAAGTCTTCAAAGACGGCGCATGACATTCTCCCAGCACCGCTTCCCGTCCTAGAATCCAAGAGGAACAGCCCTTTGCCCCAGGAAGCCCCTGGCTTGATTCTTTTGCCCCCAATCCCCCTCCAACCAGGAGACAAGATGCGCATACACCCTTTGATCACCATGCTGTTGGCGTTGACGGCCGCGGCGGCACCCGCCACGGCCCAGACGCCTCAGGCCCCGGCCGCCAATCGCCCCTCCGTGAGCCAGCCGACCATTCAGCCGGACGGCCGCTTCGTGGCGGGGCCGCCCCGGCATCCCGTGGCGCTCCTGCCCGCGCTCCCCGAACCGGAAGACACGTCCTTCTACGCCCTCAAGGACGTGCCCCATGGGCGCGTCGAGGTGGTGACCTACAAGACTTCCGCAGGCCTGAACAAGCGGATGCACGTCTACCTGCCGCCCGGATATGACACCCAGACCAGCAAGCGCTACCCGGTTCTGTATCTCAACCACGGCGGCGGCGAGAACGACGCCCACTGGACCGCGACGGTGCCCCACGCGGGAGGCTTTACCCACTGCATCCTGGACAACCTCATCGCCGCCGGGAAGGCGCGGCCCATGATCATCGTGATGCCCAACACGTCGAACCTAGTCTCCGGCACGCCGCCCCAGCTGGGCAAGGATGACGCCTGCACGCAGGAGTACATCAAGGATCTGGTGCCCTACGTGGATGGTCACTACCGCACCCGGGCGCAGCGCGAGGCCCGGGCCGTCGCCGGGCTTTCCATGGGCGGCTTCGTGGCGCTCAACACGGGCTTGACCCATCTCGAAACCTTCGGCGAGCTCTACGTCTACAGCTCGGGCTACTGGGCCAACATGCTTCCGGCCTTCGAGGAGAACTTCAAGGCGCTCCTGAGCGATCCCAAGATCAACGAACGCTTCGAAATGCCCATCTATTTCGCCGCCGGTGAAACCGATATCGCGCTCTACAACAGCATGCGGACCCTGGGCATCTTCAATCAGCACGGCATCCGCAACTTCTGGGTGCTGAGCTCCCATGGGCACGAATGGCTGAACTGGCGGCGGTACCTCTACCAGACCGCCCAGATCATGTTCCCGGAATACCCCTAAGCACCGCGTCCGGCGACCGGCCGGAGCCACTTGATCCGGGCCACCCCGTTCACTTGCTCATGGAGAAAAACATGCGATCACCCCTCAGGTGTCATCAGTGGCTCCAGCCCGTTCTCGGCCTGGCCCTGACCCTGACTCTGGCCCTTGGTGCCTTCCAGGCCCGCGCCCAGGCACCGGTGCCCAGGCCCAAGCCCATCGAGTCCCCCGTCGTTCATGCCGACCGGACCGTCACCTTCACGCTGAAGGCACCCGGCTCCCAGAAGGTGGAACTCAGCGCCCAGTTCTTGAAGGCCCCCCAGCCCATGGCCGCGGACGCTTCCGGCCAGTGGACGGTCACCGTGGGACCGGTGGAACCCAATCTGTATCCCTACAACTTCGTGGTTGATGGCGTCGGCGTGGCGGATCCCGCCAATCCCGACATCTTCCCCAACGAGAACTTCAAGGCCAGCCTGGTGGATATCCCCGGCGATGCGCCCGCGATCTACGCCACCCAGGATGTCCCCCACGGGGAAGTGACGCACTGCTTCTACGTGTCCAAGACCCTGAACTGCACCCGTCCCATGATGATCTACACACCGCCGGGATACCGCGCGGGCAAGGACCGCTACCCGGTGCTGTACCTGGTCAGCGGCACCACGGACACCGAGGAAACCTGGTTCAAGGCGGGCCGCATGAACTTCATCCTCGATAACCTGATCGCCCAGAAGAAGGCCGTCCCCATGATCGTCGTGATGCCCTACGGCAACATGAACACCGGGGCGCCGATGCCTTCCTCCATCCTGGCCGCGGAGATGTACAGGGTCTTCAGCAACGAGATGAAGGACAACATCATCCCGTTCGTCGAAAAGAACTTCCGGGTCGTGCCCGATCGCGATCACCGGGCCATCGCGGGCTTTTCGCGCGGCGGCGGCCAGTCCCTGTTCACGGCCTTCCTGCACCTGGACACCTTCGCCTGGATCGGCTCGTACAGCGCGTATCTCACGCCCGAAGTGTTCAACAAGTATTTTGCGGAATGGGCCACGCACCCCGAGAAGGTCAACCAGAAGATCCACCTGCTTTGGCTGGGCGTCGGGAAATCCGACTTCCTGTACGAACCGGCGATCACCTTCATGGACTACCTGAAGGACAAGCGCATCGAACGGCAAACCCTGATCACCGAGGGGGGCCACACCTGGATGAACGCGCGGCACTACCTGACGGAAACCCTGCAGAAGTATTTCAAGCCGGCCGCTTCCGCGAAGTAATCCCACTCGAAGCCCCGCCCTACCTGCCCCTCGGCCCCGTTTCACGGCACGCCGAGGGGCAGATTTCAAAGGGAGAGCGCTCCGCTTTTTGTTCGCTTCTTGTTTCGGTTCTCGCGGCCGCATCCGCTAATCTGGGGCAAGCATGATCAGCTCCCTTCGCATCCAAAACCTAGCCCTCGTCGAAGACCTCACCCTTGATCTCAAGGGCGGCTTCACCGTGCTGACCGGGGAGACGGGCGCGGGCAAGTCGCTGCTGGTGGACGCCCTGTCCCTGCTGATCGGCGCGCGCAGCGATGGCGAACTGGTGCGCCTGGGCAGCGAGCGCGCGACGGTGGAAGGCGTCATCGAGGGCTCGTTCGATGTGTGGACGCGCTTTCTGGATGAGCGCGGCCTCCCCTGCGAACAGCCGGTGGTGATCCGCCGCGAGGTCGGCACGAACAACCGCAGCCGGGCCTGGATCAACGGCGCCGCCTGCGCCCTGGCCGATCTAAAGGAAGCGGGCCGCATCTGGATGCGCCTGGCCAGCCAGCACGATCACCAGAACCTGCTGGCCGAAGAGCGGCACCTGGCCCTGCTGGATGAAGTCCTGGGCCTTCAGCCGGATCTGACCGCCGAAGTGGAAGCCCTGCGCGGGGCCGACGCCCGCCTGAAGGCGCGGCGCAAGAGCGCTTCCGAGCGGGAACAGCGCCTGGAGTGGTTGGCGGAGCAGATCGGCGATCTGGACAAGCTCTGTCCAAAACCCGGCGAATGGGCGACGCTTCGCGCCGAACGCGAACCGCTGCGCCACGCCGCAGCGCTGGAAGCCGCCTTCCGCGAATCCGCCGAGAACCTGCGCGAGGCCCAGACGCCTGCGCAGACGGCTCATCGCGCCCTGGCCCGCGCCGCGTCCATCCTGCCCGACGCCCAAGGGGACGTCGATCGCCTGCGATCCCTCGTGCTGGAGCTGGAGGATCTGCTGGCCTTGACCCAGGATCAGGCCATCCGCTGGTCCAAGGAGGGCGTGGAGCGCATCGAGCAGCTGGAAGCTCGTCTCGCGCAATTCGAGAAGCTGGCCCGCCGCCATCGCTGCGAACCGGAAGAACTGCCCGCGCGGCTCCAGGCACTGAAGGACGAGCAGAAATCGCTGCTGGCCGGGGAGACGGCGCTGGAGGAGTTGGAGGCCCAACTCCGAATCGCCGCCGAGGCCTACCGTCAGGCGGCCGCCAAGCTCCACGCCCGCCGCGAGAGCTTGATTCCGCCCCTGGAGAAAGAGGTCCACCGGCGGCTGGCGAAGCTGGGCATGGCCGGTGCGCGCATCCAGGTGCGGCTCTCCATCGCCGAGGAGGCTTCCAGCCCCGTGCTTCACAACGGCCTGGCCGCCAGGGTCGCGCTCTCGGGATTCTCCGCGCTCGCCATCTGGATCGAATCCAACGCGGGCGAGGGCTTCAGGCCCCTGGCGAAAATCGCATCGGGCGGCGAAATGAGCCGCCTCATGCTCTCGCTCATGCTGGCGGGACTGGCCCTGGCCAAGGACGGCGCGGAAGCCCACACCCTGGTGCTGGACGAAGTGGACGCGGGCATCGGCGGCGAGACCGCCATTGCCGTGGGCGAGGCCGTGCAGGAACTGGGACGCCGACACCAGGTGCTGGCCGTCACCCATCTGGCCCAGGTGGCCGCGCGATCCAATCACCATGGGCGGCTATCCAAAGCCACCAGCGAGGGCCGCACCCGCAGCGACCTGGCTTGGCTGGCCGACGAAGACCGCGTGCGCGAACTGGCGCGACTGCTTTCGGGCCATCCCGATCGCCTGGAAGCCCAGCAGCACGCGCGCAGCCTGCTGGCGTGACGATG
>DAOPYE010000032.1:4062-25002 GCA_035352715.1 Holophaga sp. | reverse complement strand
TCGGCGAAAGTGGGTGCCAACTCCCGCAGAGACGTGAAGAGGTTTTCCAGGATGTAGCGATCGCTCTCGGGCTGGACGCCCCGCGGGGGCAGCGGCACTGCGTCTTCTTCGCAGGCGCACATCAGCAGTCCGCCGGATTCCGCGCGGACATAGAACGGCCGGTCGGCCCACCAGGCCCAGGGCTGGTTCTGGGGATGGGAGGCTCCGCTCCAGATCAGGTGGCGGCGCAGGGGCTTGAAGGCGATATCGAACCCACCCGCCATGCGGCCCACTTCCTCGGCCCATGCGCCCGCAGCGTTGACGATGCGGTTGGCGTGGATCGTGCCGTGATCGGTCTGGACCTCGAAGCCATCGGCCAGGGGACGCACCGCCTGCACCTGCCAGCCGAAGTTCAACTTGGCACCACCGGCGCGCGCGCCCTCGGCGCAATGGGCCAATACGCGGTCGATATCGATCAGGCCATCGGAAGGAATGCGCAGATGTTCTGCGGCATTCAGGCCGGGAAGCACGGGGCCCGAGCCGCGCTCGATCTTCAATCCGAAATGATCGGCCTCGGCGGCCAGCGCATCCGTGCCTCCAGCCTCCGCGCCCAGCAGCAGCCCGCCCCGGCCATCGTGCAAGCCCGATTCCACCAAGCGCCGCGTGCCTTCGATGGTCAGCGCCGTGTGCTCAAGACGGCCGGTCAGCTGGCGACCCACGCCCGCGTTGTGGCCGCTGGCGTAGAAACCGGGCAGATCCTCCCGCTCCATCAGCACCACGCCCTGGGCACCGGCCTGGGCGAGGTGGAAGGCCGTGGACAAGCCGGCGATGCCGCCGCCCACGATGAGGATCTCCGCGCGTTCAAAGACCATCGGTCATCTCCAGCTTCCATTGTGGCACCGCCGCACGGCGTGCTCGAGCCTTCTCGCAAACGACCGTCATTGCTGGATCTGGGCGCCCTCTCGTTCATAAACCTCCGATTCAGTCGCCCTTCTTGATAAGATTTCACTCTTGCCCCTATTCGGAGGCGCCGCTTCTCGCACCTCCGACTTTAGTGAAGGACGTCACAATGCTCCGCATCTCCGAACGCGCGGCCGTATTCCCGGATTCTCCGATCCGGAAACTGGTTCCCTACGCGGAGGCAGCCAAGGCAGCAGGTCGGATCGTCCACCCCTTGAACATCGGGCAGCCGGACATCAAGACGCCCCAGCCCTTCATGGACACGCTGCACCACTACGGCAAGGACATCATCGCCTACGGCATGAGCCAGGGCGAACCCGAGTTCCGGCAGGCCATGGTGGGCTACTACAACACGGTGGACATCGACGTGAACGCCGATGACATCGTCATCACCGCGGGCGGCAGCGAGGCGATCCTCTTCGCTTTTCACATCGTGGCCGAGCCCGGCGACGATGTGCTGATCTTCGAGCCCTACTACACGAACTACAACGCGTACGCCTGCATGTCGAGCGTGCATCTGCGTCCCGTGAAGACCTACGCGGCCAATGGGTTCCACCTGCCGTCGGACGAGGAAATCAAGGCGGCCATTGGGCCTCGCACCAAGGCCATGTTCATCAGCACGCCCAACAACCCGACGGGAACCGTGCTCAGCGAGAGCGAGATGCACCGCCTGGCGGCCATCGCCCGCGAATACAACCTCTACGTCATCTCCGACGAGGTCTACCGCGAGTTTTGCTACGACGGCGAATCCCACACCAGCGTCCTGCACATCAAGGAGTTGGAGGATCACGCCATCCTGGTTGACAGCATCTCCAAGCGCTACAGCGCCTGTGGCGCGCGCATCGGCGCCCTGGTCACGCGCAACCACGTGGTGCGCGACGCGGCCATCCGCATGGCCCAGGGCCGTCTCTGCCCGCCGGTGATCGCCCAGGCTGCCGCCACCGCCGTGGCCAAGCTGGGCATGGACTTCTTCATCCCCCTTCGTGAGGAATACCAGCGCCGCCGCGACGTGACGTACGAAGGCCTGATGAAGACCCCGGGCGTCACCTGCCTGCTGCCCAAGGGCGCGTTCTACGTGATGGCCGAGATGCCCATCGCCGATTGCGAGACATTCGCCAAGTGGCTGCTGACGGACTTCAGCCACCAGAACGAGACCGTGTTGGTGGCGCCGGGCCCCGGCTTCTACGCCACCGGCAAATACGAAACCCCGGGCAACGGCCTGAACCAGATCCGCCTGGCCTACGTGATCGCACCCGAGAAGCTGGAGCGCGCCATGGAGATCCTGGCCCGCGGGGTGGATGCCTTCCTCGAGGCCACCATCACCGCCCACAAATCCTGATCCGCTAACAGACGCCGAACCAGCCCCGGATCTGCGCCAGCCATTGTTCGCGGCGCGTGGTGACCATTTCCGGCGCGTGGAATCCGGTCCTGGCGCGGGCTTCCATCAGATCCGCAAGGCGCTCGATCACCTCGGGCTCCTTGCGGATCAGATCCTCGAAGGCGCTCTTGGGGATCTCCACCAGTTCGCTGGCAACTTCGGCCACGACGGTGGCGCGGCGCGGTGAGCCCGTGAGCAGGGACGCCTCGCCGAACCATTGACCCGGCCCCAGGGTGGCGATGCTCTCCCAGGCCAGGCTCGTGTATGGATGGCTCTGCGCCACGGGACGGACCACGCGCACCGATCCATTCAAGACGGCGAAGAGCGAATCGCCCGCGTCGCCTTCGCGGATGATGCCTTCGTCGGGAGCGACATGGCGCAGCAGGATGCGGTCCTTCAGCGCCGGGGCCCAGGCTTCGGGAAGGCCCAGGTGAACCAGCAGGCCGCGCAGGAAGGGCTCGCCCATCTCCTTGTGGCGCGGATGCAGCGTCGTCGCCCCGTGGGGACCCAGCAGCGCGAAGCCCTCCCGCGGCAGCACCGTGCAGGCCAGCCGCACGGCCAGGAAGTTGTCCGCCCGCCCGTGCCGGTAGCCCAGCGCCCACCAGCGCATTTCCAGCACCGCGCCGCCCATATCGAAGCTGTGGACCACGACCTCGGGCTTGTGCTCCAGGTCGTGGGGAATGCCCGCCAGCGCCCGCGTGAGCTTGGCCAGCGCCACGTGCAGATCCGGATGGGGCTCGACGATCACGCGCGCGATGCGGCGGTGGTAGCCGGAAGGCGCGTAGAGGTTGGTGACGAAGGCCTGGGCCATGAGGCGGTTGGGCACGATATCCGTATCGCCGTTCTCGGTGCGCAACTGCACGGTACGCCAGGTCATGGATTCCACCTGGGCGATGAGCGTCTCGCGCCCGGGGCCGCCGCGCAGATTGCCCGTGATCTCCACCCAGTCGCCCACGCGGAAGGCGGGATCCAGGTGCATGGAGATGCCCGCGAACAGGTTGCCCAGGACCTCCTGAAGCGAAAGGCCCACCACGGCCGCGGCGATGGCGCCCGTGCCCAGCAGCGCGCCCAGGTTCAACCCCGCCACGCGGTGCAGGATGAAGGCAGCACTGGCGAAGTAGAGGATGACGACGATGAGATCGCGCGCAAAGCCGGGCGTCGCGGTCTTCCGCTCGCTCAGCAGGGGATCCAGCAGCAGGAAAGAGAACACCCGCACGCCCGCGAAGGCCGCCAGGGCCCAGGCGAACATCCCCGCGGCCACGCGCAGGGCGGAGGTGCCATCGTGCCGAGGCCAGCCCCCCAGCGCCCCGCTCAGGACCAGAAGCAGCAGCAGCGCGAGCAAGATCCAGGCGAGCGCTCGCCGAGAGGCCGGGATGCGGGCGCGCAGATCGTGCATCAGAGCGGCCTGCCCGGACCACCGTTCCAGGTGGCCCGCATCAAATCCACCACCCGTGCGGGATCCGCGCCCTTCCACAGGGACCGCATGAGCGCCACGCCCGCCAACCGGGGGTGCTGCACCTGCGCCGTATTGAAAGGCGTCAAGCCGCCCAGCGCCAGGATGCGGCAGCCCGATTCGGGCCATGCGCCCAGCGCGTTGCGCAGCCGCGCGGGCCCCCAAGCCGGACCCTTGCCGGGCACCGGGAAGATGGGACTGACGATGAGCTGATCCGCGCCCAGCCGTTCCCCGAACTGGGCGGCGTCATGCAGCGGTCGCGAGAGGGGTGCCAGCCCGGTCGGCACCTCCGGATAGAGCTCGGGCACATGCAGCCCGCAACCGCAGGCCAGGGCCACATCCAGTCGCCCCGCCACCCAGATGGTCAGATCCGGCGCCTGGTCCTGGACCCATCGCACGCAATCCATTTGCGCCCGGGTGCCCAACTGCTTTTCGCGGATGGTGATGGCGTCGATGCCGGAAGCAAGCACCCGCTTCCACCGCGTGGGCTCGAATCCTTCCCCTGGCGTGATCCCGAGAATATACATGGCGTTCCCATACGGCGAAGTGCCATAGGCTAACGCCGTTTCATCCGAACAGTGCCTGGCATCTGCATCCCAAATTTTTCCCAACTCTTGCCTCAAGGCTGCTGGACGAGCACCCGTTCGCGGTCCAGCCAGGGGATCGTGCGCCAGTTGTCGGTTTCCGACAGGGACAGGGTGGGACGGCTCAAGGCGTACTCGAGGATCAGGTTGCGCAGCGAGGCCGCACTGGTGCGCTCGGGCTGTCCCTTGAATCCGATGGCGTCCATGTACCCGCCTCCCCCCGCCAGCCGGTAGCCGGTGATGGCCAAGGTGAAGACCTGGTCGTCCTTGACGGGCGCGCCCTGGTACTTGAGGTTCGCCACCCGCTGTCCCACCGGTCGGGACAGATCCAGCGCGTAGTTCACGCCGGAGACCATGTCGTAGTCGCCGATCCGGGCATTCGGGCTGAAGAGCTTCGCCTCGTAGCTGGGGTTGAAGAATCTCGCGGCGTGTTCCAGGTAGGCGCGAAGCTGCGCGCCCGTGATCGCGATGCGCGCGACGCGGTTTTCGTACGGGGCCAGGGCAAAGAACTGCCGCACGGAGGTGGGACCCTTGGGGATGAAGATCCGGCTGCCGGGGCTGCTGGCGGCGGAAAGCTGCGCGCCCACGGCCTTGCGCATCACGGTATGGAAGAGCTGGAGCAACGGCGTGTCCTCCATGAGGCTCCAGCGGCCATCCAGTTCCACCGAGAGATCAGTGACGTACGTGTTCAGGTACGCCTCGGTGGCGTTGCGAAGGGGCTCTGTGATCGAAAGCACTTCCGGGTCCAGCGGCGTCGTCTCCTGGGGCTGTTCCACGCGGACAGCGCATTCATCCACGATCCACGCGCTCCTCTTCTTGTGCAGGCGGAATTCCGCCACACCCAGCGCCTGACCGTAGGCCTTGGCCTGCAGGACGGGCACGCCCGCGACCCGGCTGGCCAAAGGCTCATGCGTATGGCCCGCCAGGATCAGATCGATGCCTGCCACCTTTTCCGCAAGACTTTGCACGGGCACGCTGCTGAGGGACGACCCCGCGCCCACGCCGCCGTGGATCAGCACCAGCACCAGATCGGCCTTTTCATCAGACCGCAGCTTGGGCACCAGCTTTCGCGCCGTCTCCACGGGATCCAGGAACCTCAGGCCCTCCAGGTTCTCGCGATCCGACATCGAGGGCACCGCGGCCAGGGTCAGCCCGAGGATGGCCACGCGCAGCCCAGCCTTTTCCTCGATGACGTAAGGCGTGAAGG
This sequence comes from Holophaga sp., assembly GCA_035352715.1. Classification (GTDB taxonomy): domain Bacteria; phylum Acidobacteriota; class Holophagae; order Holophagales; family Holophagaceae; genus DAOPYE01. The sequence continues at coordinate 19,441 of DAOPYE010000032.1, read as the reverse complement.
CGGGCTTTCCCGTCTCGGCCAGCACCGTGTTTGCCGACAGGAAGGGGAACTTCGCCTGCTCCTCCACGGAGCGCAGCACGGAAAAGCCGTAGTCGAATTCGTGGTTGCCCACCGCCATGGCCTGATAGCCCAGGGCGTTCATGATGGCGATGGCGGGTTCGGGCAGCTCGGGCTTCAGGCGATGCCGAACGTAGTTCACCGGATCGCCGGAGATCGCGTCGCCGCTGTCCAGCAGCAGCGTCGTCGGCTGGGCCGCCTTGCGTTCGCGGATGAGGCTTGCGAGCCGCGCCCAGCCCTGGTTGCTGGGCTGCAGCGTATAGGCATCCCTGGGCAAAATACGGCCATGCGTGTCAGAGGTGGAAAGCACCTGGAGACGCACATCCTGCGCGCCGAGGGCAAGAGCGAAGAGGAGGAATACAAAAGACCGGATCACGGGGACCTCGAAGCTGTCGTTCCACCATACCCTGCCCCCTCCTCTTTTCGTTGGAAGGGAACGGACCACGGGATACACTGACTCTTCCAACCTTAGGAGCACCCAAAATGCAGGAAGTTCAGATCAAGGCCCCCAAACACGAGTTCACGCTGCTCTGCGACGACATCCGCCAGGAAGTGGGCGGAAAGACGTCCCTGATGGGCCTCTACGACCACCACATCGTGGTTCCCCAGGTGCCCTTCGTCCTGCCCAAGGTGTGCTTCTACAGCCGCTTCTCCCGCATGGACGGCCAGTTCAAGTTCAGCTTCTCCATCGTGGCCCCCGGCGGTGACCGCCGCGACGTTCTGCGCGACAGCGACGTCCAGATCCCCGAAGGCGCCAAGGACGGCACGTTCAACGTCGTCGCCAGCCCCTTCGAAGTGGCCGCGGAAGGCGTCTACGAAGTCATCATCGGCCTCAGCAAGGGCGCCGACCGCTTCGAGTACGTCTACAAGTTCGCCATCTCCGACGCCCGCCGCATGCAGGCCGAGTACGAGCACGCCATGGCCGCTGCTGCTGCCGCCCCCGCCGAGAACTAGTTTCCGGTTCACACCTTTTCTCGAGGGGACGGCTTGGCCGTCCCCTTTTTCTTCGTCCCGTAACCCATGGCAGACCGCTACCAGAAACAGCGCATTTTCCTTGGACGCGAGCCCGAGGCGCGATTGCGCAGCCGCCGGGTGGCCATCGTGGGCCTGGGCGGCACGGGCTCGGTGCTCGCCAGTTGGCTGGCCCGGGCCGGCGTGGGTCATCTGGCGCTGATGGACCGCGATCTGGTCGATGTCTCGAACCTGCACCGCCAGATCCTCTACGCCCAGGCCGATGTAGGGCGCCCCAAGGCCGAGGTCGCCGCGCGACACCTGAAGGAAGCCAATGATCAGGTGGATCTGAAGCCCCTGGTCACGGACCTCACCAGCGGAAACGCGCGGGAGCTGCTCTCGGACTACGATCTGATCCTGGATGGCACGGATAACTTCGAGGCCCGGTTCCTCATCAACGATGTCGCCATCGCCACGGGAACGCCGTGGATCTACACCGGGGCCATCGGCGCCGAAGGGCTGGTGTGGCCCATCCATCCGCCCAGGACGGCCTGCCTGCGCTGCCTGATGGAGCAGCCTCCGCCCAGCGGTGATGTGGACACCTGCGATAGCGCTGGCGTCCTGGGCCCCGCCGTGGGCGTCATGGCCAGCTGGGCCGCCGTGGAGGCCCTGAAGCTGCTCTCGGGTGCGACGCCCCAGCCGGATATCGTCCGCTTCGATCTCTGGCGCAATGAGCGGAACTTCATGCGCCCGCCCAAGACGCGCTGCAAATACTGTTCGGAAGGCATCACGGAATTCCTGGACGCGCGATGGACGCTGAAGGCGTCGCCCATGTGCGGCCTCGAGGGCGTGCAGATCCGCATCAATCCCCCCGGCGATCTCGACCTGGCTGCGATCCAGACCCGCGTCCAGACGCGCACGGGACATCCATGGAAGCTGTCCGCCCTCTCTTTGGCCGGACAGGATGGCGATCTGGAGGTGATCCTGTTCAAGGACGGGCGCGCCATCATCCATGGGCGCATCACGCCCGAACGGGCCAGAGCCTGGTACACGGAGGTCATCGGGTGTTGACGCTTCTCCTCGCTTCCCGGAACGCCGGCAAGCTGCGCGAATTCTCGGAACTCCTGCCGGATATAACTCTGGTGTCCTGGCCCAGTGCCGCCCCTGAGATCCCCGAGGACGGCGCGTTCTTCCAGGAGAACGCTCTGCAGAAGGCCACGGCGGCCTCCCGGTGGTGGGCGGAACACGGCGACCGCCCGGTGGATGGCGTGATCGCGGACGACTCCGGCATCTGCGTGGACGCGCTCTGGGGCGGCCCCGGCGTCCTGAGCGCACGGTTCGCGAAGGATCTCGACGACGACGCGAAGAATAGACATTTGCTGTCCATGCTTTCCCCCCAGTCCCCACGCACCGCCCGCTACGTCTGCGTCATCGCCTGCGTGGGCCTGGAGCCCAAGCCCTTCACGGTCGACGGAGCCATCGAGGGCTCGCTGGCCTCCGAGCCCATCGGGACCAACGGCTTCGGCTACGACCCGATCTTCATCCCGGAGGGCTACCAGCAGACCTTCGGCGAACTCTCCAGCGCCGTCAAGCACACCATGAGCCACCGCGGGCGCGCCGCCGAGGCCCTGCTGGCGCGATTGGCCGCACAACGGACCTAAACAAACACTCGGAACACGGCGTTGCTCAGCAGGCGACCTCGATCCGTGAGGCGCAGCCTGGATCCCGATTTCTCCAGGAGGCTGTGCAGCAGGAGGGGCTCCAGCTCGCGTTCCCAGGTCCGCAGCAGAGGCACGATCCCTTCCGCCTCGGCCCGACGCCGCACGTCCACCCAGTCCACGCCCCGCTGCATGCGCAGCCCCAGCATGGCCGTCTCCGCCAGCGCCTCTGCGGGACTCAGCGTCTCCAGTTCCGCCAGGGACGCGCTGTCCGCAGCGCTTCCCGCCTCTACCCAGGCCCGGACGGCGGCGGTTTCGGTCCAGCGCCACTCCGCCATCTGGGAGGCCGCGCCGGGGCCCAGCCCGAGGTAGGGCCTGCGTTCCCAGTAGCGCGTGTTGTGCCGGGATTCTTCGCCCGGCACGGCGTAATTGCTGATCTCGTAGGCCTCCAGTCCCAGGTCGGGCAGTGCCGCCTGCAGGGCCTCGAAGACATCCGCCACATCGTCGTCGGAGGGCAGCTTCAGCGCTCCGGAGGACACGCGGGCCTTCATTGGACAGTTCTTGTCCAAATCAAGGAGGTAGATGGAGAGATGCTCGACGCCCAGCGCCACCAGACGTTCGGCGTCATCGATCACCGAGGCCAGCCGTTGCCCGGGCACCCCCACCATCAGATCGGCGCTGATGCGACGGAAACCCGCATGGCGCGCGGCTTCCACCGCCTCCAGCGCCTGGGTGGAGCTATGGAGGCGGCCCAGTTCCTCCAGCAGCGCGTCATCCAGCGTCTGCACGCCAAGGCTGATGCGATCCCATCCCATCTCGCGCGCGCTGACCAACCAGTCGGCATCCAGATCACCTGGATTTGCTTCCAGTGTTGATTCCATCAAACCGGAAACATCGAATGATTCCCTGGCCGCGTCCGTGATCCGCGACAGTTCATCGATCTCCAGCAGGGACGGGGTTCCACCACCCAGGTAGATCGTGTCGACTGCGGGTTGTCCCAGCGCCTCGCCCCAGGCGCGGATCTCCTCGTCCAGCCTCGCGACAAAGGCGGGACGGAGCTGCGGGTTGCGCGTCGAGACGAACGAGCAGTAGGTGCAGCGATCCTTGCAGAAGGGCACATGCAGGTACAAGCCGATCGGCTCTGCCGATGCGGCTTCGCGCAGACGGGGCAGATGGGGGACCAGGAGCGGGTTCATCCTCAGAATTGCGCGTCGATGATTTCGCACCAGAAGTGGTAGATCATCTGGTGCACCTCCTGCACCCGCGCGGTGACGGGGCTCGGCACCACCAGCGCCTCGTCGCAGAGATCCTTCAGCTTGCCGCCATCGCGACCCAGTAGCCCGAGGGTCTTCAGGCCCAGAGCCTTGGCACTTTCGACGGCGCGCAGCACGTTGGCGCTATTGCCCGAGGTGCTGATGCCGACCAGCAGATCGCCGGGACGGCCCAGGGCTTCGACCTGGCGGCTGAATACATGATCGAATCCGTAGTCGTTGCTGACGGCGGTCAGCACTGAGGTGTCCGTCGTCAGTGCGATGCCAGCGAGGGCGCGGCGCTCCTTCACGTAGCGGCCGGAAAGCTCTGCCGCGAAGTGCTGCGCGTCCGCAGCGCTGCCGCCGTTGCCACAGACCAGGATCCGGCATCCGCGCTTCAGGCGCTCGGCCATGTCCTCGCCCTGGGAGACGAGGTCATCCATGGCTTCGGCGAAGAAGGCCTCTCGCAGGGCGGTGGAGGCTTGAACATGGGCCAAGAGCAGATTTTTCATGGGACGACCGATCTCGCAAAGGGCGGAAGGAAGACAAGGACAGGGGGGCCAAACCCGAAACCCGGGAATTTTCCCAGGAATCCAGACAAAATATAGCAAGGGATGTCAAAGTGGTTCTGCTGCCCTGAGTTAAGGAGATCATCCAGCCATGCCGTGGACGGAGTGGATTGCCGCCAGTCACCCTCTGCTTGCCCACCTCCCTATTGGGGTCGCGCTGGCGTTGCCCTGGGCGCTTGCGGCCAGCCAGCGACCAGGCAGGGGCATCCGACCCTGGTGGACCACCTGCAGGTATCTGGGGTGGTTGGGCCTGCTGAGCGGATTGGCTGCGGCCTTCAGCGGCATCCTGTGGGCCCGATCCCAGGGGTTGATCGCGCCCGAGGGTTTCTGGGCGCCGCGCTCCGCGTCGGCGGGCTTGCGCTATCACCAGGCGCTGATGGCCGCAAACCTGGCGCTCAGCGTGCTGTATCTCCGCGTCGCAGGACGCAAGCGCGAGGACTACCAAGGCTTTGGCGTGCTGCCACTGTTCCTGGGCCTGCTGTGGTCGGCGGCCACCCTCACGGGTGCCTGGTACGCCATCAAGCTCACGGGATGGCCCCATCCGGGTAGTGCCCGCCCCATCGCGGCAGCGCCGGCGGAACAGCCCCCCATCCCTGCCCCGGCACCCAGCGATCCCAGGAACGCCGAAGACCCCGAAGCCCAGGCGCCGACCCGCGCCCTGGACTATCTCTCCCTGGATCCCATGCACGCGGAGCCGGTGAAATCCGCCCCCCACGGCAACCGCTGGATCCGCGTCTGGGCCAACGCCGCCGCCGCACCCGCCTACCGTACCGGCGCGCCGCTGCCTCCAGGCTCCTTCGTCGTCATGAGCAGCCAGGAAGATCGCTGGGGGCGTCCCGGCTCCGAAGCGGGACCGCTGTACGCGCTGGAAGTGAAAGCCGACGGCAAGCCGGACCTGACCTTCTACTGGCCCCGCGTGCCCGAGGCCCGTCGCGCCGAAGTGGGCGGCGAAGCCCGCGTCTACTGGCGGCACATGGACAACCCCAATCTGCAGAGCTGCCTCACTTGCCACGCAAGCGGCGCTGCGCCCGCGGCTTCGCGCAGCCGCATCGTGCCATTCAAGCGGCCCCTCGTGAAAACGGCCTCGGAATAGGCGGCATCGCTCGCAGGATCACGCACCCCAGGTTCGATTATCAGGCTCTCAATAGCCTGTCGTAGCTTGGGCGGAGCCGCCCTGGACCACGGCCAGGGAGCTGGAGAGACCCAGGCGCGTCGCGCCCGCCTTCACCATGGCCAGGGCATCCCCATAGGTCCGGATCCCGCCCGAGGCCTTGACGCCGGCGCGGGTACCCACGGCTTGGCGCATCAGGCACACATCAGATATCGTCGCCCCGCCTTTGGAAAACCCGGTGGATGTCTTCACGAAATCCAGGCCCTCGTCCAGCGCAAGATCGCAGGCGACGCGCTTTTCCTCATCCGTCAGCAGGCACGTCTCCAGGATGAGCTTCACGCAGGCGTCGGGCACGGCGCTGCGCACCGCCGCCATATCCCGGCGCACGCCGCGCCAATCCCCGGATTTGACCAGTCCCAGCGCCAGCACCATATCGATGTCCCGCGCACCCAGGCGGTAGGCTTCGCGCGCCTCCTGGGCCTTGATCTGCGGCAGGGCGGCGCCCAGGGGAAAACCCACGACGGTGCAGACACGCACGGGGCTGCCCTGCAGGCGCTGCGCGCAGGATTCCACCCACAGCGCGTTGACGCACACGGAAGCGAAACCATGATGTCGCGCCTCGTCGCACAGGCGCTCGATCTCGTCACGACGCGCATCCGCGCGCAGTAGCGTATGGTCGATGAGGGGCGACAGATCCAGGCTTTCGGGCACCTCTGAGGCGCGCACCACACGAACGCCGTCTCCATCGCGCAGCACGGCTTGGTCCCCCGCGCAGGCGAGGAGCTGCGGCCGCGCCGGATGCGGCGTATCCGAGAGACGCTGGATGACTTCAGAGGCGAGGGCGAGCGGGTCCATATCCATGCCTCGATCATCGCGCGCGGATCCCAATGGAACAACCGACGCGGCGGGATCGAAGCGCCCTTACTCCTCCGGCGCGTACACCTCTCGGGGCTTTCCGGCTCCGCGGTCGGGGCCGACCAGGCCTTCGTCCTCCATCCGGTCGATGAGGCGGGCGGCGCGGCCGTATCCGATATTGAGCTTGCGCTGGAGCAGGCTGGTGCTGGCCTTGCGCTCGCGCTTGATCACGGCCAGGGCGCGATCGTAGATATCGTCGCCGCTGCCGCCGGTCCCATCGTCGTCCGCATCGGCGGCGGCGGCTTCCTCGTCGGCGTCCATGGCGTTGAGGAGGGCCTGGTTGAAGTCGGGCTTGCCGCGCTCCTTCAGCCAGCTCACCAGTCGCAGGATCTCGTCCTCGGTGATCAGCGGCGCGTGGATGCGCCGGGCGCGGGAGTTCCCGGGAGCCAGGAACAGGGCGTCGCCCTTGCCCAACAGTTGCTCGCCGCCGCCGCTGTCCAGGATGGTCCGGCTATCGATCTTGGTGTTCACGCGGTAGCTCAAACGCGCTGGCAGATTGGCCTTGATGACGCCGGTGACGATATCGACGCTGGGTCGCTGGGTGGCCAGCACCAGGTGGATGCCCACGGCGCGGGCTTTCTGGGCGATGCGGGCGATGCTCTCCTCGACCTCGGCGCGGGCAACCATCATCAGATCCGCCAGCTCGTCGATGATGACGACGACGTAGGGGAGCGGCTCCAGGAAGGTGGGGCGATCGGGCCAGCGCGGATTGGGCGTGCGATCGCTCAGATCAATGCTGCCGCCCGCCTCCGCGATCTTGGCGTTGAAGCCTTCCAGGTTGCGCACGGACATCAGGGCCAGACGCCGGTAGCGGTCTTCCATCTGCGCCACGACCCACTTGAGCACGCGGCCCGCCTCTTTCATGTCCGTGACCACGGGCGCCCAGAGGTGCGGGATGTCCTCGTAGATGCCCATCTCGACCATCTTTGGATCCACCAGGATCAGCTTTACCTCGCTGGGCAGGGCGCGCAGCAGGATGGAACAGATCATGGCGTTCACACCCACGGACTTGCCGCTGCCGGTGGAACCGCCGATCAGCAGGTGGGGCATCTTGGCCAGATCGCTGACCACGGGATGTCCCGCGATGTCCTTGCCCAGAGCCAAGGTCAGCATGTTGCCGCCGTCCTTGCTCGCGGGGTCGCGGAAGACGGGGCTATCCACCACTTCGCGGAAGCTGATGACCTGGCGGCGCGCGTTGGGCACCTCGATGCCCACAAGGTTCTTGCCCGCGATGCGATCGATGCGGACCTTCTCGGCCTTCAGCCCCAGGGCCAGATCCTCTTCCATGTTCATGACCTTGGACAGCGGCACGCCGGGATCGGGCTGGAATTCGTAGACCGTCACCACGGGCCCCGGCTGCATGCCGACCATCTGGCCCTTCACCTTGAATTCGGACAGTTTCTGTCCAATCAGTTCGCGGGTGAGATCCAGCGACTGGAAATCCACCTGCTGCTCGGCGCTGGGCGGATCAAACAAGCGGCGCGGAGGCAACTCCACCCGATCCGTGATGCCCGGGTTCAGGTGCGTGGACGAAGCCCCGGACTGGGGCATGGAGCGGGTCTCGCGTCGGGACGAGGGATCCGTGTGCATGCGGCCGGAGGATCTCTGGGGCGGGATCGCGCCAGAGGCGGCTGGACGAATGGAAGGCGATGAGATCGAGGGCAGTTCCGGAAGCGGGATGTGGGGCGTGGGTTCCGTCAGGCCCAGCGGCTGCTGTTCCACCGTGCGCCCGAAACGGTCCTGCACCCGGATGGGCTCGACCAGCTGCGGCTTGGGCGGGGGCGGCGGGGGAAGATCCCTCAGCAGCACGGGCGGCGGCAGTTCCTGATCCGGCGTCTTCAGGGTCTCGCCAATCACCAGCGAGGCGTCCTGCGTCCAGGATCTGGAAATGCCGAAGGGCTGATCCAGCGTCAGGCCAGGATCCAGCTCGGCCGAGCCACCGATGGAGATGGAGATGGGCTCGGACGGCGTCCGGCTCCAGGGGGATTCGTTCTCGGGAATCTCGATGCGGGGCGTGTCCAGACGCATGGAGTGGATGACGGGCAGACCCAGTTCAGGCGGCATTCCCTTGTGGGCCTTGCGGTAATCCCTGGCCTCGCGCTCCGCGCGGTCCAGGGCCTCCATGCTCTCCTGCTCCTGAAGGCGCTGATCCTCCATCCGTCCCAGCTCCCGCATATCGGAAGCATCCAGATCCGGCACCAGCGCTTTCCGGGAATTCCAGCCCAGGAAGGGGCGCTGGATGGTCTTCAGGAAGCCCCGAACGCCGCGGCCCGGCATGGGCTTGAACCAGGGCCAGGCCTTCTCGCCCAGCCAGCGGTGCATCAGCGATCCAAAGGCGCGGGTGAGCACGGGCGCCAGGATCAGCGCCGCGACGAGCATCACTAGGCTCAGGACCAGGGCCAGCCCCACGGGGCCAAAGGTCTTGCGCAACAGGGGCCAGAGCGCCGAGCCGATCCATCCGCCCCAGCGCCACGGGCTGCCCGGTTGGCCGTCGGCCAGCGGCGCGGCCCGATGCCCAAACGCGCCCAGGACCGTCCACAGGGAAAGCGCCAATCCCACCCAGGCGACACGCTTCAGCCAACGGTGATCCGCGATGGGGAAGCACTCCCACAGGATGTAGAGGGGGATGATCCAGGCCCCGACGCCCACCAACGTCTGGAAGAAGCCCGCCACATAGGCGCCGATAAGGCCGCACATGTTGCCGATGTTGTCGCCCACCTGGCCCTGGGAAAAGGGCGGGCAGGGGTCGTTGGGATGGAAGCCGAGCAGTGAAAACAGCATCGCCAGGGCAAAAAAGCCTGCCAGGATCTGCAGCAGGATCTTGCCCATGCCCTTCACGCCACCTCCCGTAGAAGGCTCCAGTCTAGCGCGGGCCCTGGGCTTGCGTGGCTGGGTGGGGGTCGCCATCAGCGATTCGGCGCGCCGGATCCCCGCCCCAGCATCCCCACGCGATGGCTGGGATTCCAGACGGGCTTCCCGCTTTCACGCAGATAGGCGCCGATGTTCACAAAGGTCCAGCCATCGCGGATCGCCTGGTCCAGGAACGGACCCAGCACGCGGGCCGGCCGGTCCTGCACGGGACGCTCGCTGCCCAGGTGCATGAGCACGATCAACCCATCGCCGTCCTTGCGCTCCATGCGATTGCGCAGGCGGTCCAGAATGGCGTCGCCCGTGCGATAGAGTTTGCGCTGCTTGGGCGTGGCCCAGTCCAGCGTGTCAGCGCCTTCGCTCCAACCCACGTGGCGGTAGCCCAGTTCCTCCGCCCACTGGCGCAGTTCGGCGGTCTGCTCGCCATAGGGCGCGCGCCAGTACGGATCCATCGGGCGGCCCAGCAATTGAAGCAGCAGGGCGTCCGCCTGGATCAGCTCCTGCTGGAAACGCTCCTTCGTCCATCGCGGATCACGGCGGTAATTGGGCGCCAGGTGGGGATGATCCAGCGTGTGGTTGCCGATCTCGTGACCCTCGGCCGCGATGCGGCGAACGATGTCGGGATACTTGCGGATGAACGCACCGGTCAGGAAGAACGTCGTGTGGATGCCGTGCACCTTCAGCGCGTCCAGCACATCCACCGCCACCTCCGAAGACGAGCCGCCATCGAAGGTCAGGCAGATCTGATGGCGTCCCTTGGGGCCACGCAGCAGATTCAATCCCTCGCCGGCACCCGGCCATCCGGTCGCCGTGGATGCCGCAGGCGCGGCTGGGGGCCGAGCTGGATTCTGGGCGGGCCTGGGCACCAAGATGGGCGGCTTGGGCGCGGGCGCCGGAGCAGGTTTGGGGGCGGGCCTGGGCGCTGGCGCTGGCTTCGGTGCCGGTTTCGGGGTCGGCTTCGGGCTTGGCGCGGGTTTCGGAACCGGCGCAGGCCTGGGAGATGGCTTGGGTGCTGGCTTGGCCGCCGGGGGCGGAGGGGGGATCGGGGCCGGTTTGGGCTTCGAGATCGGCGCGGGTGCAGGTGCGGGGGCTGGCGCAGGCACCGGCGCTGACACCGGCGCTGGGGACGGGACCTCGGGCGCGAGTTCCGGGGGAGGCGCATCAAAATCCCAGCGGGAGATCAGATGTCCGTTGAGGGTCAATACGGCAACCTCACCCGCGGGCGGCGCGTACATCTCCCAGCGCAAGGGGCCGAACTCTGCGTGGCGGCGCTCGTCCAGGTACCTGCCCTTGAGCCTCAGCTCTCCGGGCGCGGCCAATTCGCCCTCGACCACCAGCAGACCGCCCAGGCGGTGCCAGGTCCAGGGCTGCAAGGGGGCCGAGGCCTCCGCGTTGGGCGTCGATACGCTGGATGACGGGGCGGGCGGCGTCTTGCGCGAACAGGCCGCCAGGGTCAGGAGCCCGGTCAAGGCGGCAACACAACGGAAACCAATGGATCTCAAGCCTGGATCCTCCCGCATGCGGCCCAGTAGTTGGCTTTTTCGCGCACCTTGACCCGGCGCGGCTCCAAACCATTCGCCTCCAGGTGTCCAAAGGCCCATTCAGCCAGGGCTTCCGCTGTGGGATTGCGTCCCTCCAGCGCGGATTGATCGTTCAACAGCGTGTAGTCCACATCCTGGATCCAGCGATCCAGCAGCGCTTCCAGTCGCGCGGCCAGCCGCTCGGATGGATGACCCGCAGAGGCGTCCCGGTCCAGGACCTCGGCCTCCAGCTCCCAATTGTGTCCGTGGCGGGCTTCCTGGAATCCGGGCAGGTCATGAAAATGATCAGCGACGAAGCGGCGGCGGCGGCAGATGGTAACGGAGGACACACGCCAGTTTATCGCCGGGACCGGAATTCCCAAGACGGCAATTCTCGCCGGAACGCGGGGCGCGCCCGACCCAGCGCGACGATCAGGGATCCAGAGAGCAGGATGCGACGGGAAGGCCCGCTGCCCTCACTGAACGCTCCAGGCGCCGCTTCGGATGCGCTTCAGGCCTCGGCTCAGGCCCACAGGCCCCGCCAGGGTGGTCAGCAGGATCGCGCCGATGACACCCGCCTGAATCTGCGGCGAGAGCAGGGGCTGACCCCCCAGCTGAAGCTGGGCACCCGTCGCAACGAAGATGAGACCCACCTCGCCCCGCGGCACCATGCCCCACCCCACCACCGATCGGCTTAGGCCCCGGCCCGCAGCCCAGCCGCAGGCCCATTTGCCCACGACGCCGAGGACGGCCAGGGTCACGGACAGCAGCAGGGTCGAGGGTTGGACAAGCGTTGTCACATCCACCTCCGCGCCCATGATCACGAAGAAGAGCGGCGCCAGCACGCTGGCCAGGGGCTGGACCAGCTGTTCCAGGCTGCGGGATTCCCGCTGTTCCAGGGTCTCGGTGTGCGCCGGTTCCAGGATGAGCCCCGCCGCATAAGCGCCCACGATGGGCGCCAGGCCCGCGAGATTGCCCAGCCAGGCCATCAGGAACGCCAGGGCGAGCCCCAGGGGCAGCAGCAGCTGCGCGCCTTGTAGCCGGGACGCCAGTTGGAAGAAGCGGCGGGCAAAGACGCGGCCCAGGCTCAGAGACAGGGCCAGGAAGAGCAGCGCCAGGCCCAGCGTGCGTGCCAGATCCGCCAGGGGGAAACCGCCGTGCGCAGCCGTCACCAGCCCCGAAACCGCCACCAGCACCAGCAGGCCCAGCACATCGTCGATGACCGCAGCACCCACGATGATGCGGCCCTCGGGCGAGGATCCCGCGCCCTGCTCGCGCAGCACCTGCGCGCTGATGCCAATGGATGTCGCACACATGCACGCGCCGATGAACAGATCCACCACCCAGGGCGTGCCCTGCGGAAGCAGCAGCCACGCGCCTGCGAGCCCCGCCGCCATGGGCAGCACGACGCCCGTCGCGGCCACGCGCATCGCCGGGAGCCCCACCTGGAGCATCTGATCCACGGTGGATTCAAGGCCCACCGTGAACATCAGGACGATCACGCCCAGCTGGGCCAGGGTTCCGGCTTCCGCGCTCGCCGCCAGATCCGGGAACCCTCCCACCCAGTGCGCGCACGCCGCCAGCAGCAGCCCCACGCCCAACTCGCCCGCCACGGCGGGGAACTTCAGGCGAATGGCGACTTCCCCGCCAAGCTTGGCCGCCAGCCACGCCAGGGCCAGCAGCATCAGCGTGCGGGAGAAGGGATCGGATGTGAGCCAAGCCAGCGCGAGGATGCCGTCCATAAAGACCTCGGAAACACTTCCATTAGGCCATCCCAGGGCTCTTGATGCGAGTGCGGAAGGCCATGATGGTTTCGCAGATAAAACCAAGGCCGCTTGCGCGGCCTTGTTCATTCATCGGTTCATTCAATCGTTCAGCTACGACCTATCGGATCACGATCTTCTCGACCTTGAGATCCTTCGGATCGGAACTGGCGCCATACATGACCTCGTATTCGCCGGGCGTCACCATCATTTTGCCGCTGGGCCAGTCGAAGAATTCGAACGAGCTGCGGGGGATATTGATCACGGCCTGGCTGGTCTTTCCGGCGGCGACGTGAACCCTTTCAAAGCCCTTCAGCGTCTTGAGGGGGCCATCCGCGTCCTGCTGCTTGCGCACATACACCTGCACGATTTCGGTGCCATCCCGCTTTCCGGTGTTGGTCACGGGGATGGTCAGCTCCAGGGATTCATTGTTCTCGATCTGCTTCCGGCTGAACGTGGCGGTGCCGATGTTGAAGGTGTTGTAGCTCAGCCCGAAGCCGAAGGGGAACAGCGCGTCGGACATGAAGCGGTACGTGCGGCCCTTCATGGCGTAGTTCTCGATATCAGGCAGCTGCTTGGAGGACTTGTAGAACGTGACGGGCAGCTTGCCTGCGGGGTTGCAATCGCCGAAAAGGACATCGGCCACCGCCAGTCCGCCGGACTCTCCGGGATACCAGGCCTGCAGAATGGCGTCGCAGGTCTGCGTCTCGGGCGTCAGCGCGATGGCGGACCCGGAGCAGTTCACGTAAATGATCTTCTTCCCGGCGTCCTTCAGCATCTTGAGGCAGTTGCGCTGCGCGTCCGGCAGCTCGATGTCCGTGCGATCGCCGCCCTTGAAGCCGGGATAGGTGACCGACATCTCCTCGCCCTCGAGCTGGGACGAGAGCCCACCGACGAAGACCACTGTGTCGATGTCGCGGAGTCTCTTCAGCAGATGCGTGTAGTCGATGTCCACTTCGCGGCCGAAATTGAATTCGAAACTCGCCTGCCAGTTGTCCATCTGGGCGTAGCGGACCTCGATCTTGTATTTCTTGCCCTGCTCCACCCGGATCGGAATCCTGGAGGGGGTCTGTTTCCAGTTGTTCTGGGTCTCGACGGTGGCACCGTTCACCAGCAGCTCGAAACGCCCCGTCACGCCGAACTTGAGCGCGATCTCCTCGGTCTTCGGCGCTTCGAACTCCGTTTCGTATTTGGCCGAAAATCCCTCCAGCCGAACCCCGGGCGCAAACTCGTGCTGGCCCGCGGTCGTCAGCTTGATCGGGTTGGCGATCTGCACCGCCGCGACCGGTTCGCCCTTCATATCGCGGTTGTTCCAGTAGGTGGCCTTCAGGCCCGGCTTGCCGCCGATCGAGGACTGCGAGACGTAGCTCTCGGTGACCTTGTTCACCACCAGATCGCAGGCCTTGTCATAGACCACGCGGTTCTTGGGGATTTTGGTGTAGATCCCATCAAGGATGGAGATGGTCTTGATCGGGGTGCCGTTGTAGTTGCCCCAAAGCATGACCTTGTCGTCCGCGTTGGGACCGAGCACCGCGATCTTCTTCGCGGATTTGGAGAGGGGCAGGAGGTTGTTCTTGTTCTGAAGCAGGGTCATGGATTCGCGGGCCATCTCCAGCGAAAGCTTCTGGTGCGCGTCGTTATTGATCACCGAGGCCGGGATCTTGGACCAGGGCACCAAGGCGTCGTCATCCATCTCGCCCAGCTCGAAACGGGCGGTCAGAACGCGCAGCAGGCTCTGATCGATATCGCTCTCCTTGATCAGGCCCCTGGAGACGGATTCCGGCAGCTTCTTGAAGGGATATTCCTCCCAGACGCACTCGACGTCCGTGCCCGACAGAACGCCCTTCGCGGCGGCATGGGTGGCGTCGGACGACACCTTGTGGCTGGTGAAGAAGTCCGTGATGGCTCCGCAGTCAGAGACGACAACGTGCTTGAAGCCCCACTCGCCGCGCAGGATCCCCTTGAGGAGCCTGGAATTCCCGCAGCAGGGCTCATCGTCCAGGCGCTGGTAGGCGCACATGACCTGGCGCACATCCGCCTGCTGGACCAGGGCCTTGAAGGCCGGAAGATAGGTCTCGTAGAGATCTCGCGGGCTGATCTCGTTGAGATTCAGCGTATGGCGGCTCCATTCCGGCCCGGAATGCACGGCGAAATGCTTGGCGCAGGCCAGGAGCTTGCGGTACTTGGCATCGGCGGGCCCCTGAAGGCCATTCACGACGGCCACGCCCATGCGTGAAGTCAGGAAGGGATCTTCGCCATAGGTCTCCTGGCCGCGGCCCCAGCGGGGATCCCGGAAGATATTGACGTTCGGCGTCCACACGGAAAGGCTCAGAAAGCGCTTGTTTTCATTGCCCTTGGCCTTAGATTCGTTGTATTTGGCGCGTGTCTCGTCGGAAATGGCGTCGAAGATCTTGTAGACCAGCCGATCATCGAAGGAAGCGGCCATGCCAATGGGCTCGGGAAAAACGGTCACGTTTTCGTTATTCGCCAAGCCGTGCAGGGCTTCGCTCCACCAATTGAATTTCTTGATACCCAGGCGCGGGATCGCGTCGGACTGATCGCACATGAGGGTGGCCTTCTCGGGCAGGGTCAACCTCAAAAGCAGATCCTGGGCCCTTTCCTGGGGGCTTGCGTTGGGGTTCTGGTACGGCAGCTGTGCCCAGAGTTGGACAGCGCCGCTGATGATGACGGACATCAGCAGTGTTTTTTTCATTTTT
>DAOPYE010000032.1:0-3962 GCA_035352715.1 Holophaga sp. | reverse complement strand
CCCTTGATTCAGGAGGAATGCATGATGAACGCACGACCATCCTTTGGCCCATCGGCGCTGTGCGCCGCGCTTGTGTGCGCGGCGGTGCCCTGTGCGGCCCAGATCCAGACCGCAAAGGTGACGGGCGGCGTTGTCGAAGGCGTTGTCACCAACGGCATCGCCACGTTCAAGGGCATCCCCTTCGCTGCCCCGCCGGTGGGGGATCTGCGGTGGAAGGCCCCCCAGCCCCTAAAGGCCTGGAGCGGCGTGAAGAAGGCCGATGATTTCGGCCCGGCTCCCATGCAGGACATTGGCATGGCGGTGGGAATGATGGGCGGCAACAAGCTCCGCGTCAGCGAGGACTGCCTGTACCTCAATGTCTGGACACCCGCCAAGAAGGCGGATGAGAAGCTGCCCGTGATGGTCTGGATCTATGGCGGCGGCTTCGCCATGGGCATGACCAACACGCCCATGAACGATGGCGTCAACTTCGCCAAGAAGGGCGTGGTTCTGGTCAGCGTCGCGTACCGGGTCGGGCCCATCGGCTTCCTGGCCCACCCGGATCTGAGCAAGGAGAGCGGCAAGGGGTCCGGATGCTACGGCATCCAGGATCAGGTCGCCGGCCTGAAATGGGTCAAGGACAACATCGCCCAGTTCGGCGGCGATCCTTCCCGCGTGACCATTTTCGGTGAATCCGCGGGCGCGATTTCCGTCAGCATGCTGGCGGCCTCGCCCAAGGCCAAGGGGCTCTTCCAGCGCGCCATCTCGGAAAGCGGCGGCTCCATGGCCCCGGTCAAATACGGCAACGAAGCCGGACAGAACGTGCCCTGCCTCAAGATGGCCGAAGCCCAGGGCAAGGCCTTTCTCGCCAAGCTGGGCGCCAATGATCTCAAGGCGGCCCGGGCGCTCAGCGCCGAGACGATCCAGAAGGGCGGGGGCCCCATGGGCCACTTCTGGCCCGCAGCGGACGGGGAAACCATCCTGGGCGATCAGTACGAGCAGTATGAAGCCGGCAACTTCAACGACACGCCCATCCTGATCGGCACCAATTCGGATGAAGGCGCCATGTTCTCGCGGGGTGGCGTCACCCCCGAGGCCTTCGAGAAGCAGGTCCGGGGCAATTTTGGGCCTGCCGCGGATGGGATCCTGAAAGCCTATCCGCACGCGACAGGGGCTGAGTCTTCCCAATCCCAGAAGGATTTGTTCCGCGAATCCGCCTTCGCCTGGCACACCTGGGCCTGGGCCAAGCTGGTCGCCGAGAAGAACAAGCAGCAGAAAGTCTTCGTCTACTACTTCGACCACCATCCCGCTGGAATGCAGGGCTCCACCCACGCCTCCGAGATCCCCTACGTGTTCGCCAATCTGGGTGGACCCGTCGCGCCTACACCGGAAGACGTCAAGATGTCGGATCTCATGCATGCCTACTGGATCAATTTCGCAAAGAATGCAGATCCCAACGGCCCCGGCCTACCCGTCTGGCCAGCCTTCGAGAACCAGGGCAGGCAGACGATGTTCTTCGATGCGGCTTCCAGCGCCCGCCCCTTGCCCAACCTGGACAAGCTCCAGGCCTTTGACGCCTACTACGCTTGGCGCAGGACGCAGGCCAAGGCGCAGAAGTAGTCCCTCCAGTCCTGAAAACACCAAAGCAGCGGGTCGCCTCGGCGGCCCGCTGCTTTGTTTGTCCTGAAGGATCAGAGATGCGCCCATCCGTGATGAATCGCCCAGAAGCTGACGGAGCCCAGGGCCGCCCACAGCAGGATTCCCAGAAGGAAGGGGCGGAAGCCCACGCGGCTGAGGGTCGCGCGATCCAGTCCCGCCCCGATCAGGAATAGCGTCACCACCAGCAGCCTGCGCGCGCCCGTCGCCACGATATGCCCCACAGGTTGAAGCACGGGCAGCGCTGTGACCAGGGCGGCCGCCAGCACGAAGCCCAGGATGAACCAGGGGCGCTTGGCCTTGCCCGCACGGGGTCGACCCAGGGCCAGGCCGAAGGTCAGGGGCACGATCCAGAGCGCCCGCGCCAGCTTGGTGGTGGTGGCGGGCCCCAGCGCGCCATGCCCGAAAGCCAGGGCCGCCCCCACCACGGAGCTGGTGTCCTGAATGCCCAGGGCCGCCCATAGGCCAAAGGCCGGGCCATCCATGCCCGCCAGGCGCCCCAGGGGCGGAAAGACCAGTAAGGCCGCCGCGTTGAGCAGGAAGACGGTGGCCAGGGCCAGGCTAATCTCGCCGTCCTCGGCCTCCAGGACCGGTGCAGCCGCGGCGATGGCGCTGCCGCCGCAGATGGCTGTGCCGACACTCACCAGCAGGCCCGTGCGCCGATCGATGCGCAGCAGGCGGATCAACACCCAGCCAAGCACGAGCACCAGACTGATGCTCATGAACGCGAACCCCGCGCCGCGAACGCCCGAGCGGATGACCTGGCCCAGATTCATGTCGGCCCCCAGCCCGATGATGGAGATGGCCAGCATCCGGCTGGTCCAGCGGCGCATCTGCGACCGGAAGGGCGTGCCAAGGCTCAAACCCAATACCAGTCCGGCGCTCAGCGCCATGCCCGCCGACACCCAGGGATGCAGGCAGGCCGCAAGACAGAGGACGAAGAGCGTCAAGGACAGGACAGAAGCAACGGAATCTCGCATGGGACCAGTCTGGGGGTCGGCAATCACGAAATCCAATCGCATATCCGGATGATCTATCATCAATCCTGATGGTTAACCGCTTGGTGAATCCCATGGATCCGCGTCGCCTGGAAACCTTCCGGCGGGTGGCGCTGGCCGGTTCCGTCTCCGGAGCCGCGCGGGAGATGGCCCTATCCCAACCCGCCGTCACCGCCCAGATCCGAGCGCTCGAATCCGAAGTCGGACAGGCCCTGTTTCTTCGAGAGCACACGGGCATGCGGCTGACGGCAGCGGGTCAACGGCTGATGGCGGTGGCCCGTCGGATGAACGCCCTGCTGCTGGAGGCCGCGCAGGGGTTTGCCGAACTGCACCTCGGCCCCCTGGAAGTAGGCGCCAGCACCACGGCGGCGGCCTACCTGCTGCCGCCCATGCTGGCGGGATTCCTCAAGCAATATCCAGATGTCCCCGTGCGTGTCGTCAATGGCAACACCGAGACGATGCTCTCGGCCATTCGGGAGGGAAAGCTTTCGCTGGCCCTGGTCGAAGGCCTGCCGCGTGCTGCGGGCCTGACCCTGAAACCCTACCTGGCCGATGAGTTGGTGCTCGTGGGGGCTGCAGGCATGACCCCGCGGCCGCGGCATCTGCAGGATCTCGCCCACCATCGGATGCTCTGGAGAGAGCCGGGCAGCGGCACGCGGGCGGTGGTGGAGCGCGCCCTGGGCCGCGCCCGCCGTCCCCAGGCGCGCGATCTGGAACTGGGCAGCACGGAAGCCATCAAGACCGCCGTCATCCAGGGACTGGGGCTTGGATTCCTCAGCCGCTTGAGCATCCAGCGCGAATTGAGCTCGGGCCTGTTGATCATCCTGCCCATCGCAGATCTGCACATCTCACGCACCTTCACCTGGGTGCATGGATCAGGAGCCCTGCCCGCCAGCGAAGAAGCGCTGCTGAGGATGGCCGAGCAACAGCAACGGTCAACCCAGCGACCCGCCGTCGGCAAGCAGAGGCCAACCCCTAATCGACGATGAACAACCGGGCGCCGGTCTCCGTGCGCGAGCGGTGGGCTTCGGCGTGATCCGCGACGTGGTAGCTCATGCCCGGCGTCAGCATGAACCGCCGCCCGTCTTCGAGTTCCGTCTCCAGCGTTCCTTCCAGACAGAGCAGCACATGCCCCTTCTGGCACCAGTGATCCGCCAGATAGCCGGGGGTGTATTCCACCATGCGGACGCGCAGGGGGCCGAACTGCCGCGTCCGCCAAAGCGCGCGCCCCGTGACGCCCGGGTGCTCGGTTGGTTCCAGGTCCGACCAGTTCACCGTGCAAAAGGGAATATCGGTCATTTCCATCGCGGTCATCCTTCCCGGAATTGA
>DAOPYE010000031.1:0-25260 GCA_035352715.1 Holophaga sp. | reverse complement strand
CCAGCGGGGCTTCCTCCACTGGATGCGCCGCAACGGATTCCGCGTGGTCCAGAAGCCCGTGAAGCTTGAGCGCGACGGCTCCCGGCGCGCCCATCTGGAAGTGGAAATCACCACGGACATGCTGTCCTACGCCGACAAGATCGACCTGATCATCCTGGTGAGCGGCGACGAGGATTTCGCCTATCCGCTGAACGCCCTGGCCCAGAAGGGCGTCCGGGTGGAAGTGGCGGGCTTCCGAAGCGCCATGGCAAACAAGGTCATGGACGCCGCCGACCGCTACATCGAGCTGGACGCGATGATCGACCGCTTCCGCAAGGAAGGCGCCGGCGACGACGAGGATGAATTCCGCCAAAGGCTTTAGGAGAAACCCATGAGCGACGCGCCACGGGATGAGCGAAGGCTGGAAGTGCCCGAGGGCTTTCCCACGGAAGTCTTCGTGCTGGACGCCATCGACGGCACCCTGCTGCCGGAGGCGCCATGGACCCTGGTGGGCGATGAGAATGTTCGAGTCCACTGGGAGCGCCACGGGCTGCCCCAGCCCGCGGGCACCCTTTGGGTTCCCACCAGCGAAAAGACCAAGCGGCTGGCGACCCTCGTGCCCTGGCTGGAGACCTGGGCCTCCGTGCCCTTGAACCGCCACGCGACCATCGTAGCGGTGGGCGGCGGCGTGCTGACCGATATGGGCGGACTCGCGGCCTCGCTGTTCCTGCGCGGCGTGACGTGGCACTCGTGGCCGACCACGCTCCTGTCCCAGGTGGATGCGGGCCTGGGCGGCAAGACCGGCGTGAATCTTGAAGCCGGAAAGAACCTCGCGGGGGCGTTCCACCCCCCCGCGCGCATGGTGGCGAGCGCCGAGTTCCTGACAACCCTTTCGCCGCGCCATATCCAGGCGGGCGCGTGGGAACTGTTCAAGATGGCCCTCATCGAGGGGGATCTTGCCTGGGCCCAGGCCCTGCTTGACGCGGATCAGCCCTCGTCCGAAGACCTGAAACGATCCCTTGGCCTCAAGGCGGGCGTCACCCACCGCGATTTCAAGGAGACCGGTGAGCGGCGGCTGCTGAATCTGGGGCACACCCTGGGCCACGCGCTGGAAAGTGCTTCGAACTTCAGCCTCATGCACGGCGAGGCCGTGGGCCTGGGCACGCTGGCGGCCTGCCTGCTGGCCGAAAGCCAGGGGCTTCCCGCCTTCCCGGATGCCTTCCTGCAACGCTTCGCCCAGCGCCTGCAGCCCCTGTCGGACCGCATCGCCCCGTGGGGGGCCTGCCTGCCCCTGCTGGGCCGCGACAAGAAAGCCACCGGAAGGAACGCCAGAACGGGGTCCGTCGAAGTAAACTGCGTTCTACCCCTTCCCGGACAGCACGCCACTCAGCGTCTCCTGCCCGCCGAGGCCTGGGCCCCCGCCCACGCCCGCCTCAAGGCCCTTCTTTCCTGATTCGAGAACTGCCGTGTCCGATCTGCGAAGCCGCCTCCCCCTTGCCCTGCTGCTCAGTCTGTCCTTGCCCGTCGCGGCGGAGCCTGCGCCCCAGCTCGCCCACGCGCAGGAAGACGTTCGCCTGCTCATGTTCCACGCCCGGGCGAAACAGCGCCGCGCGGGCGGCGACGATCCCGAGGGCGCTGCCGCCCTCTACCGCAAGGTGATCGCGCTCTGCCCGAACAGCGCCGAAGCGCATCTGCGACTCTCCGAATCCCTGGTCGAGTCGAACGATCTCGATGGCGCGGTGGCCCCGGCGACCCGCGCGACAGAGCTGGATCCCCGCAATGCGGAAGCCTGGGTGCACCTGGGCTTTATCCAGTTCCTGCGGGGGCAGGAGAACGAGAAGGCCCGCGCGGCCTGCCGCAAGGCTCTTCAGGAGGCCTCCCAGCTGCTCCCCGGCGATGCGGAAGTCTGGCTGCGCCTGGCCCAGATCTGCCAGGCCCTCGACGATCCCGATGGCGCCCTGAAAGCCTGGGTGCGCCTGGGCCGCCTGCATCCCCCCGGCACCATCCAGGAGCGCCCCATCGCCGTCGTCGCCTGGGAGCGGGCCGTGGCCCTGGCCGTGGACCGCAAGAACTACAACGCGCGGCGTGAATCCGTGCTGGCGCTCTCCCGCGTGAACCGGCCCGAGCCGCGGCATCTGCAGTTGCTGGACGAACTCGCCCGGGATCAGGTGGACAAGGGCTACCTGGGGCACGCCGAGGAAAGCTTCCAACTGCTGGCCCAGAACGTGTTCGGCGAACCGGGGCTTTGGGAGAACGTGGCCCGCATCCAGATGCAGACCGAACGCTTTGAGGATGCCCTGAAGAGCTTCAGGATCGCCCAGGCGATGAAGGATACGGGCCGGAACATCTACTTCCAGGCCATCTGCCTGATGAACCTGGGACGCCTGCCGGAAGCCGAAGCCCGCTGGAAGGAATACTTCAAGCTCCCGAACGAGACGCCGGACAAGGAGCTGCACCAGAACGCCTGCTTCTGCCTGGCCGTGACCCTGCTGCTTCAGAACCGCCCCGCGGAAACCCTCCACCAGCTCGATGCCTGGCCTGAATCCGCCACCGTTGGCGACTTTGCCGCCCTCAAGGTCCAGGCCCTCATCCAGACCCAGAACGGGAAGGAAGCCCGTCCCCTGCTCCGCGATGGCATCCACCAGTTCCCCAAGCAGAGTTTTTTCGCCCGGGCTCAGCGCATGCTGCCCGAAGGCATCCTGGACGACGGCCTGTTCGACAACCTCTTCTCGTTCTCAGGTAAGACCTCTCGTCGCCTGATGGCGGTGATGGACCAAGCCGCCATGGCCGAGCTGTGGGCCGAATTCCGCCAGTGGGGATCGGCGCTGGACATCATCCTCAAGATTCGCCAGCAGCCCGATCCCGTGGACGCCGAGCTGATGCTGCTGCAGGCCAACGCCTACGACCAGCTGGACCGCCCCGAGGATTCCCTGCGCATCTACCGCGAAGCGCAGAAGCTCAAGCCCGAAGACCCCAGCCTTCAGAACAACCTGGGCTACCTGCTGCTGGAAAAAGGCGGCGATGTGAACGAGGCGGCCAAGCTCATCGAATCGGCGCTCAAGCAGGAACCCCGCAACGGCTCGACCCTGGATAGCTGGGGTTGGGCGCAGTTCAAGCTGGGTAAGCTCAAGGAGGCAGAAGAAACACTTCGCAAAGCCATCGAGCTGCGCCCCTTCACGCCCGAGATCCACAAGCACCTGGGCGAAGTGCTGCTGAAGCTGGACCGCAAGGAGGAAGCCCTGGAGGAGTGGGAGCGCGCCCTGGCCTACGCCTTCCCCGATCGTCCCGCGCTCGAGGAGCGGGCGAGGAAGCTCCGCGTCGAACTGGCTCGCCAGAACCACACCCTGGACACCGACGATCCAGACGATCCCGACGATGAAGACGACAACGCGGACGAGGACGCCGCCGGTCCGGTGGAAGAATGACGCCCGGCCTTGGCGCGATGCTTCTGGTCCCGGCCATCCTCCTGGCCCAGGGCGAGAGCCAAACCCCAGCCCAAGGGGGCGTGCGAGCTCAGTACGACTGGGGATACGCGGGCATGGGCGGTGAGGGCAGCGGCACGTTGAGCCTGCTCGTGGAGCCCTCCACCGGCCGGGTCGTGGCGGAACTGCACGGCGTTGGCGAGCGCCTGATGTTTCTCAGCGGCGACCGTTCATCGGGCTACCGCATCCAGATCCCGCGCCAGGAAATCGACAAGCACTGTCCAACCTTCGCCAGCCTGCCCATCCCCTTCCTGCCCCAGCTCGGCTCGACCGAAGCACTGTACCGCCTTCTATCCGAAGGCGTCGGTCCAGGCGTCAAGGTCCGCAAGCGCGACAAGCTGGGCCCCGTCAAGTTCAGCTACAAGGGCCTGGATGAACACGGCAAGGACGTGATGGTCTGGATGAAGCGCACTCGCTGGGAACCCATCAACGCCAAGCAGCCGTAGATCCAGCCTAGTATCTTCCCCTCGCCACGTAGCGCGTGTGCAGCAGTTCGTGCGCCAGGTGGCTGTTCGGTTCTCCCAGGAAGTCGCGATAGAGGGCCTGAACCGCCGGGTTGTCGTGGGATTTGCGTTGGGCGTGGGCGGCGTCTTCCGCGTAGAGCGCTGCGGCACGGGCGATGCGCTTTTCCGGGGTCACGGGCAGGGGCTGACCGCCGCCGCCCAGGCAGCCACCGGGGCAGGTCATGATCTCGATGAAATGCGCATCCAGCGTGCCTTCCCGCAGAGAGGTCATGACCTGGCGGGCATTGGCGGTGCCATGGGTGATCAGCAGTTTGAGTTCGACGCCTTCAAGAAACGCCCAGGGGCTGCGGGCCTGCTCGATGCGGACGGAAGCCCTGCGAACACCCTCCATGCCTCGCACCGGAACGATGTCGAGATGCTCGAAGGGCACCTCGCGGCCGGTGATCACTTCGTAGGCCGTGCGCAGCGCCGCCTCCATGACGCCGCCGGTCACGCCAAAGATCGTCGCGGCTCCGGTGGACCGGCCCAGGGGATCATCGAAGGACGCCTCCGGCATCTCCTTCAGATCGATGCCCGCCTGCTTGATCATCCCCGCCAGTTCGCGCGTGGTCAGCACGTGGTCCACGTCGGCCAAGCCATGGCTGCTCATCTCGGGACGCATCGCCTCGAACTTCTTGGCCGTGCAGGGCATGGCGGAGACCGAAACGACGCGCTGGGCGGAGATGCCCATGGACTTCGCCCAATGGGTTTTCAGCACCGCGCCGAACATCTGCTGCGGCGATTTGCAGGTGGACACATTCGGCAGCAGTTCCGGGAAGAAGTGTTCCTGGTATTTGATCCACCCGGGCGAACAGGACGTGGTCATGGGCAGCAGCCCCTTCTCGCCGCCCACCAGGGTCCGCTTTAGGCGATCCAACAGCTCGTGAGCCTCCTCCAGAATGGTCAGATCCGCGGCGAACTGCGTATCGAACACATGGTCGAAGCCCATGGCCTTCAAGGCCGCCACCATGCGGCCCGTCACCCGGGTGCCCGGCGGATAGCCGAAGGCTTCGCCCAGCGCGGCACGAATGGCCGGGGCGGTCTGGATGACCACCACGCGCTCGGGATCGTCGATGGCTCTCCAGACATCATCCACCGAACGTTTTTCGTACAGCGCGCCCGTGGGGCAATGGGCCACGCACTGCCCGCAGTTGATGCAGACGATATCCGCGATGGGACGGTTGAAGGCCGAGCCCACGATGGTGCGATCGCCCTTGAACAGATTGGCCACCGCGTAGACGCCCTGCAGGTCGTCGCAGGCGCGCACGCAGCGCTGGCACAGGATGCACTTGTTGTTGTCCCGCACGAACACCGGCGACGAGAAATCCTGGGGCACCGTGCGCTCGCGGCGCTCCTTCCAGCGCAGATCCGTCAGGCCGAATTCGTTGGCCAGATCCTGCAGTTCGCAGTTCAGGTTCTTGGGGCACACGGTGCAGTCGGTGTAGTGGTTCGCCAGCAGCAGTTCCAGGATCGTGCGGCGGGATTTGCGCACCTTCTCGCTGGTGGTGAGGATCTCCATGCCCTCCGAGATGGGTGTCGCGCAGGCGGCCTGAAGCGTCCGCGAACCCACGACCTCCACCACGCAGATCCGGCAGATCCCCTTGGTCGTCAAGTCCGGGTGGTTGCACAGCTTTGGGATGTGGATGCCTTCGCGCCGACAGAGTTCGAGGATCGTCGTGCCTTCCTGCGCGGTGTAGGTGACGCCATTGATGCGGACGTGGATGGGGGCAGGAGCGCTGGCATCGATCTGTACGTTGGCGTTGGCGCTCATCTCTGCCATGGCCCGCCTCCGGCAGAAAGAATCTCGTCCCGGAACTTCGAGACGATGGTCCGGAAGGAATTGGGCACCGACTGTCCAAAACCGCACTTGGACGCAAGGCTCATGGTCTCGGAGAGCTCCAGCAGATCGTTGATGATCCGAGACGAGCCGCGGCCCTCCTCGAATTTCTGGATGCCCTCCAGCATACGGGAGCAGCCTTCGCGGCAGGGCACGCACTGGCCGCAGGATTCCTCCTGGAAGAACTCCACGAAATTCTTCAGCACGCGGAACATATCCCGCGAGGCGTTGAAGACGATGATCGAGCCCCCGGTGGGGATGCCCTCGAAGCACAGCGGCTTATCGAAGTCGTCGGCGCTGGCGCAGTATCCAGAAGCGCCTCCGATCTGCACCGCCTTCGTGTCCGTACCCGCCCCGACTTCCTCCAGCAATTGGCGGATGGTGACGCCGAACTCGAATTCGTAGATCCCCGGATAACGGCAGTCCCCGGAGACAGAAAACAGCTTGGAACCGGCAGAGGCCGTGGTGCCGAGCTGCTGCAGCCACTCGGGGCCATTCAACAGGATGTGGGGCACCAGCGACAGCGTTTCCACGTTGTTCACCACGGTGGGGCCGCCCATGAAGCCGCACTCCGTGGGAAACGGCGGCTTGTTGCGCGGCTCGCCGCGCCGGCTTTCCAGGGATTCGATGAGGGCCGTCTCCTCTCCGCAAACGTAGGCCCCTGATCCAAGGCGGATCTGGATATCCAGGAAGTAGCTGCGGCCAGACACCGCCATGGCGATGTCCCGCAGCTTCGCGATTCGATCCTGGATCGAGCGGACCAGGTATTTGTACTCGCCCCGAAGGTAGATGAAGCCCTTGGACGCGCCGATCGCGTAGGCCCCGATCAACATGCCCTCGATCACCTTGATGGACTGGCTCTCCAGGATCTTCTTGTCCTTGAAGGTCCCCGGCTCGCCCTCGTCCGCGTTGCAGATGAAGCAGCGTTCCGCCCCCTGGGCGCGGCGCGCCGCTTCCCACTTGAGCCCTGTGGGGAAACCCGCGCCACCCCGCCCCCGGAGATGCGAGGCCTTGATGCGCTCCACCACGGCCTCGGGTCCCAGGCCAAGCGCCACCGCCAGGGCGGATCCGGGTTCGATCTCCGAAAAGATCACATCGATCTTGCGCGCCACGGCACCCCCTGATTTCAGCGTTTCAGCCCCCTCACCTCACCCAAAGCTCAGCGGTAGCCACGGACGATATCCACCGCCTTCGATGGTGTCAGTCCGGCATACAGATCATCATTCACCAGCATCGACGGCCCCTGGTCGCACATGCCCATGCAGTTGGCGTAATCCAGCGTGTAGCGTCCATCCGGCGTCGTCTCGCCCATGCGGATGCCCAGCTCCGCCTCCAGCGCGCGCAGGACCCTGTCCTTCCCTTGAAGCGCGCAGGAAATCGTCCGGCAGATGCGGATGATGTATTTGCCCTTCTGCTGCAGATTCAGGAAATGGTAGAAGGAGGCCACCGAAAAGACCTCGGTCTGGGAGACACCGAAACAGCGAGCGACCTCATTGACGATCTCGGGGCCCAGGCATCCGAATTCGGCCTGCAATTCCTGAAGCACCGGCAGGATCCGCTCCCTCTGCCGGCCATGCCTGCGCACCAGCGCCTCAATCCGAGCCAACGACGAATCTCTCAACACCATCCGCTCCGCGATATGCGAGAGCATAGATAGGCGTTTTTCGATCCATCGCCAGCCCATCGCCCCAAAGCGACAACCGCCAGCCTTCAGGGCGCCAGAATCTATCGGTTCAGGCTATTCGCGAGGATCTTCCGGAGCTGGGGCGCGATGACGTGGGGGCTGAATCGATCCCGGCAGGCCTTGTCCGCTTCGATGCGCCGCTGATCGGCCTCGGCGTCGGACAGGGACCAGATGGATTCCAGGGCCTCGGCCACAAGGTTCGCATCGTGAGAGGGCGCGGTCCAGCCGAAGGCGCCGCCTTCCAGAATCTCCATGGGGCCGCCGTGATCCGGCCCCAGCAGCAGCAGGCCATCCGCAGCGGATTCTGGATAAACGAGCCCGAAAGGCTCATCCCAGGGCAGCAGGGCGAACACATCGCAGGCCCGCTTCACTTCGCGCAGTTTTTCCCATCCCAGGAAGCCATGGAAGGTCACCGCGGACTGGATGCCGAGTTCGCGGCACAGCGCCTCCAGATGGGGACGCTCTCCGCCCTCGCCCACCACATGAACCCGCGCGCCAGAGCCCAGGCGGGTCTGGGCCAGCGCAAAGCCCTTCAGGACGATGTGGATGTTCTTCAGCAGCCCCAGGCGGGTCTGCACCAGGATCTGAAGCCCGCTGCGGTCCATGCCCTGCCGGTGGGGCGTGGAATCGGGAAAGCGCACCATGGGATAGACCACCTCGACATCCTTGCGGTCATAGACCTTATCGATGCTTCCCTTGCAGAACTGGCTGTTGGCGATGATGGTCCGCGTCTTGCGGACGCCGACCTGATCGAAGGCCACCTTGGCGGAAGATTCCGAGGGCTTCTGCCAGTTCGAGACGACCTGGCGCAGGCTGGGCGAGGCGTCGGGGTAGCCGCCCTGAACCGCCGCGACCAAGTTGCGGTTCGTGACCGCCGGGTAGAGCGTGCGGGAGGGCTCGTGACAGTACCAGGCGACGGGGATATCCCAGTCCTCCGCCGCCAGCATGGCGCAGCAGCTGTGGTGATGGGAAAACACCAGATCGGGATGCAGCTCGCGCAGCATGCGCATGGCCCTGCGGCCCCGGAAGCTCAACTGGCGAACGCGGTCCCAGAAGAACAACAGATCGCTGGCGTGGCGCTTGGAGACGAGGTGGCGGTTGATGCCATGAAAGGGCTCGTCCCAGGTCCCCGAGTCGAAGGCGAAGCTGACGAGATCGACCTGATCTCCCAGCGACCGGAGCGCCTGCGCCTGCATGGCCGCAAGCACCTCCGCGCCTCCCGTGCCTTTGAACGCGCTATGGAACAGCGAGATCTGCATCGGGTCTCCCATCTACGATTGAATGCAGCCATGTTCGCACAAGGCCAGAAGCGCGTCCAAGTTTCATGAAAGGGGCTCAGAAGACCGCCGCCTTCCATGAAAGAATGGTTTGCATGACGGAATGGTTCCCATGAGCGAGTGGTTCGAGGACTGGTTCGACGAGGACTACATCGTGCTCTACGCCCATCGCGACGCGACCGAGGCGACGCAAGCCGTTGCCACCGCTCTGAAGGCCGCGCCGAGCTTGGCGAGCGGACCGGTGCTCGATCTGGGCTGCGGCAGCGGACGGCACCTGATGGAGCTGCGGCAAACCAACCCGGAAGCCTTCGGGCTGGATCTCTCCCCCGCGTTGCTGCGCCGCTCCCCCAAGGCGCTGCGCGGGCACCTGCTGCGGGGCGATATGCGCATGATTCCGTTGAAAGAAGGCCGTCTTTCCGGCGTGTGCATGTGGTTCACACCCTTCGGCTATTTCGATGACGGTGCAAATAGACAACTGATGTCCAATATCCGCCGGCTGCTGCGACCGGGCGGAACGCTGCTGCTGGACTTCATGAACGCCCGGATGGTGCGCGACCAGCTGGTGCCCGAAGATGTCGTTGAACGACGCGGACTGAGGGTTCGCAGCCGACGCAGCATTGAAGGCGCCTGCGTCGTCAAGCGCATGCGGATCGAACGATTGGCGACTGGCGAGACGCGCGAGGTAACGGAATCCGTGCGGATCTACGAGCCCGACGAGCTGATCGAGATGGCTTCGGAGTGCGGTCTGACCGCCTTCCGCGCCCTGGGCGATTACGCCGGTTCACCCTTCTGTGACAGAGTTTCCGCTCGGTGGATCGGTCTTTTCCACCTATAATTGAAGGTCCTGGATTTATCACGTTTTCGGCGCTTTAGCCGACAGCCTACGGAGGTGTTTCATGGCGTTTCGGACGCTCAAAGAACTCGACGTGAAAGGTCATCGCGTATTTCTTCGCGCAGATCTGAACGTTCCCCTCAAGAATGGTGTGATCAAGGATGCGACCCGCATCGAATCCACCCTGCCCACCCTGAAGCACCTGCTGGAAGGCGGCGCTTCTGTCGTGCTGTGCAGCCACCTGGGTCGTCCCGAAGGCACCGGCTTCCAGGCTGAGTTCAGCCTCGCGCCCGTGGCCGAATACCTGAAGGGCAAGGGCTTCGACGTCAAGCTCGCCAGCTACGTCGTGGGCCCCGAGGTCGAGGCCGAAGCCGCCGCGCTGAAGCCCGGCCAGGTGCTGCTGCTCGAGAACCTGCGCTTCGAGAAGGGCGAGACCAAGAACAAGCCCGAGTTCGTCGAGGCGCTGGCCAAGCTGGCCGACACCTACGTGAACGACGCCTTCGGCTCCGCCCACCGCGCCCACGCCTCCGTGGCCGGCGTCGTGCCCTCCTTCCCCGCGGATCGCCGCGCGGCCGGCTTCCTGCTGGAGAAGGAGCTCAAGGCCCTGGGCAAGGTTCTGCACAACCCCGAGAAGCCCCTGCTCACGATCTTCGGCGGCGCCAAGGTCAGCGACAAGATCGAGATCATCAAGAACTACCTGGGCAAGGCCGACGCCATCCTGATCGGTGGCGCCATGAGCTACACCTTCCTCAAGGCCCAGGGCCACGAGGTGGGCAAGAGCCTCGTCGAAGAGGACAAGCTGGATCTGGCCCTCGAACTGCTGAAGGAAGCCAAGGAGAAGGGCACCCGCCTGCTGATCCCCGTGGATCACGTCGTGGCCGCCGAGTTCGCCGCTGATAGCCCCGCTGCCATCACCAGCGATGTCGCCATCCCCGCCGACAAGATGGGCCTGGATATCGGCCCCGAAACGGTCGCCCTCTACATGAAGGAAATCAAGGCCGCCAAGACCATTCTGTGGAACGGTCCCATGGGCGTCTTCGAGATGGACGCCTTCGCCGCTGGAACCTTGACCATGGCCGAAGAGCTGGCCAAGGCCTCCGAAGCGGGCGCCTTCGTGGTGCTCGGCGGCGGCGATAGCGTTTCCGCTGCCAACAAGGCTGGCGTGGCCCCCCGCATCACGCACATCTCCACCGGCGGTGGCGCGAGCCTCGAATTCCTGAGCGGCATCATCCTGCCCGGCGTTGCTGCACTGGAAGCCTAAGCCATTTCCGTTCTGGAGGCACGGCGTCCGTTGGCGCCGTGCCTCTTTCCATGAATCCAAGGAGCATCCATGAGCAAGATCGTCATCGCCAATTGGAAGATGAACATGCTGACCGCCGACATCGAGGCCTTCATTGCCTCCGTCGTCGCCAGCTACACCGACAAGCCCGGCGTTGAAGCCGGCATCGCCCCTCCCGCCGTCTACATCCCCCTCGTCAAGCAGAAGCTCGGCAAGAGCGGCGTCAAGGTCTTCGCGCAGAACGTGCACTTCGAAGCCAAGGGCGCTTTCACGGGCGAGCTGTCCGTGGCGCAGCTCAAGGATCTGGGCGTCGACGGCGTGCTGCTGGGCCACAGCGAGCGCCGCGCCCTGTTCGGCGAGACCAACGCCGCGCTGGTGAAGAAGATCAACGCCGTGCGCGCCGGTGGCTTGCTGCCCGTGCTGTGCATCGGCGAGACGCTGGAAGAGCGCGACGGCGGCAAGATGTTCGACGTGCTGCGCGAGCAGCTCGCCGTCCTGAAGGAGACCGGTGCGGGCGCGCTGGTCGTCGCCTATGAGCCCGTGTGGGCCATCGGCACCGGCCGCGTGGCCACCGTCGAGCAGGTGAAGGAAGTCCACGCCTTCGTGGCCGAAGAGCTGGTCAAGCTGCTGGGCGAAGCGGGCAAGACCGTCGCCATCCAGTACGGCGGCAGCGTGACTCCCGATAGCTTCCCCGAACTGATCCGCGTGCCCCACGTCAGCGGCGGCCTCGTCGGCGGCGCCGCTTTGGTGGCCGAGAAGTTCTTGAAGCTGATCCAGCAGGCCCAGGAAGCCTAAACCGCTTTCCTTTTGTAGATGGAAGAGGCCGCAGATGCGGCCTCTTCTGTTTTTCTGAAAACGTGCGAATGGAAAGCTATACTGGGCGCGGAGTCTGGATGCCCTCTCTCAAAACACGAAATACGGAATCGGCGCTGGCCGCTCTGTAGGCAGAGCGGAATCAACGTTGCAATCCCAGGTCCTGGAAATCGGGACTGGGTGAATGTTCGTACGTCATCGTTTTGCATCGGAGAGAGCCATGTCTTTTCATCCCCCCTTTGCTTCCATGCCCTTCATGGAAGCCGTCGCCCCCTTGCTGCGCCTATTCAAAGGCATGACCAGGAAAGGCCCTGGCAGCCGGGCCTCCACCCTCCAGGCGCTTTCGCTGTGCCCCCTGCCCCCGCATCCCTGCGTCGCGGATTTCGGCTGCGGCTCCGGCGCGTCGGCCCTGCTGCTGGCCGAGCAGTTGCAATGCCCGGTTTTGGCCCTGGACGCCGATGGCACCGCCCTGGACGATCTCTGGGCCAACGCCCAACAGATGGGACTGGGTTCCTGGATTCAACCCACGACCGGCGATCTGGGCGATCCGCCGGTGGCCCCGCAAAGCCTGGATCTGATCTGGTCTGAAGGAGCCATCACCCACATCGGGTGGGCCAAGGGCCTCGCCACCTGGATGCCCCTGCTGCGACCCGGCGGAAGGATGGCCATCACGGACGCGACCTGGTTCGAGCCCCATCCGCCCGAAGAGGCGCTTAACGCCTGGAGCTCCTGGTATCCCGAAATGGCGACCGTGGATGCGAATCTTCAATTCGCGCGCGAGTTGGGGCTTCAAGTCCTCGGGCATTTCCGCCTGCCCCGCCAGGACTGGTGGGACTACTTCGATCACGTCGAAGCCCAGTGCCGCCTGCACCAGGACGACGCCTCGCTGGCACCCATCATCGAGGCCATGCACGAGGAAATGGCCCTCTACCGCCGGTGCGGGGATAGCTACGGGTACGAGTTCTACGTCCTGAAACGTCCCTAGGTCGGCAAGCGCGAAGCGGCGGAGCCCCAGGCGCCGCCGCTTCGCTTTCAGGCTGAAACACTCACAGGGATCGGAACGCTTCCCACAAACGGAAGAGGCCGTCCGCCAGATCGCCGCCGGAGCGACTTCCTGACCAGCGCCCGGACCAACCTTCGGCGGCCTGGGCCTCGGCCATGGCGCGCCGGCCTTCGACTTCCGCAAGTGCGAGGGCCTTGGCCGCTTCGCGCTCACGCTCGGCATCCACGCGTTCCGCGCGCACCAACCCGCCGGAATCAATGAAGGCCATGACCCCTCGCAGTTCATCCTTGTCGAACCAGAGCCCATGGGCCTTGCAGGCGTCCACGATCACGCCAGAGGCGTGGCCGTAGTTGAAGCGGTTCATGAGCTGGCGGCATTGCGGGCAGGGCCGGTAGCGCGCGGCTTCAGCCCTCAGGGGCACGCTGGCGGGCTTGGCCCCGGCGGCGGCGGCCGCCTTGCCCGCTTCGGCGTGCCGAGCGGCCAGGGCCTGGAAGCGCTCGTGCGGCAGCCACACGCCGCCGCACTTGGAGCACTGCGTGAGGTCCAGATCGCCGATCGGCGTCACCAGCAGCGCGGTGCCGCAGCCGGGACAGTCCAGAGGACTCTCCGCGCCCTGCTCGCGAACCTCAAGCGCTGCGCCGCACTGCGAGCAGTGCCGGGCATGGATCGAGACCATCGCAAAGCAGTGCGGGCAGGCCACCGTCGCCACCGGACATTGGCAGTAGGGACACTGGGGGGCGTCCTCGGAAACCGGCGCGCCGCAGGCCTGACAGCGGAGGACGGGGGCTTCCATGATCCGCCTCAATGCGCCGATGGATCCGGCGTCGGCACGGGTGCGGGTTCCTGAGCGGGCTGGGCCACAGGAGAAACGACCGGCTGGAAAGGCGCCACATAGTAGCTGGGCTGGGCCAGGGGCAGCCAGTGGAAGCGCTCCTGAAGGCGCGCCACCACGACCCGCGCGAAGGCTTTGGCTTCTTCCTCCCGGATGCGGGCTTCGTCATCCCGTTCGCTGAAGCGCAGGGAATCCATCTGGTCGATCACCTCGCCCCCTCCCACGCCGAACTCGGCCAGAGGCTCGACGATCCCCTTCTGGGAAAGGCGCACGACGGCGCTCACGCTGACCGGATCAAAGCCCAGGCGTCGCCGGTCCTCGTGCCGGAGATGGCTCGCGTGCGTCCCCGCCCACAGCCCCCAGAAGAAGCCGTCGAAAACGGCGTCGCGATTGCCCGCCATGAGGCTCAGCGCCCCGACGGCCACGCCCGTGGCGGCGCCGATGGCGGCCGGAGACGGATCGCCATGGGTCCGAACCTGGGTGACGGTAACGCGCATCTCGGCGGATTCATCGGGCACAGGCACGCCCGCAGGCACGACGGTCACGCGCGTGGCGAGACGCGCCCGTAGGGCGGCGGCGTATTCCTTGGCCAACTCTTCCGCCCTGGGGTATTCCGGCGAGACCTCAAAGCTCACCGCGATGGGCAATGGCTTGCGCTCGAAGGCTTCCACCTCGGGTCGGCGACAGGCGACGAGCGTGAGCACGAAAACGAGAGGAGAGAACAGGAATAAACGCCGCATGCGCATCCTCCACAGGCATCATGCCGCAAATTGGGTTCAGGATTCCTTTTTTCGCTGCGACCAGAGCCAGATCCCGTACAGCGCCGCCCCGCAGACGATGCAGCTATCGGCGATGTTGAAGGCCCAGTAGTGCCATTCGTGGATCGTGGTGAACCCCAGGTGCCAGTTCCGGGCGTAGAAATCCAGGAAATCCACCACGGCGCCGTGGATGACGCGATCGATGCCGTTGCCCAGCGCGCCGCCCAGGATCAGCCCCAGCGCCACGCGCTGAAGCGTGGAGGTCTCGGCCTTCAGAAATTCATAGCCAAAATAACCCAGCGCCAGCAGGCCCGCCCCCAGGAACAGCGCCGTCCGCAACCACGTGGGCGCGTTGTGGAAACTGCCAAAGATAGCCCCGGGGTTGAAGCCCAGGGTCAGGCTGAAAAAGTTGGGAATGACGACCTTCGATTCATCCGCCGCCAGGGTGCGCAGGATCCAGGCTTTGCTGCCCAGATCCAGCGCCAACGCGACGGCGGGAAGCGCCAGCCAGGGCAGGCGCTTCACCCATCCATCCGTGAGGCTCACGCCTGGCCTCCGCGGATCACGTCCCAGCAACGGGGGCAGAGATCCGCATCCTCACCCTGCCCTGTGCCTCCGCGGTGATTCCAGCAGCGGGGGCACTTCGTCCCGGCGTGGGGCGCGACAGCAACCTCCAGTTCGGGGCCCTCCTGCAGAGTCAATCCGGAGATCTCCAGCAGGTCCTCGAGCTTCTCGCCCAGGGATTCCAGCGCCGTGCGGTCGGCGGCGGAAAGGGTCAGGACGACATCCGCATCCAGGCTGGTGCCGATGGACTTGGAGGCGCGGTGCGGCTCCATGGCGGCCTGCACCTTGTCGCGGATCTCCCAGAAGCGCGCCCAGGCGTCGGACACCGACAGGGACTCGGGCTCAGGGAAGCGCTGCTCGAATACGGATCCTTCGGTGCCGGGCAGGAAGGCCCAGGCCTCGTCGGCGGTGAAGCTGAGCACGGGCGCCAGCAGCACCAGCAGTCCCTGGGCGATCCGGTGGCTCACCGTGCGGCAGCTGCGGCGGCGCGCCGAGTCCTGCGCGTCGCAGTAGAGCCGGTCCTTGATGATGCCGAAGTAGCGGCTGGAGAGCTCCAGCTGGCAGAACCCCAGGAGGTCCTGCGCCACGCGCAGGAAGTCGAAGTTGCGGTAGGCCGAGCGCACATCGGACGCCAGCTCCTGGAAAGCCGCCCAGACCCAGCGGTCCAGACTCGTCCATTCCGATTCCGGCACCGCGTCCCGCGCGGGATCGAAGTCGGACAGCGCGCCCAGCAGGAAGCGGAGCGTGTTGCGAATCTTGCGGTAGGCGTCGGCGTTGCGATCGAGGATGTCCTTGGAGATGCGAACGTCCTCGCTGAAATCGACATTCGCTGTCCAAAGGCGCAGGATGTCCGCCCCCAGCGTCTTCATGATCTCCTCGGGCGTGATCACATTGCCCAGGCTCTTGGACATCTTCTGTCCCTTACCGTCGAGCACGAAGCCATGCGTCACCACGGTGTCGTAGGGCTTCTTGCCGCTGGCGGCGAGGTTGAAGAGCAGCGAGGAATGGAACCATCCGCGATGCTGGTCGGACCCCTCCAGATAGATAAAGTGGCCGTAGTCCTCGGGCTTCAGCTCAGGGTGCATATTCGTGACGACCGTCGCGCTGACGCCGGAATCGATCCACACGTCCAGGATGTCCGTCTCCTTCTGGAAGGTGGAGCCACCGCAGGCGGCGCACGTCGCCCCGGCGGGCTTCAGGCTTTCCAGTTCCAGTTCCGACCAGGCCTCGATGCCGGCTTTCTCGATGGCCTGCGCGGCCTTTTCAAAGATCTCCGGACACACCAGCGGCTCGCCGCAGTCGCTGCAGCGCAGCACGGTGATGGGCGTGCCCCAGGCGCGCTGGCGCGAGATGCACCAGTCTGGACGGCCCGCGATCATGGAATAGATGCGGTTGCGGCCCTGGGCGGGCACCCAGCGCGTGGTGTCGACGCCTTCCAGGCCCAGGTCGCGCAGGCTCTGGCCGCGGCCATCCAGCTCGTCGTCCATGGTGATGAACCACTGCTCCGTGGCACGGAAGAAGATGGGCGTCTTGGTGCGCCAGCAGTGGGGATAGCTGTGCGTCAGCTTTTCCTCGTGCAGCAGGAAGCCCTGGCCGGGCTTGGCGAAGGGCGCCTCCGCCAGCGCCTTCAGGCGATCCACCACGATGGGGTTCGTATCGAAGATGTTCTTGCCTTCCAGTTCCGGATCGTTGACCGCGGCCGTGAACTTGCCATCGGGCCCCACAAGCTGGAGCAGCCCCAGGTGGTTGGCCAGATTGAAGTCGTCCACGCCATGATCCGGCGCCGTATGCACCAGGCCGGTGCCCGTATCCGCGGTCACATAGTCGGCCATCAGCACGGGGCTTTCGCGCTCCAGCCAGGGATGGCGGTAGGTCAGCGTCTGGAACTCGCTACCCTTGCGGATCTCCAGCGTCTTGAAGGCCAGGCCGGTGCTGGCCTTGAAGCCCTCCAGCAGGGGGACGCCGACGAGGAGGTGGATGGTCTTGCCGCCGAAGGAGGCGGAGCCCACGGCGTATTCCATATCGGGATGCATGGCCACGGCAAGATTGCTGGGCAGGGTCCAGGGCGTCGTCGTCCAGATGGGCAGGTACAGTTGCGTGGGCAGGCCCAGGCGCTTGGCGTCCTCCTCCTTCACCGCGAAGGCCACGGTGACGGCGGAACTGGTCTTGTCCGCGTACTCCACCTCGGCCTCGGCCAGGGCAGTGCGGGCGCCGTAGCTCCAGTGCACGACCTTCAACTTGCGCTTGACCGCGCCGCGCTCGAAGAGCTTGCCCAGCAGGCGCACCACATCGGCCTCGAAGCGCGGCGCCATGGTCACGTAAGGATCATCCCAGGAGGCCAGCACGCCCAGGCGCTGGAAGCCCGTACGCTGGGTGTCCACCCACTTCTGCGCATAGGCCCGGCAGCGCGCCAGGAATTCCGAGCGCGGCATCTCGCGGCGCTTGGGGCCCAGATCCTTTTCCACCGCGTGCTCGATGGGCAGGCCGTGGCAGTCCCAGCCGGGAACGTAGGGGGATTCATAGCCATCCAGCCACAGGGACTTCACCACCAGATCCTTCAGGATCTTGTTCATGGCGTGGCCCATGTGGATCGCGCCGTTGGCGTAGGGAGGCCCATCGTGCAGGATGCGGCGGCCGCGCCCCTTGCCAGCGGCGTTGTCCGCCTTGCGGCGCGCCTCGATGCGCTCGTACAGACGCTCCTGCTTCCAGCGTTCCAGGATCTTGGGCTCCCGCTGGGGAAGATCCGCCCGCATAGGGAATTCCGTCCGGGGAAGAAAGACGGCATATTTCTTTTTCGCATCACTCATGGCGCCCTCGTGCGCAAGTGGGCGCACCCGAGCGCCCAAACGTAAAAGATCTATTTCACCGTGAACCCTGCCATCAGCCAATGACAAATCCAATCGGAAGGCTGAACAGAAAGGATTCACCCCGCCTACCCATGGACCGATAGAACCTTTATGTCCCGCCTTCAGATCGAGGATCCACAAAACGACCACCGTTCCACGGCCCTGGTGCTGCTGTGCGGGCTGGCGGCCCTGGCCATCGTGGGATTCGTGCTCGTATTCGGCAGCCTGCATGAGTGGCGACTGGCGGGACTGAACCCCGCGAGCAGCACGCTCAATCAGTTCACGGCGATCCTGCTGACCTGCATCGCGCTGATCGTGCCACTGACATCGAACCTCTACAGCCCGCGCCTGGTGAAGCTCTACGTCACCCATCCCATGATCGTCGCGGGCCTGGCCATCCTGGTCCTCAGCCATCTGCTGACGCTGGCGGTGAACGCCCTTCCCAAGGGACATGCCATAGAAAAGCCCCTGGCGGCGGCCATCTCGGTGTGCTTTCTCATCGTCATGGCGGGAACGCTGCCGTTCCTGTATACCGTCAGCCAATTCCT
Organism: Holophaga sp.; assembly: GCA_035352715.1. Taxonomy (GTDB): domain Bacteria; phylum Acidobacteriota; class Holophagae; order Holophagales; family Holophagaceae; genus DAOPYE01. The sequence continues at coordinate 7,023 of DAOPYE010000031.1, read as the reverse complement.
TCGGCCCGCCTATTTCGTGCCCGAACTGGCGCGCAAGGGCGTGCGGGATATCCACGCCCTGGGACAGGGCGCCAGCGGGTCCTATCGCCGTACCAAGGGCCTATTCGAGACCATCGACGTGGTGGCCAACATCGCCCTGACCGGCATGCATCGCGGGGACCGGCAACTGGTGCTCCGGGCGCTGGGCGCCCTGCATCAGCTCTTGGCGGAATTCGTCGTGGATGGCGCAACGGGCAATTCCGCGTGGCGCAGCAAGCGTCCGTGCTTCGTGCCCGGCATTGCGCGCGAAGGGCAGGAATATCTCGTCCGCAACCAGGTCTGGCCCGAAGCCTATGTGCTGGCCCAGATGCTGCGCGTGATGGAGATGACGACCTCGGGACAGCACGAGATGCTGGCCGAGCTCGCCAGCCAGTTGGTTGAAACCGCCCAGCTCGCCTGCCTATGCGGACGCAAAAAGGTGACAGAACTCCATGTGATGACCTTCAATTCACTGATGCGAGAAGCGCTGGAAGACAAGGATCTGCGCCAGTTCCAGAACCTCTCCTACCACTACCGACTGCTCATCGAGGCCCTGCACGAGAACCCCGAACAGATGCACGACGCCGCCCAGCACCTGTTGCACTACGGCAATCTTTCCGCCCAGCAGAACCTGCACTTCGGACTGGAGACGGTGATCTACGACATGGGCGAGATGGTGCTCAGCCTGGGAAGCCACCACGAAGAACGGGCAGTGGAACTGTTCCAGACCTGGGCCGGTCCCTTGTGGCAGGACGCCATCGCCCCGAATAGCGCCACGCAGAAGGCCGGTTGGCGCGTCATCGTGAAGGTCTACTGGGAAGCCAAGGCCCGCCGCATGGAGCGCTTGGCGGAAAGCCTGTTCTGGCGGTTTCTTTCCGACGAGACCATCCACCGCGAACACGTCGAGCTGATCCTGGACGAGAACCGCGAACTCCACTACGAATTCAACGATCGCCTGATGCGCTTCGCCCATCTATCGCCAGAAGCCGAGGCCCTCGCCCGCCCGTTCACCGAGGAATACTGACGGCAGGCGCCCGGCTTTGGATCGAGTCATTTGGGGATCAATCCAGGATGGATTTCCCGTCCTTGAGGGCTGATTCCAGTCCCTTCAGCCAGCGTTCTTCGCGTTTTCCGTTGGCGAACGCGCGGCCCCAGGCAAAGCCTCCGAAGACCAGCGCGGCGCAGGCGGCCCCGAGAACGCCGTGGCGAAAGGGTTCGCGCCCCGATGTCCACAAAGGATGGATGGCAGAAAGCCCCATCAGCGCCTGTGAGGCGACGAAAGCGCCCAGGCCCCTGGAGCGCCAAGGGGCAACCCACTTGCGCAGGGCAGCCTTGCGAAGATCTTGAATGAAGTCGGCCTGCTCTTCCACGTTGAGCGTGCCCCGCGCCCGCTCGATCTCCAGCTTGGCGAGCGCCTGGGCCAGCTCGCCCGAATAGTCGTCCAGGTCAGCCACGCGACCATGCAGCGTCATGGCGTCCTCCTAACATCTACATGATACGCCCAATGGAATCGCAAGCATTGGCTGGATGAGAGTTGCAGGAACATCTTCACCCGCCATCGCCCCATTTCTTCCATGCGAATCTTCCGGCTTCCAAGGCCATAACCCTGAACATCTTCACCCAGCAGCCTCGCGAACGTGACCGATCACTGGATCGCTTCGGGCACCACGCGCAGCTCGTCGGCATCCACGCAGATGCGCGCCGCCTGCCCTGGCTTCAGTTGGCCCTCCAGCACCAGACGGGATAGCGGATTCACCACGTGACGCTGGATGAGGCGCTTCAGGGGCCGCGCGCCCAGCTGGGCGTCGAAGCCCTCCTTCGCCAGCCACGCAAGCGCTTCAGGCTCTACCTCAAGCCCCATGCGGCGCTCTGCGAGCATCGATTCCACCCGCGCGATCTGAATCCTCGCCACGGCGGCGATATCCTCGGCCTCCAGCGCGCGGAAGGTCACCACCTCGTCGATGCGGTTCAGGAACTCCGGCCGGAAGTGGGCCCGCAGCGAAGCCTGAACCTCGCGCTGCGCCCGCTCCGCGTGGCCTCCAGCCTCGAAGATCGCGCTGGATCCGACATTGCTGGTCATCAACACGACGGCGTTCCGGAAGTTCACGGTGCGGCCCTTGCCATCGGTCAGGCGGCCATCCTCCAGCACCTGGAGAAAGAGATCGAAGATGCGCGGATGCGCCTTTTCCATCTCGTCCAGCAGGATCACCGAATACGGTCGGCGACGGACGGCTTCGGTCAGGCGGCCGCCCTCCTCGTACCCCACGTATCCGGGCGCCGATCCGATGAGCCGCGTGGCATCCGCCTCGTTCGTGAATTCGCTCATATCGATGCGGATCATCGCGTTCTCGTCATCGAAGAGGAACTCCGCCAGGGCGCGCGCGACTTCGGTCTTGCCCACGCCCGTGGGCCCCAGGAACAGAAAACTTCCGATGGGACGCTTGGCGTCCGATAGCCCCGCGCGGTTGCGGCGCAGGGCATCGGAGATGGCCTCCAGCGCAGCATCCTGCCCCACCACGCGCTCGCTCAGTCGGCCTTCCATCTGGAGCAGCTTCTGCACCTCGCCTTCCATCAACTTGGCGACGGGAATGCCGGTCCAAACGCTCACCACCGCCGCCACATCCTCTTCGCCGACTTCCAGGCGCAGCATCGCATCGGCCTTCTTCGACCGCGCATCGATGTCCTTTTCGAGCTGCGGAATCTCGCCGTATTCCAGGCGCGATGCCCGTTCGTACTCGCCGTGGTTCTTGGCCTGATCCAGTTCGACGCGGAAATCATCCAGGCGTTTCTGCAGTGCGCGGGTCTGCTCGATCTCCTGTTTCTCGCGCCCCCACTGGGCCCGCAGGCGGGACAACTCTTCGTTGAGATCGGCCAATTCCTTGTCCAGCTCGCCCAGGCGCTCGCGGCTGGCGGGGTCATTCTCCTTGGCGAGGGCATGGCGCTCCAGCTCCAGTTGCATCAGCCGCCGCTCGCGCACATCAATCTCCAGCGGACGGCTATCGATCTGCATGCGCACGCGGGATGCGGCCTCGTCTATCAGATCCACGGCCTTGTCGGGCAGGAAGCGATCAGAAATGTAGCGATGGGACAGGCTGACAGCCTCCACCAGCGCCGCATCGCGAATGCGCACGCCATGATGCAGCTCGTAGCGCTCCTTCAAACCGCGCAGGATGCTGATGGCGTCTTCCACGCTGGGCTCGCCCACGAAGACGGGCTGAAAGCGCCGCTCCAGCGCCGCATCCTTTTCGATATGCTTGCGGTATTCGTTCAGCGTCGTGGCGCCGATGCAGCGAAGCTCTCCGCGCGCCAGCGCAGGCTTCAGCAGATTGGCCGCATCCATGCTGCCCTCGGCACTTCCAGCGCCGACCACGAGATGCAGCTCGTCGATGAACAGAACCACGCGGCCTTCACTCGCTTCGATCTCCTGGATGACGCCCTTGAGGCGCTCCTCGAACTGGCCCCGGTACTGCGTTCCCGCCACCAATGCGCCCATATCGAGCCCCATGAGCCGGATGCCCTTCAGGCTTTCAGGGACATCGTTCTTCACGATGCGCTGGGCGAGGCCTTCCACGATGGCGGTCTTGCCGACGCCGGGATCGCCGATGAGCACGGGATTGTTTTTCGTGCGCCGCGAAAGCACCTGCAGCAGACGGCGCACCTCCTCGTCCCGCCCGATGACCGGATCCAGCTTGCCCTTCTCGGCCAGGGCGGTGAAATCCTTGGCGTATTTCTCCAGGGCCGCGAACTTCTCTTCGGCCTTTTCGTCCTCGACCTTGGCCCCGCGCCGTCCTTCGCGGATGGCGCCCTCGATCTTCTTGCGGTCCAACCCGAAGCGCTCCAGCAGCTTCTTGATATCCGTATGGGCATTTGCGAATGCAAGCAACATCGCATCGGTCGCGATGTAGCGATCGCCAAGCCCCCGCGCCGTATCAGAGGCCAGCTCCAGGAAATTCCGCAGCGCGGGGCCGGGCTGGGGCTCGCTGCCCCCCACGGCCTTGGGCAGCTTGGCCAGCAGCTCGTCCACGCCCGCAAGCAGCCCCTGCAGCGCACCGCTCTCCATTCCGGCGCGCTCAAAGACCGGCCGAAGGTTCAGTTCCGGGGCCAGCAGGGCCGTGAACAGATGCTGGGGCAACAACTCGGGATGCTGGCCCGCGATCGCCAAATCGCGAGACGCCACCAGCGCATCGTTGGATTTCTGGGTGAACGGAAGCATGGCCATGGAAACCTCCACGTCATCAAGCTAATCCAGACATGATTATTGTCAACTAAGATTTTATGCGTCTACAAATCATTGCCTCCAATTTACCCAGCCAACCTCCCGGCGCGGCGACAATCAAGGTATGAAGCGCCACTACTTCGATGCCAACGCGACGACGCCGCCCCTGCCCTCCGTCATCGAAACGGTGGCGCGCGCCATGAATGCAGACTGGGCCAATCCCACCAGCATCCACCGCGAAGGCCAGCGGGCGCGGTATCGCATCGAGGAAGCGCGTCGCGTCATCGCCGAAAGCCTGGGCGCGCAACCCGGAGAACTGGTCTTTTGCGCCAGCGCCACGGAAGCCCTGCACTTGCTGATCCACGGCCTGCGCCCGGCCCTGGGCGATAAGCCCGCCCTGGTCTTCCCCGGCGAACACAGCGCCTGCCTGAATCCATTGAAGAAGTGGAACGATGTGCGGTGGATCGGCAGGGACGCTGCCCCCGAGGCCGCAACGGTCATCCAGATGGCCGCCAGCAACGAGACGGGCATCCGCTACGCGATGCCGCCGATCAGCGGCGCGGTGCGCATCCAGGACTGCGCGCAGGCGTGGGGCAAGGTCCCCGTTGATCTTTCGCAGGCGGATGCGGCCGTGCTCTCGGGACACAAGATGGGAGGACCGCGGGGCGCGGCGCTGCTCTGGATGCGCCCCGGCCTGCCCTGGATGACGATCATGGAAGGCCCCCAAGAACGACGCCGACGGGGCGGTACCGAGGATCTGCCCGCCATCCTGGGCTTGGCCGAAGCCGTGCGCCATCTGCCGCAACGCCTGGAACAGAACGCGGCGCTGGCGAGCCTGCGCGACGCGATGGAATCAGAGATCCTGTCCTGGTCGAAGGATTTCGAGGTGATCGGCCGCACCCAGGATCGCCTGCCCAATACCAGTTCCATCCTGTTTCGCGGTTTCCAGGGTGACGCGCTGCAGGTGGGTCTGGATCTGGCGGGCTTTGCGGTCTCCACGGGATCCGCCTGCCACAGCGGCGCGGTGGAGCCCAGCCAGGCCATCCTGAGCCTGGGCTACAGCGAGGCGGAGGCGCGCTCGGCCCTGCGCATCTCGATGCTGCCCGATACCCAACCGGCCTCGGTCGAAGCCCTGCTGCAGGCGCTCAAACCGCTGGTGACAAGGCGATAGACGGTTCGGGGTACACTGGCCGCATGCACGATTGCCCCTGGCCCTACCCCATCCTGCGAATGAAGCCCGGTAAGGAGGAGCTGCTCTCCAAGCACCATCCCTGGGTGTTCTCCGGCGCCCTGGCCGAATCGCCAGCCTCGCCCCTGGTGCGCCTGGCGGATGCCTCCGGCAATGTGCTGGCCGTGGGCACGGCATCGCCCTCAAACCCACTGGCCGTGCGCGTCTTCCGCTTCGAGGACGCGCCGCTGGACGAGGCCTTTTTCCGTGAACGCTTTCAGCAGGCGCTATCCCTGCGCAAGCTCACGGGCGCCGATGGCCCCGAGGAGGGCTGCCGCTGGGTCTTCGGCGAGGGCGATTTCCTGCCGGGACTGGTGGTGGATCGCTACGCCCACGCGCTGGTGATTCAGGTCGGCACGGCGGGGCTGGAGGCCCTGCGCGAGCTGTGGTGGCCCATCCTGTTCGAGCTGGCCAAGGCTGAAGGCGTCGCGGTCTTCGTGGAGCGCAGCCAATCCGGCCGCAAGGAGGAGGGCCTGCAACCCGTCAACCGCCTGCTGAAGGGCAGCCTGGGCGGCCCGGTGACCATCCGCGAAGGTGCGGCACGCATCTCCGTGGATCTGCTCAAGGGGCAGAAAACGGGCTTCTTCCTGGACCAGCGCGAACACCGCCTGAACGTGGGCCGCGTCTCCCGTGACGCGCGCGTGCTGAACGCCTTCGGATACACCGGCGGCTTCTCCATCCATGCGGGCCTGGGCGGCGCCTCCGAGGTCGCCACGCTGGATATCTCCGCGCCCGCGCTGGATCAGGCCGAACGCGACTGGGCGGCCAACGGCCTGGACCCCGCCAAACACCTTCGCATGCAGGGCGATGCCTTCGAACTGATGCGCGGCCTGGAACCCCAGGCCTGGGATCGCGTCATCGTGGATCCGCCCGCCTTCGCCAAGGCGCGCAAGGATGTGCCCGCCGCCTTCAAGGCCTACAAGGATGTCTTCCGCCTGGGGGCCCGCGCCACCGCGCCCGGCGGCCTATTGTGGTGCTTCTCGTGCTCCCAGCACATGGATCGCGCGCGCTTCCAGGAAGCGATCTGGACGGCCCTCATCGAGGCCGGACGCCAGGCCCAGGTGCTGGCCCACCTCGGCCAGCCCATCGATCATCCCTATGCCCTGGATCATCCCGAAGGCTTCTACCTCAAGGGACTCTGGCTGCGCGTGAGGTAGGACATCTTTTCTGGATTTGGGCCTTGACAGGCGCTGGGCGCGTCCATACTGTTCATATCGAACATAAACAGTAGTCCCAATCCAGGAGCACCCATGAAGATCCTGCTCTCCAACGCGTCGCCCAGCCCGATCTACGAGCAGATCGTGCGCCAGGTGCGCAGCCAGATCCTGGGGGGCGAGCTCTCCCCGGGAGAGGCCCTGCCCTCCATTCGCAAGCTGGCGCAGATCCTCCAGATCAGCGTCATCACCACCAAGCGCGCCTACGATGAGCTGGAGCACGAAGGCCTCATCGACACGGTGGGCGGCAAGGGCACCTTCGTCAGCGCGCCCAACGCGGACTTCCTGCGCGAAAAGCGCATCAAGGCCGCCGAGGAAAAGCTGCGCGAAGCCGTGGACGAGGCCCG
>DAOPYE010000030.1:0-26298 GCA_035352715.1 Holophaga sp. | reverse complement strand
CCCTAGGTGTCGCGGCCAAGGACGTTGTTCAGGGTTTCGATGGGTGTAAGGCCACCGAGAGCCGAGTGGGATCTGTGGTGATTGTAGTGATGTAGCCAGGCTTTGAGGGCCTGTGCTCTCTGTTGGGACGAATGGAAAGCCAAGCGATAGGCCCATTCCCTCAAGGCGGTTTGGATGAAGCGTTCGGCTTTTCCATTCGTCTGGGGGTGATAGGGAAGCGTAAAGGAATGTCGGATGGCATGGGCTTCACAAATGAGACGAAAGGCTCGAGAGCGATAACTGGCTCCGTTGTCGGTCAGGATTCGCTGGACCCAAACGCCCTGCTGGCGGAAATGCAAAAGCGCTCTGTGGAGAAAAGAAGCCGTCGTCTCCTTTTTCTCATCGACCAGGACTTCGGCATAGCTGCTCCGGGTATGGGCATCAATGGCGACATGCAAGCATTCCCAGCCAATCCCTCTGGAACGGATGCGGTGATCCCCGTGGATGCGATGACCGATGCCTTCAATCTTTCCGAGCTTTTTGATGTCCAAGTGCAGCAAGCCGCCAGGCTCTGCGATTTCATAACGAACGGGATGAATCTTTTTCTCCAGGGATGACCAGCGTGAAAGCCCATGCTTGCGCAGGATCAGGCCCACGGTTGAGCGTGGAATGCCAAGCTGCCGACCAACTTCCATCGCCGGCAGCCGCTGCCGCCGCAGATCAATGACCTTTGCGACAACGGCCGCCTTGGTCCGGTTCGGAGAGCGTAAGGGACGACTGGAACGGTCCTGCAAGCCGAAACGGCCTTCCCTGCGGAACCGAGCAAGCCACTTGTAGGCAGTTCGCGGGCTGATGTTGGCCGCCTCAGCTGCGGCTCGAACCGTCCAGCCCAATTTCCGAATCCGTCGGATCAAAAGGGCTCGACTGTATGGGCAAGTCTTTGCTGAACTGTGGAGGTTCATCCGGGCTGTCTCCCTGAAAGCTGCTGTGTGGTAACAACAGCTTCCCAGCTCAGCTCGGATGAACAACCTCCTTGGCAATGACACCTAGGCCTCGGCCTTTTCCGCTGTCTTTTCTGCTGCCTCATCCTTTGCTTTTTCCGGAACCAGGCCCAGCTCCTGGGCCAGCTCATCCTGCTCGTCCTTGGGCAGGCGGAAGATCCAGCGTCCGGTGACGCGATCAAAGATATCGAAGCAGGCCAGCCAGTTCAGCAGCCCCGCGACCATCAGGTAGGTGGCGCCGTATTCCTGCGTCAGGTTGCGCACTGGCTCCACGATCACCGTGCCGTGGGAAACGCCGAACGCCCATCCGAAAAGCCCGTACAGCGGCCCCGCGCCTGCGGTGGCCAGCGAGGCCAGGGTGGACATCCATTCGAAGGGTGCCAGGGCGGGTACGTAGACGCCGCCACGGATACCGTCCACGCCGCCGAGGGAGAGCTGCAGCCACGCCATCAACAGGAACACGGCCCACACGCCGAAGAGCGCCTTGGCGCGCGTCTTTTCGCCGATGCGCCAGTAGCCCAGGCCCGGCAGCAGCCAGTTCAGCAGCACGGGCTTCCAGGAGGCCTGAAGCGCCTTCATGCGGCGAAGGGGGGCTGGCAACGGAGAGATCGGCATGGATTCGGACATGCCCCTAGATTAGCCCGAGCCCGAAGCGGACCGAAGCGCTGAATGAAGGCCGAATCGCGGAAGGACGCAGCCCGCTAAACCCTTCACCGCTTCTGGCCGTCTTCCCTGTGTGCGACGTCGACGGCCGACGGGAGGATCGCAGGAGAAACGCCGATGCACTGTCCGCAGAAAGCCCTGGTCGCCTTTGATTCGCGCACCGGCTCCACCGCCGCCATGGCCGAGATGATCGGCCGCGTCCTGGCCGAGGGCATCCCCCACGTGGAGATCCGGCCGATCCAGGCCGTGCAGGCCCTCACGGAGTACGACGCCGTTGTGCTGGGAAGCCCCATCCGGGCGGGCAGGCTGACGCGGGAGACGCTGCGGTTCGTGGACAAGCACCGAGCGGAACTGCGCGAGAAGCGTGTGGCCTGCTTTGTCTCGGGCATGACCCTGGCGGATGATTCGATGCAACGTCTTGACGCTGCCAGCGTATGCCTGGATCCGGTGCGGATGCGCTTGGATCTCGTGGATACGGCGTTTTTCGCGGGCAAGATGGACTACGCCATGCTGGGCTTTTTCACGCGCATGATCGTCAAACGGCTGATGAAGACCCCCGAGGGGGATTACCGCGATTGGGAAGCCATCAAGCTGTGGGGACGCGGCCTTCTCGCCAAGCTGTGAAGGTCGGCGTTCGCGGATTGCGATGAATCGCCACGGATCGCCCGGAAGGGTCCCTCGCGGCCCCAGTAAGATATCCATGGGCGCTCGGGTGCGATTCGTGGAAAGCGGTTGGCGTTGCGCCCCTTGGATGGGAGGGAAGGCAAGGATGGAGCTGAATACCTGGAGTGCCATCGAACGGATCCGGGCCCAGGCGCCGGTGGTCCACAACATCACCAACTACGTGGTGATGAACAACACGGCCAACGCGCTGCTGGCGCTGGGCGCGTCGCCCGTGATGGCCCACGCGGAAGAAGAGATGGAATCCATGGTGGGGATCGCCTCGGCCCTGGTGCTGAACATCGGCACCTTGAGCCCGGCCTGGATCCGATCCATGTTCAAGGCCGCCGAACAGGCCCGGAAATGGGGGATTCCCGTGATCCTGGATCCCGTCGGGGCGGGGGCCACGGCCTACCGGACCGAGAACGCCCGGGAACTTGCCCAGGCCGCCAGCCCGGCCATCATCCGGGGCAACGCCTCCGAGATCCAGGCGCTCGCGGGCAGCGCGGCCAGCACCAAGGGCGTGGATAGCACGGCGGATTCCCAGGACGCCCTGGCCGCCGCGCGCGCCCTGCATCAATCCACCTGCGCGGTGGTCTGCATCAGCGGGCCGACGGATTACATCGTGGGCGGACCCGGCGTGCTGGAGATCCACAATGGCCACACCATGATGACCCGCGTGACGGGCTTGGGATGCACGGCCACGGCGCTGTGCGGGGCCTTTGCGGCGGTGACACCGGACCCGTTCCTGGCTGCGGCCCAGACCATGGCGACCATGGGCATCGCGGGCGAGATGGCCGTGGAACGCGCTGCGGGCCCCGGCACCCTGCAGCTTCACTTCTTGGATATTCTCTACGGCCTGACGGAAGCGGATATCCGCCAGCGCCTTCGCCAGAGCTTTTCGGCGCGTCCTTCGCCTGAGAGTCTGAAATGAAAGGGCTCTGCCTCGTCACCGATCGCGGCTTGTGCGGCGGGCGGTCCCTGGAGGACATCGTGCTTCAGGCCGTGCGCGGCGGCGTCGCCAGCGTGCAGCTTCGGGAAAAGGAACTGTGCACGCGCGCCTTCGTGGAGGAGGCCGCGCGGATCAAGGCGCTGCTGGCTCCCCACGGAATCCCTCTGATCATCAACGATCGCGTGGACGTGGCCCTGGCCGTCGGCGCCGAGGGCGTGCATGTGGGGCAGGGCGATATGCCTGCGGCTCTGGTTCGAAAGTTGGTGGGGCCGGACGTGATCATCGGCCTTTCGGTGGAGACCTGGGAGGACGTGGCGCTAGCGGAGAGGCTTCCCGTGGATTACCTGGGTGTGAGCCCCGTCTTTGCCACGCCCACCAAGATGGATACCCGGGGCGCCTGGGGCTTGGAGGGGGTGGCGCGCATCCGGGCGTTCTCCCGGCATCCGCTGGTGGCCATCGGTGGCCTCAACGCCTCGAATATCCGATCTGTGGTGGCCGCTGGTGCCGAAGGCATCGCGGTGGTCTCGGCCCTTTGTGCCGCGAAGGATCCCGCGCAGGCCGCGCGGATGTTGTGTCGCTGCATGATCGATGGGCCTGACGCGACCCAGGATTCCGTTTCGTTGTGATCAGGCTGTACAAAGAACGAGGGCCGCGGATGCGGCCCTCGTTCTTTGTACCTACGGCAGGAACTAGTCCGTCGCGAAAGGCAGCAGCGCGATATTGCGGGCGCGCTTGATGGCTTCGACCAGCATGCGCTGGTGGACGGCGCAAACGCCGCTGGTGCGCCGGGGCAGCACCTTGCCGCGCTCGGGGGTGAAGGCCGTCAGGGTCTTCACGTCCTTGTAGTCGATGAAGGTCGACTTCTCGACGCAGAACTTACAGAACTTAGAACGACGGCCTCCAAAGGCCTTCTTCTTCTTGGGCTTGCCCTTTGCGTCTGCTTTGCGCTTCATCCCATCACCTCTTCAAGCGTACGCTCCTTGATGCCGGCCTGGGCCTTGCGCTTGGCTTCGCGCTCGTAGCGAACCTTCTGGCGGTCGGCGGCCTTGGCCTGCACGTCCAGGCGGACGGACAGGTACTTGATCACGGAATCGTTGTTGCGGAAGCGGCGCTCCAGTTCAGCGATCAGCGTGGGCCCGGCGTTCAGCTCGAACAGGGTGTAGTAGCCCTCGCTGAACTTCTGGATCTCGTAGGCCAACTTCTTGCGGCCCCACTTGTCGGTCTTGAGCAGTTCGCCACCCTGCTCGGCAATGATCCCCTCGGCGGCACGGACCAGGTCGTCGACCTGTTCTTCCGTCAGCAGAGGAGAGGCGATGAAGATGGTCTCATAGCGACGCATCATTCCTCCCTATGGATGTGAAGCCCCGGGCACACGGTCCTCGGAGCAAGGAGTGCTTCCCCTGAAGGAAGCGCGAAGGATTAGTTTCCCAGGATCAGCCTTGCGGCTCAATGCTTTTTTCTGCAAGCCAGAAGGCCTCGCCGTTCACGCGCCCGGGCAACTCCCCTAGCTCGTCCACCGAGGCCAGCGCCTCCATGAAGCGCGCGAAGGGGACGTCCAGCGCCTCGATGCGGCTCCATTCCTCGTCGGTCCACGTCCCCAGGACGAACTGATCCAGGGGCCGGACGAAGGGTCCGATGCCCAGGCGCAGGCGCGGCACCTCGGAGGTATCCAGGGCGTCGAAGGTCGAGCGCAGTCCGTTGTGGCCACCATCGCTTCCGGAGAGTCGGAATCGGCCCATGCCCAAGGGCAGATCCTTGTCGTCGTGCAGCAGGATCAGGCGCGCTGGGGCGAAATCGGCATTGACGGCCTCGCGGCAGACCTGTCCGGAAAGGTTCATGTAGGTGGCGGGCACCAGGGCCAGGAAGGGCTCCTTCAGCGAATACAGCGTGCCGCTTGGAAAGGTGTGGATGCCGCCGGGGTTTGGACAATGACTGTCTACCCAGCGTTGGAGCAGCAGGCGGCCCAGGTTGTGACGCGTCTCCGCGTACTCGGATCCAGGATTGCCCAGGGGCACCAGGGTCCAGGCCCGCGCCTGCCCGATGGAGACAGGGGCTTCGTTGGGGTTCACCAGGCGTCGGGCTTGCCGGGCCAGCCATCCGCTCATGCGATCTCCGTGCATAAAAGAAGGGCCGCGAATATTCCGCGGCCCTTCCATGGTCTTCGAAAAGAACTACTTCTTGGCCTTGGCGTCGGCAGCGGGAGCAGCGGCAGCGTCGGCGGCGGCGGGAGCAGCCGTCTCGGCTTCGGCGGCCAAGCCGTGGACGGCGCAGATCACGTTATGCGCATCGCCGATCACGGTCAGGTGGGCATCCAGGGTGATCTGGTCCAGGCGGATGGAGTCACCGACCTTCATGGTCGCAACGCTGACATCGATGTGGCCGGGGATGTGCGCGGGCAGGCACTCGACTTCGATCTGGCGATGCACGAAGTCAAGGATGCCGCCTTCCTTCACGCCGGCGGGGGTGCCGCGCAGGACGATGGGAACGTGGACGCGCACCTTGTGGGTGGGATCGACGCGCATGAAGTCGACATGCGAAAGGCGGCCCGTGACGGGGTTGCGCTGCAGATCCTTGATGATGACGTGGCTCTTCTTGCCCTGGCCTTCGACCTCGATCTGGACGAGGGAGTTCATGCCGGCGTCGCTGGCCAGCACGCGGGCGACGACCTTGGGGCTGACGGAAACGGACAGAACGGACTCGTTCAGGCCGTAGACGGTGGCGGGAATCATTCCGGCCTTGCGAAGCTCGCGGCTCGCGGCCTTGCCGACCTGCTCACGGGGGGTGACAACGACGATTTCTTCGATCGCGCTCATGGTTCCTCCTACCTGGCCGCAACGCGGCCCTCTCGTTATTGGAAACAGGCCTGGCGGCCCGGAGCCCTGAAATGGGCGAAGGGTTAGGGTATCGAACAAAGGCCTGAAAACAAAGGCGAAATTCAGAAGCCCAGGCGCGTCTTCAATGCGCTGGCCATCTCGCCAAAGACCTTGCTTTGGGGGCTATCGGGGTGGCTTATCACCAGGGGCGTGCCCTGATCGCCGCCTGCGCGCAGCTCCAGGTCGATGGGCACTTCGCCCAGGAACGGCAGATCCATCTTCTGGGCCGCAGCGCGCACGCCGCCATGCCCGAAGATCTGCGTCTCGCCCTTGCAGTGCGGGCAGATGAAGCTGCTCATGTTCTCGATGACGCCGATGATCGGAACCTTCACGACATCAAAGAGGCCGATGGCCTTCTTGGCATCCAAGAAGGCCACGTCCTGCGGAGTGCTGACGACGACGGCGCCATCTACCTGCGCGTTCTGGATCAGGCTGATCTGCGTATCCCCGGTGCCCGGCGGCAGATCGATCACCAACACATCCAGATCGCCCCACAACACATCGCCCAGGAACTGCTGCAGCGCCTTGTTGAGCATGGGGCCCCGCCAGATGACGGGCCGGTCCTCATCGATGAGAAAGCCCATGGACATGAGCTTGAGCCCGAACTTCTCGATGGGATGGATCTTGCCGTCGGGCGTGCCCTCGGGACCTTCGGTGACGCCGAACATCATGGCCATGCTGGGCCCGTAGATATCCGCGTCCAGCAGGCCCGTCTTCAGACCCTGCGTCGATAGCGCGCAGGCCAGGTTGGCCGCGACGGTGCTCTTGCCGACGCCGCCCTTGCCACTGCCCACGACGATGCAACGCTTTACGCCGCGAAGCAGATTGTTGAATTCCGCCTGGGGCGTGGGCTGCCATTCGAAGGCCAGATCCACCTGCGCGCCGATCTCCAGGAACAGGGCCTCCAGCTCCGAACGGATGTGCGTCTCGCGATCGCGGAAGCCCTCCGCCAGGGTGATGTGGATCGTGGCGCTATCGCCATCCAGCTCGATGCCCTTCACGGCCTTCAGGGCCACGAGGCTCTGGTGGGCGCCCGGGACTTCGTAGCTGTTCAGCACATCGAACAGGGCGGCGCGGCTGATCTTGGCCATGGAGATCTCCTTGCAGGGGATGCGGTTCCGGTTACCTGGAGCGCCGGGCTCCGTCCATCACAGCACTTTGTGGATCTTCTTCACGACGAAGCGGGGCCGATCGCGCACTTCCTGGTAGATGCGGCCGATGTATTCGCCCAGCAGACCGAAGGCGATGAACTGAGCGCCCACGAAGAAGAACAGAATGGCAAACAGCGTGAAAACACCCTGCACCGTGCCTTCGGGATGCACAAAGCGGTAGACCACCAGGCCGACGAACAGGAGGAAGCCCAGGGCGGCGATGCCCACGCCCACCACCGTGAGCATCTGCAGGGGCAGAAGGCTGAAGCTGGTGAGCAGATCGAACTGCAAATTGATGAGCTTCCAGAGGCTGTACTTGCTATCGCCCGCGGCGCGCTCTGCGTGGGCCACCGGCACTTCGGCGATGCGCTTAGCGAAGCTGTTGGCCAGCGCGGGGATGAAGCTGGAGCGCTCCTTGCACTGGAGCATGGCTTCCACGATCTCGCGGCGGTAGGCGCGCAGCATGCACCCGTAGTCGTTGAGCTTCACGCCCGTGGTCTTGCGCGTGACCGCGTTCACGATCTTGCTGGGCAGGGTGCGGAACAGGCTGTCGTTGTCCATGCGGCCCTGGCGCCAGCCACCCACCACGTCGAAGCCTTCCTCGATCTTGGCGACCAGCTTGGGGATTTCCTCGGGCGGGTTCTGCAGATCCGCGTCCAGCGTCACCACCACCCGTCCCGCGACGATGGAGAAGGCTCCGAAGATCGCGCTGTGTTGGCCGTAGTTGCGGTTGAATTCCACGACGGAGACGCGGGGCTCGGCATCGGCGATCTCTGTCAGCATCTCCAGGCTGCGGTCGCGGCTGCCGTCATCGGTGAAGATCACTTCCCAGTCCTTGGTGGGATCTAAAAAGTTCTCATTCAGCACCGTCGAAAGCCGTTTCCACAGCGCTTCGATATTGGCTTCTTCATTGTAGATGGGGATGACGATGCTCAGATAAGTGGCCATGGTTCTCGATTGTAGATGGAATTGCCCATTAAGGGCTCTTAGGGGACGAAATCTGTGAAGAGGGGCATATCATGACTTTGAAGATTCAAGGCAAAACCATGAAAAAAAACCAGCATCGAATTTTGATGGCCTGTGTCCTGCTCGCGGGCGCATTGCAGTGGTCTTGTGGCGGTGGGGAAAGCTCCGGCACCCATACCGCCGTGCCCCCGGCCATCACCGCTCCCCCCGTGGGCCAGACTGTGACGGAATACGGAACCGCCACTCTCTCCGTCACCGCTTCGGGAAGCGATCCGCTGCTCTATCAATGGAAGAAGGATGGGACCGACCTCGCCGGGGCCACCAAGGCGACCTTGACCCTGTCTCCGGTCGCGATGACGGACGCCGGTTGGTACACCGTGACCGTGAACAACTTCACCGGCCCCGCGGTGACCAGCGCCGCCGCGGTGCTGACGGTCAACGCCTACGATGGCCCGCCCATCATCCTGTCCCAGCCGGAAAGCGTGAGCGTGACCATCGGCAAGAATGCCACATTCTCCGTCACGGCCGTGGGCCCTGCTCCGCTCAGCTACCAGTGGCGCAAGGATGGCGTTGCCATTACTGGAGCCACCGCGTCCAGCTACGCCATCGCCTCGGTCGCCAGGGCCGACGCGGGAGTCTATTCCGTCAAGGTCAGCAACGCCAAGGGCGACACCCTGAGCGCCAACGCGACCCTCGCCATCGTCAGCCCCCAGCCGGGATCGTTCACCCGCGTGGGCGAATTGCGCAATGCTCGGTTTGGTCACACGGCCACGCTGCTGAAGGATGGGACGGTCCTGGTGCTGGGCGGCCAGAACGCCACCACGGGAACGCTTGATTCTGCCGAGATCTACGATCCTTCGGCCAAGACCTTCACGGCGCTATCCACGCACCTGATCCTGGGCCGCTACGGCCATACGGCCACGCTGCTATCGGACGGCACCGTCCTGATCGCGGGCGGATTCGCCTATGGGGGTGCCACGGCCACCACGGAGATCTTTGATCCTGCCGACAAGAGCTTCACGGCCGGACCGAGCCTGCTCGTGCCCCGCGCCCAGCATACGGCCAGCCTGACCGCGAATGGCGTGGTCTTCAGCGGAGGCAGGAATGTATCGGGTGCCATCTACACCACCGAGCTGGGTTCGAGCCTCGTGACCATGGGCGCCAATCGCTACTCCCACGCGGCCACCGTGCTGGACGATGCCTCGGTGCTGATCACCGGTGGCTTCGGCTACTACGGCACGGCCATCGCGACGGCGGAGATCGCCACGCCGACCGCAAGCACGCTGGACCTCGTGATGCAGCAGGACATGAACACGCCTCGCGCCGAGCACACGGCCAGCCTGCTTGCGGATGGGACGGTGCTCGTCGCCGGGGGGCTGAACGCGTTTTCGTCCACCCTCGCGAGCGCGGAGATCTTTGATCCAGCCACGGGCACTTTCACGAGCCTGAGCCATGCCATGGGCACCCCCCGCTGCGCGCACACCGCCACCGTGTTGATGAATGGTTGCGTGCTGCTCGCGGGCGGCCGCAACTTTAACGGCGGGCTGGCGAATGCTGAATTTTTCGATCTCTCCACCCAGGCCTTCACGACGATCAACATGAACACCGCGCGCAGCCAGCACACGGCGACGCTGCTTGCGGATGGCAGCGTACTCGTGACCGGAGGCACCTCCGGCTTGGAAACATTGCATAGCGCCGAAATCTACCAGTAGGCTAGTGCCATCCGCCGGAGCCCCAATGCCCGAGATCAAGATCCTTCTCGTAGAAGACGAACTCAGCCTCGCGGAAGGCACCAAGCTGAATCTCGAGCTGGAGGGGTTTCCCTGCGAATGGATCACCCGCGGCGACGAGGGCCTGCGCAAGATCCTTTCTGAAAAATACGATCTGGTGATCCTGGACGTGATGCTGCCGGGCATGGATGGGTTTTCGGTCTGCGAGCGCGTGCGCGAGGCCAAGAACTTCACGCCGATCCTGTTCCTGACGGCCAAGAACACCGAGGACGACCGCGTTCACGGGTTCGAGACCGGTGGGGACGACTACCTTGGCAAGCCGTTCCAGGTGCGTGAACTGCTGCTGCGCGTCCGGGCGATCCTGCGCCGGGAGGACTGGTACCGCAATCGCTCCCTGGGGGGCCGCCAGAAGTTCGGCGAGCACTGGGTGGATTTCGAGAACTTCTGCGGCGAAGGGCCTTGTGGGCCGTTCCAGCTGGGCGTGAAGGAATGCATGATCTTCAAGTTGCTGATGGAGCGCCCCGGCCAGGTCGTCAGCCGCACGGATATCCTGGACCGCGTGTGGGGCGAAGAGGCCTATCCGACGACGCGTACCGTGGACAACTTCATCGTGCGCCTCCGGCGCGCCATCGAGCAGGATGCCCATCATCCCCGCTGGGTCCACACGGTTCGCAGCGTGGGCTACCTGTTCGATCCCGACGGGCGCCAGCGCAAGGGCGAAGAAGTCTGAAATCTCTGTCCGAGGTATCTGTTCCGCAAGGCGGGGACAGGGGGCAATATCTGTTCTGGAAAATGAGGAGATCCCATGTCCCATCCCTATCAGGATCCATCCCTTTCCATCGAGGCGCGCGTCTCGGATCTGCTGGGGCGGATGACGCTCGATGAGAAGCTGGCCCAGTTGCACGGCCTGTGGCTGAGGCTTTCCGAGGACGGCGAGCACCAGTTCCGCAACGACGATGGCTTCATCGCGCGGGAGAGAACGATCTCGCCCAAGGAGCTGATGCGCCACGGTCTGGGCCAGGTGTCCCGCGCGTTAGGGACGTACAGCGTGGATGCGGATAAGGGCATCCGGGCCTTCAATCGGCTTCAGAAGACCCTGGTGGAGGAGACCCGCCTGGGCATCCCCGCCATGAACCACGAGGAGGTGCTGGTGGGCCTCATGGCCCGGGGCGCGACCCTCTTTCCCTCCGCCCTCAATCACGCCGCTTCGTGGAACCCGGAGCTGGTTCAGGCCGCCGCCACGGCCATCGGGCGCGAGGCCCGCAGCGCCGGTTGCCACCATGCGCTGGCCCCCGTGCTGGATGTCTCTCGCGATGTCCGCTGGGGCCGTACTGAAGAGACCCTGGGCGAAGACCCCTACCTGGTGGGCGTCCTGGCGACGCGCTTCGTGCGCGGATTGCAGGGCGAGAAGCGCGACATGCTGGCCACCCTCAAGCACTTTGCTGGGCATTCCTTCAGCGAGGGCGCGCGAAACCATGCGCCGGTGCATCTCGGTTTCCGCGAGCTGAACGACACGTTCTTGCTGCCCTTCGAAATGGCGGTGCGTCAGGCCAACGCGGGTTCGGTGATGCCGGCCTACCACGACATCGACAACGAGCCGTGCCATTCCTCCAGGCGCCTGCTGACGCAGATCCTGCGCGAGGAGTGGGGCTTCGACGGCATCATCGTGGCGGACTACATCGGCATCAACCTGCTGCACGATCATCACGGCGTTGCGGCGGATTACGGCGAGGCCGCAGCCCAGGCCTTCAACGCGGGGCTTGATGTCGAAACGCCGGGCGTCGACTGCGTTCAGCATCTGCCGGAAGCCCTGGTCAAGGGCCTGATCACCATGGAGACCATTGATGCGGCGACCGCGCGCGTGCTGCGCGAGAAGTTCCGCCTGGGACTCTTCGAGCACCCCTACGTGGATGAGCGCGGACTCAGCCTGCAGGCGCCCGAGACGCGGGCCGCGGCCCTGGAACTGGCCCGGCAGTCCCTGGTGCTGCTGGAGAACCGCGACGCCCTGCCGGTGATGCCCGATGCTGTCGCCTCCATCGCCGTGATCGGTCCCACGGCGGATGATCCCCTGGCGATGCTTGGCGGCTACAGCTTCCCCGTCCATCTCATCATCAACAGCTCCGAGGAAGGAGCGAGCGCCGTCACCACGCCGCTTCAGGCGATCCAGGCCATCTACGGTAAGGACAAGGTTCGCTACGCCAAGGGCTGCGCCATCCTGGAGCGCCGCGAGGCCGGTGCGCCGGTCTTCCCCGGCGACGCGGATCCCACGCGCATGGCCCAGCGCACTTCCCCCGTTTCCACGGACACCTCGGGCATCCAAGCCGCTGCGGCCTGCGCCGCTTCGGCCCAGGTGGCCGTTGTCTTCGTGGGCGATCTGGCGGGTTTGTTCCAGACCGGCACCGTGGGCGAAGGGTCCGATGCGGGATCCCTGGTGCTTCCCGGCGTCCAGCAGCAGTTGCTCGAAGCGGTCGTAAACACGGGCACGCCCACCATCGTGATCATGACGGGGGGGCGACCCTACAACCTGGAGGGCCTGGAAGACCGCGTCGCAGCCCTGGTCATGGGCTTCGCCCCCGGCCAGGAGGGTGGCACGGCTATCGCCGAGCTGCTGGCTGGCCGCATCTCGCCCACGGGCCGTCTGCCCTTCTCGGTGCCCCTCTCGGTGGGGGCCGTTCCCTACTACTACAACCACAAGATGAAGAGTGCGGGGACGCCCATCGCCTTCCACTTCGGCAGCCGCTATCCCTTTGGGTTTGGCCGCTGCTACACCGAGTTCGAATACCGCGCGCTGGAGATTGCGCCTGCCGGGATTCCCATGGATGGCGAGATCGTTGTCACCTGCGAAATCGCCAATATCGGCGAGCATCCGGGCCGCGAGGTCGTCCAGCTGTACGTCAAGGATCTGCTTTCCAGCGTCGTGCGCCCCGTGCGGGAGCTCAAGGCCTTTGCCCGGGTGGATCTGGATCCGGGACAATGCGCCAGGGTTCGCTTCACCATCCCCACCGATATGCTCGCCTTCACGGGTCCCGAGATGCGCCGCATCGTGGAACCCGGCGATTTCGAGATCCTGATCGGCGCGTCCAGTTCGGATATCCGATTGCAGGGCCGGGCCACGCTCGCGGGCGATGTGCGCGAGATCAAGGGCCCTTGGCGGATGGAGAGCTCTGCCCAGGTCGAACAGATCCCCTGATCGCCCTTGGCGATCCATGCCGTTTGCGCCATCCTTTGGCGGCGGAAAGATGTTCCTGACGCCGCCATCGTTTTTCACGGCGATGCCATCACGAAAAGGTGAACCGATGTCGCACATGAATCCAAGCGCCACCCTGAACGCAGGCAGCATGGGCCTTCGTAGTCCGAGGCTCTACATCGCAAGCCTGTGCCTGATTGCCGGGAATGTGATCCTTCCGGCGCTCGCGCACCATATCCCCGGCGGCGGCCCGGCGCTGATGCCCCTGTTCTTCTTCACGCTGATCGCCGGTTGGGAATTCGGCCTTTCCTGCGCTCTGCTCACGGCCCTGGGCTCGCCCCTGATCAGCTTTGCCCTCACCGGCATGCCCCGGCCCTCCGCGCTCATGGGCGTGATCCTCAGCTCCATGGCCCTGGGGCTGCTCGCGGTCGTGTTTTCGCCCCTCTTCTCGAAAGGGCGTTCCCGCGGTGGTGTTGCAACGTGGGGCGTGCGCTTGGTTTCCCTCGCGGCGATCGTCGCGATGCATCAGGCGCTGCTGATGGGATTGGCCCTCTCGAATGGCCTGGATCCGGCACTGAAAGGCCTCGTGATGCGGCTTCCCGGCGCCCTGCTCCAGATCCTTGGCGGGTGTGCGGTGATCGGATTGATGGAGCGTTTCATCTCGCGGGATGCCCAGCGCTGATGCTGCAGCCGGAAGTCTTTCACGAGCGCCTGGGCGAGACGCTGACGCTTCGTGTCCTCCGGGGGGACGAGTTGCTGTTCTCCAGCGACAAGCATTGGCTGCATCCCCTGTTTGATCTGCAGGTCCACCAAAGGGAACATCTGGATATCCCGTGGAAAGAGGCCCTGCTGCTGGATCGCGTGACGGGGCGCGCCGCCGCGTTCCTGCTGGCGGATCTGGGCATCACCCGGATCTGGACCCGGACCCTCAGCCGGCGCGCCATCCCTGTCCTGGAAACCAGCGGCATCTCCTTTGACGCCGTGGAAGTGGTGGATCGCATCGCCTGTTCCACCGAGGACACCTTCCTGGCGATCACTGATCTCGAGATCGCCCGTCGCGAGATCGAGAAACTGAAACAGCGCGTCCAGCAGCGAAGTCAGTAGGACCTACAAAAAAGGCAGGCGCGAGATGCGCCTGCCTTTTCGGTGAACGGAGCGCGTCTATTTGTAGACGGCTTTCAGCGTGCCCATCAGGACATGGGTACTGGTCAGGGAGTTCCCCTTGGCGTCCACCACACCGGCCTTCGAGACATTGAAGGGCAGGATCTGACCGTAGGAAAGGCTGGCGCCCGCCTTGAGCTTGAGGGTCACCAGGAGGATGGGACCCTCCAGGGGGATCGATCTCACCCACGTCCAGACCTTCTTGGTCCGGTCGTAGTATCTGAAACTCCAGTAGTTCTCGGCAAAGCGACCGATGGTCAGGAAGTTGCCCGTGGGGGTTTGCGGCGCCAGTGTGGCGCATTCACCGAGATAGCTGGTATTCGACAGATCGATCGTGTTGGCCATATCGATCTCGAGCAGGTTCGCGTCGTATTCGAAGTTGAGCCCCCATCCGCGTCCGACCGTGCCCTTGGGGGCTTTCACCAGCAGCAGTTTCTCCGTGTCGGTGGATTGGTGGTTTAGCCCCTTTTCATCGGTCCAGTTATCGATCTGGATGGTGCGCCACTGATCCTCCGCGTCGGTGGGGTTGGTGTAGATCAGACAGTTGACCGCAGTGCCCGCCGCGACGACCGAGAGCGTTGCGACGGCCGATCGGCTGGGATCGATCTTGCTGGTGGCCTGGATGTGGTACGTGCCCGTCGCGCTGGGTGCGGTGTACTGGCCATTCGCGTCCACCGTGCCGCCGTCGGCTTCCAGGATGCTCCACCACACCCCAGCGGAAGTGGCGTCGTTGGCGACGTTCGCGGTGAAGGCGTGGGTGCCGCTGGTGGGCAGCGTGAGCTGGGAGGCGTCCAGGCTTACGGTCACGCTGGTGACGACCGGTGCCGCGGCCTGGATGGTGAGGGTGACCTCATCGTACTTGGCCGTATCCGCCTTGGCGGAGGCCCGCAGATGGAAGCAGCCGGGGAGGGCCGGAGCGGTGTAGACCCCCGCGGAGGTCACCGTTCCGCCATTGCTTTCAACGACGCTCCAAAGCAGCCCCTGGTTGGCTGTGTCATTGGCGATCGTGGCGGCGAAGGTGTAGGTCTGGCCGACGCCCAGGGTGAGGGCTTTCTTGCTCAGGGCCACGTTGATGGGGGTAGAGATTCCCAGCGCGACGATGGCCTTGGCGTTTTTGGACGTGTTGCCCAGGGCCGTGGCTGTCACGTGGAAGGGTCCGCCGCTGCCCGGCGCGGTGTAGAGCCCGGTGGATGTGATGGTGCCGCCGTTTGCCTCGTCGACGGACCACATCACATTCTGGTTGTCGAGGTTGGCGATGGAGGCTTTGAATTGGAGGCTATTGCTGGGCAGCACCGTCGGCGATCCGGGCGTGATGGTGATGACGGGATCCGGCGCAGCGTGGTGGCCGCCGCCGCAGGCGATGAAGGCGCTGAATAGAAGCGTTGGGATGAGGAATCTCAAGGTTTTCATGGCTGTCATCCCAATCAGAAATTGCCCGTGATGGCAGCGTCGAACATGCCGGTATCGAGTTGATTGGCGATGCCATCGCCATTCAGATCGCAGGCGGCGGTGAGGGCCGGATCGGAGGTGCATTCGGCGTAGGCCAAACGGCCGAAGTCCAGGGCATCCACCACGCCATCGCCATCGACATCCGGCTGGAAGATCGTGACGGCGAAGGTGTTCGTCGCGCCGGAGCCGCTGGCGTTGATGTGGTAGATGCCAGGGGTGCCGCCCGCGGTGAACGTGGCCTGGGTGCCGTCGGCATTGGGGGAAAGCGTTCCAGCGGCGGGTTCCAGCAGGGACCACGTCGCAGCGGTGCTCGCCGTGAAGGTGGCGGAGCTTCCGGGGACGAACATGCCGCCCAGGCTGGTGTCCTTGCTCGCGGCCCCATTGCGCGTGAGGGTCAGTGCGCTGCTGCGGGGGCCGACGTTGATCGCCGCGAAGGCGTTCCGCACGGCGGCGCCGGCGGCGACTCCGATGCCATCAGCGACGGCGATGGTTGTTGTGCGGGCCTCTGCGTAGGTCGCCGTGCTTGTCAATTGCTGGCGCGTGGTGAACAACAGCTTGGCCGCGGTATCCAGATCAATGCCCGTGAACCCATCCGGGAAGAACGGGCTGTAGTTATCGGCACCGACGCTCGTCGAGGCCCCGTTGGTCAGGAAGTAGAAGAAGCGGTTCAGGGGGCCCGACGAGTAGTGGACATCGGAATAGTTGCCGATGCCGGGGGTCCAGAAATCGGCGCTTAACCAATCCCAACTGGGACGAATGATGGATCGAAGCGGCAGCCAGGTGCTCGGATCGCCGGGGTTGCTGGGATCGGGGATGAGGCATTTCCCGAAGGTCCAGTCCACGCCCGCGGGCAGCGTGGCCGGGACCGTGGTCCCCTGGCCGCCCTTGTACCAGATATCGACGAGCTTGCCGAAGATATCCGAGAAGGACTCGTTCAAGCCGCCGGATTCCCCGACGTAATCCAGGCCGCCCAGGCTGAAGGTGACGCCGTGGGAGATCTCGTGGGCGGCGATATCCACCGTCGTGAGGGGGCCATACCCTTCGGCGAGGCTGCCATCGCCGTAGCTCATGCCGAAGAGATCATCCGACCAGAAGGCGTTCGCGTAGTTGTGCCCGATGTGGATTCGGGTGAAGGCGGCGCTGTCCATGTTATCCACGCCGGCCCAGCCCAGGATCTTCGTGTAGAAGTCCCAGGTGGCTGCCGTACCGATGTAGGCGTCGACCGCCACCGACTGCCCCGAAGGGGTGCCAGAGGTATCCGTGGTCCCGTCGTCGTTGTAGAGCGAACCATCGCCCCAGGGGGATCCCGGCGCGTTGGTGTAGACCCCGCCGAACCTGTAGGTATCGCTGCCGTCATCAAGGTGCCGCATGTTCAGGAACAGATTGCCGGATTTGGCGAAGGGGTAGATGGGATGCGGCTGGGTGCCCCGCGTCTGATCGCGCAGTTCCGTCTTTGTTCCATCATCGGAGAGCGAGACATCCAGGGTCACGTCGCCGGCATAGAATCCCTTGCCCGAAGCCGTGGGGGTTGCGGTCTGGAGCGCGTTCCACCGCTTCAGGATGTGCCCGTTCTGCGCGTCGATCAGATAGTCCGTGTAGCGGATATCGTTCTCGGCTTCCAGGGTCGTATGGACCCGGTACGCCAGTCGCCATCCGGGCGTTCCTTGCAGGGGCGATGGCCCCAAAAGCGTTGGGCGGCGGCCGTCATCCTGGAAGACCAGAAGCTCCATTTTGGGCGCGAAGGCCCAGTCGGTGGTGGGATTCACATCCTTCGTGGCGATGGCCAGGGCCTGGTCTTCATCAAGGCTGGGCGTGACGGAGGGCAGAGTGGGCGACAGCGCCACAGTGCGCGCGAAGCTCTGGCTTTCCTGGAGCTTTCCCTGGCGGTCGCAGCGGACGATGACTTCGCCGCCCAGAACCTTGACGTTCTGGAAATACTGCTGGAGGCGCACCGCGGTCTGGCCGTAGGGGTTCCTAAGGGTGTGCGTGGCCTTGAAGCTGTGATCCACGTTCAACCCCAGTTGGGGGCGGGTGCCCAGAACGTGGGCCAGGGCTTGTTCGGCCGGCTGGGGCTGCGGGACCTGGGCGGGCGTGGCTTCCATGGACGCGAGAGGCATGCCGCCAGCGACCAGATTCCCGCATAGAGCCCCGAGCAGGTGCGGGCGTGGGTGCAAGATTGGCATGTGATGTCTCCTAACGAATAAGCTGCACTCGGCCGTTGGGGTCGACTTGTGTAGGAACGATCCTTCCACGCGATGGCCTGCGCGTGTCCCCAAAAAATGCCGAACCCGCATGAAACCTCTTTGGACGTTCAATGGTCCATTCTCATGGGTTCGCGACGCTGTCTGGCGAAGTTCCAGGCCCACCCTCATACTGCTTGCCCCAACGTGTCCACTTTATGGAGACCTCATGCTCAAACGACTTTCGCCCCTGTTCGCCCTGGTGGCGCTGACGGCCACCGCTCAGGAAGCTCCGGCCCTCAAGCAGTTCATGCCCTCTGGCGTTTACCTCGGCGCTGCCGTGAATCAGCGCGTGTCCGACGGCGCCGATGCGGCCGATCGCGCCATCGTGCTGAAGCACTTCAACAGCGTGACACCCGAAAACCTGCTGAAGTGGGAAGCCGTGCATCCCAAGGCGGATAGCTACAACTTCGAGCCTGCGGATCGCTATGTGGAGATGGGAACGGCTGCAGGCATGTTCGTGGTGGGCCACACCCTGGTCTGGCACCAGCAGACGCCCCGCTGGGTGTTCCAGAACGAAGCCGGAAAGCCCGTGGATCGCGAAACCCTGCTCACGCGGATGCACGAACACATCAAGGCCGTTGCCGGCCGCTACCGCGGTCGGATCGGGGGCTGGGACGTGGTGAACGAGGCCTTCGAGGACGACGGCACGCTGCGCCAGACCGGCTGGAGCCGCTGCATCGGTCCCGACTTTATCGAGAAGGCCTTCGAATTCGCCCACGAGGCGGACCCCAACGCCCAGCTCTACTACAACGACTTCAATCTGTGGAAGCCTGCCAAGCGCAAGGCCGTTGAAAAGCTGGTGGCTTCCCTGAAGGCCAAGGGCATCCGCATCGATGCCGTGGGCGAGCAGGCCCACTACAACATCGCCGGTCCCACGCTGGATGAAATCGAAGCCGTGATCATGGGTCTTTCCGCCCAGGGCGTGAAAGTTGCGCTGACCGAGCTGGATATGGACGTGCTGCCCACCTCGCCCGATATGTGGGGCGCGGATCTGTCGAAACAGCGTGCGCTCAAGACCGAGACCAACATCTACACGAACGGCCTGCCCGACAAGGAGCAGAAGCGCCTCGGCGAGCACTACGCCGGGCTCTTTCGCCTGATCAAGAAGCACCAGGCGGTCTTCAGCCGCGTCACCTTCTGGGGCGTGACGGATCGCAATTCCTGGCTGAACGACTTCCCCATCCGCGGCCGCGTGAACTACCCGCTGCTGTGGGGCCGCGACGGCAAGCCCAAGCCCGCCTTCTTCGCCGTGATGGAAGCCCTCAAGCAGAAGTAGCTTTCCGCTCGCCCATTCTTCGGGCAGCTCCTGTCGCGCTCCGGTCGCCGTTCTCGGCGCCGGAGCGCTTTGTTGTCTGGGATTCGGAAGCCGGGAACGGGTGCCAGACGGGGTAGAATGTGATCCGGGCCTTGCCCTGGCTGGAGTAAAGGATGATTTCTCTGTACAGCACCAATCGACAGGCGCCCTCCGTGGATCTGGGCACCGCGCTGCTGCGCGGGCAGGCGCCGGACAAAGGGCTGTACCTGCCGGAATCCCTGCCGCGCTTCACTGCTGATTTCCTGCGTCGAGCGAAGGATCTGAGCTATCCCGAACTGGCCGCCGAGGTGCTGACACCCTACACCGAAGGCGTCTTCAGCCGCACCGATCTGGATGCGCTCTGTCAGGACGCCTATGACTTTCCCGTGCCGCTGGAGAAGGTCAGCGAGAAGCGCTACGTCATGCGCCTGGACCAGGGGCCGACGGCTTCCTTCAAGGATTTCGCAGCGCGCTTCATGGGCCGCGCGTTGGGCCGTCTGGTGCGCGCGCAGGGCAAGGAACTCCTTATCCTCACCGCCACTTCGGGTGATACGGGCAGTGCCGTGGCCCACGCGTTCCTGGGCGTCGAAGGCATCCGCGTGCTGGTGCTCTATCCCAAGGCCGAAGTCTCGGATCGCCAGCGCAAGCAGATGACGACCCTGGGCGGCAATGTTTCGACCCTGGCGCTGGATGGCAAGTTCGATGACTGCCAGGCGCTGGTGAAGCGGGCCTTTGCTGATGCCGATCTGACGGGCCTGAATCTGTCCTCGGCCAACTCCATCAACATCGGCCGCCTGCTGCCCCAGTCCGTCTACTACGTCTACGCCGCCTCGCGTCTGGCGGACATCGGTAACGGCGAGCAGGTCGTCTTCTCAGTGCCTTCGGGCAACTTCGGCGATGTGATGGGCGGCGTGCTGTCCTTCAAGAGCGGCCTGCCCGTGGCACGCTTCATCGCGGCGACCAACGCCAACGACGAGGTGCCGCGCTTCCTGGCGAGCGGTGCCTACGCCAAGATCGACCCCAGCCTGGAGTGCATCTCCAACGCCATGAACGTGGGCCATCCATCCAATCTGGCGCGGCTGGTGGCGCTCTACGGCGGGCGCATGGACGAGGTTGGCACGCTGCACGAGGCGCCGGATATGGACGCCCTGCGCCGCGATTTCTATTCCGTCAGCGTCAGCGACGAGCAAACTCGACAGACATTGTCCAAAGTCCAGGCGCAGTACGGTGTGATGCTGGAACCCCACGGCGCCGTGGGCTGGGCGGGGCTGGAGCGCTTCTTCGCCGAGCACCCGGCGCAGGCGGGCCTCACGGCCATCTCGCTGGAAACAGCCCATCCGGCCAAGTTCCCGGATGAGATCCGCGCCGTGACGGGCCTGGAGCCCGCGCTGCCGCCCAGCCTGGAGGGCCTGGATCACCGCGCTGAGCATATCGTCGAGGCCTCGGCGGACTACGCCGCGTTCAAGGCGCATCTGCTGGCTTCGTCGCATCCGCCGGTTTCGTATCGCTGAGGACGCCATGAACCCGCGCGAAAAGACGATCCTCATCCTGGGCGATGGCATGGCCGATCGCCCCGTCGCCGCGCTGGGCGGCAAGACGCCGCTGATGGTGGCGCGCAAGCCCGCCATCGATCGCGTGGCTCGCGAAGGCATCACGGGCCGCTTCGCCTCCATTCCCGAAGGGCTGCCCAACGGTTCGGATGTGGCCAATCTTTCGGTGCTGGGCTACGACCCGCACAAGTGTCTGCAGGGGCGCGGCGTGCTGGAAGCCGCCAGCATGGGCGTGGATCTGGATCCCCGCGATGTGGCCATGCGCTGCAATCTGCTGACGCTGAACCCGGATGGCACGATCAAGAACCACAGCGCGGGCCATATCAGCAATGAAGAGGCGGATGTGCTGATCCGCGATCTGGATGCGGCGCTGGGCGCTGGCCAGGGCTCTCAACCCGCCGTCTTTCACGCGGGCGTCAGCTACCGGCATCTGCTGGTCTTCCCCGGCGGCTGGGCGGATCCCGCCGTGGATTGCGCGCCGCCTCACGATCACGTGGGCGAAGCTGAAACAGACCTCGCGCCCAAGGCCCGCACCGTGGAAGCGGAAGGCACCGCCGCGCGGCTGCGCGAGCTGATGGCCCGCGCCAAGGCGCTGCTGGCGGATCATCCCATCAACCGCGCCCGCATCGCTGCGGGCAAGGATCCCGCGAACGCCATCTGGCCCTGGTCCCTGGGCCGCCGTCCCCAGATGGAGCCGCTCACCACGCGCTTTGGCATCACCGGCGGCGTCATCTCGGCGGTGGATCTGATCCATGGCATCGGCCGCTACGCGGGCCTGGATCGCATTCACGTCGATCACGTCACGGGGCTGCACGACACGAACTACGAGGGCAAGGCCGCTGCCGCGCTGGCCTGTCTGGAGGACCGTGACTTCGTCTTCGTCCACGTCGAGGCCACCGACGAGGCCAGTCACGCCAAGGATCTGGAGCTGAAGATCCGCTGCATCGAATACCTGGATGACCGCATCGTGCGCCCCATTCTCGAAGGCCTCGAGGCCCGGGGCTGGCGCGCCACCGTCGCCATCCTGCCGGACCATCCCACCTACGTGGAAACCGGCAACCACGCCAGCGATCCCGTTCCCTTCGCCCTCTGGCATCCCGGCGCGGTGCCTGACGCCAGCACGGCCCTGGATGAAGTCCAGGCCGCCCGCGGCCCCCTGTGGCGCGACGACGCGTTCATCAAGGCGGTGTTCGGGGCGTAGGGATCGGGGACTCACGCGGAGGCGCGGAGGGCGCGGGGAAAAGATGGAAAGCTTTGGGGCTTGATGGGGGATTGGCGCGACTCTACGATTCGTAGATAAAACCCGCTTTTCCTCTCCGCGTTCCCCGCGCCTCCGCGTGAAACCTCCTCCGAGGACACCATGGAACTCGATGACATCACCGGTGCCATCATCGATGCGGCGATCAAGATCCATATGGACCTGGGGCCGGGGCTTTTGGAATCCGTCTACGAAGTCGTTCTTGCGCGGGCGCTTCAGAAGCGAGGTCTGAGGGTGGAGCGCCAAGTGCCCATTCGTTTTGAATACGACGGGGTTGTCTTTGAGGAAGGCTTTCGGCTGGACCTTTTGGTGGAAGGCAAGGTCATCGTGGAGCTGAAGTCCGTCGAAAAAACGGCTCCGGTTCATGGGAAGCAGCTCCTCACCTACTTGCGCCTCACCCATCTGCAGGTCGGTCTTCTCCTGAACTTTGGCGCGGCGACCCTCAAAGAGGGCCTGCATCGCATCGTCAACGATCTATCCCCCAGCGCCTCTCCAGCCCTCCGGGTGAACAGCTCGCATGGATGAGCGGGGCTCACGCGGAGCCGCGGAGAACGCGGAGAAGAAAAGATTGGGGGGGTCAGTGGGGCAGGATGGACAACGATTGTCCAAACGCTGATGGCCCAGAGAGAACAACCATCTTTTTCATCTTTTCTCCGCGTTCTCCGCGTCTCCGCGTGAATCATCCCCTCACGCCGCCCCGCGTCTCAAGGTCAGCAGGAAGTGGCTGGGGGCCTGGGCGCGCACAGCGTGCGTGGCGCCTTTGGGTAGGGCGATGAACTGATCGGGCGTGAGCGATGTCCAGGTTTCGCCCACCATCACGTCCAACGCGCCGGCCAGCAGCACGATCTCGGCGGGGAAGGGCGCGGCGTGGGGGCTCAGCTCCTGCCCGCGATCCAGGGCGAACAGCACCACCTTGGCGGCGCCGGGCAGTTCCAGCAGGGGCGTGGATGCGATGCCCGCCTCGGGGATGGGAAGGGTTTCATTCAGATCGCGGATGACGTGGGTCATGGATCACCTCCAGGCCCAGGATGGGATGCCCGGAGACATCGCGCCTTGATGGGGATCAAGGCTCGAGATCAGGGCTCCCGCGTGCTGGCGATTCTGTTCCAGCAGGGCGTGCAGCTTATCGGTCTTGTTCCGGGGCAGGCGTAGGGCCTGAACGCAGTAGCGGTTCAGTGATTCGCGGTAGCGATCGATGGCTCCGCGAGTGGTGAGCCAAGTGGGGTTCACGCGGAGGCGCGGGGTGCGCGGAGAAAAGATGAAAGAGCCTGGGGGTTTTCTGGGGTCTTGGGGTGGGGCCAATTGTTCCCTGTCGTGCCCCATTGAACCCCCCCATCTTTTTCCCTCCGCGTCCCCCGTGTCTCCGCGTGAGTTCTCCTTACGCTGCTCCGCGAGTGGTGAGCCAAGTGGGGTTCACGCGGAGGCGCGGGGTGCGCGGAGAAAAGATGAAAGAGCCTGGGGGTTTTTCTGGGGTCTTGGGGTGGGGCCAATTGTTCCCTGTCGTGCCCCATTGAACCTCCCCCCATCTTTTCCCCTCCGCGTCCCCCGCGTCTCCGCGTGAGTTCTCTTATGCCGCTCCGCGTCTTTGTTCCAGCAGGGCGCGCAGCTTGTCGGTCTTGTTTCGGGGCAGGCGCAGTCCCTGGATGATATTGGTGGGCGATACGCCAGCGGCTTCGGCGCTTCGGCGCAGGGCCTGAACGCAGTAGCGGTTCAGGGATTCCCGATAGCGCTCAATGGCCCCGCGGGTGGTGAGCCGCAGCGGTGATCGCGGCGGATCCGCCGATCCTGCCGCGAGCGGCATCTCGGCGTCGTCATCCACCAGTGCGTCTGTCAGGCGGTTTGTCCACGCCCGCAGATCCGGTAGATCCAGGCCCGAGACGATGGTGAGCAGGGTGTCGAAGCCCTCGAAGAGAAAGGCGATGTCCTGCAGCGCGAGATCGATGCGGCCTTCGTACTGGGCCAGCATGATGTTCCAGGCGATGGGCGTGCTGCGGAACAGGGTGTCGCCGATGCGCAGATGGATGGACATGCCCACGTTGAGCAGGGAGCGCACCGGGTAATCGCTGGCCTCCTCCATCAGCGTTGTGCCCGCGCCGCTGGTCCCGCGCGGGGCGCGATTGAACAGCAGTCCCGGGTTGAGCCCTAGCAGTTCCAGGAAGTAGTAGCGGTTCGCCAGCAGCAGGATTCGCGCGGTGTCGCTGGCGAACAGGGGATGCCCCTTCTGCACGGTCCGGAAGATCCGCTCAAAGGTGTCTTCCGATTCGAACAGCGCGTGGGCGATCAGGAACAACACATTGCGGATCTTCAGCTCGGGATCGGCGAACAGGAGATCCAGCTTGCGGTCCTGCATGCAGGCTTTCCACTGCCGCGCCATGTCCGACTTCATTACCTCCAGAAAACGGCGGACCTCCCGCTCCTGCAGTTGCGCCGCGGTGTCGCTGATCTCGGCGGGGGTGTAGACACGCACTTTTTCGCCCGGCGCGAGGCCTCGTTTCAGGCTCTCCGCAGCCTCGCTGTTCGTGATGCGGCGCGGCAGCACGGGCTCGATGCGGCCCAGGCCGAAGGGGTAGTTCTGGATGCCCTCCAGCGCGTAGACGCCAAAGAGCGAGAACCCTGCCGTCAGATCCGCGCGGAACACCGCCCTCAGGCGATCGGTCCAGGCTTCATCCTGCGGGATGTTGAAGAGATCCAGGTGGGTCGAGGCGAGGCCCAGCCCGAAGGCCGCCACGCGCTCCAGCAGCACGAAGCGCTGTTCAATGTCGAGATCCGTGCAGGGATCGGTGATCTCGGCCTGCCGCCAGTGTTCCAGGGTGCCAAAAGGATCTCGCGCCAGGCAGGTGTGGAACATGGCGAAGCGGGCCTCGGGCTGCTGGAACAGCGGTTTGGGAACCAACGTCAGCAGATGCTTGCGCGCATGCTGGCTCAAGTGCGACCGAGCCTGCTCGTAGCGGCGATGCAGATCCGTGTTGCCCGTGTCGTTGGACAGGTGGTGCGTCTCCAGCGTCTTGTAGGCCTCGAAATCAAAGACGGGCTGCTGCCTGAGGGCGGCGATGGCGACCCAGCACGGGTGGGCTTCCGTCTCCAGGCCCGCCTGCGCGAGGTTGGCCAGCGTGGCTTCGGGATCCGCGGCCGCGCAGAGAATCGCCGCGTGGAGGCGATCCTCGCCTGGGAGTTCCAGCAGGGGCAGATGCCGCATCACGCCCTTGGCCACGCCATCGGTGGCCCCCTGGAGGGCCAGCGCCCGCCGGGCTTCATCGCTGGCGGCTCGCGCCGCCTTGGCAAAGGCCTTGGGATTGGGCTCACCCTGCCGGGGATCAAACAGGCACAGCGCCCGCAGCTTTCCCTGCAGCTCGGCGTACGCGTTCGCCAGATCTGGATCCTTCAGCCGCTCGCGGATGGCCGTCAGCGCCGCGTGGGCGCGGCTGGTGGCGCTGTCCAGCGCCAAGGGATGTGTCATCGCGGAGACAACCAAGGCCTACCTCGCGTCCATGCCCTGAGCGCGCGGGCCGCGCAGCCGGTGCCAATCCGAAGAGCCTTGGCCCAGATGCCCCAGTATCCCCCCGGTGGGAATGTTTTTCGATGGGCGAATTTTTCCAGGGCGTTGGGGAAGATGGGTCTGGTGGATGGTTCTCGACACCCATGGCAGGGCAGTTGCATGGAAGCCAGCGTTGGTTATTGGATTTGCGTTAATCGCGAGGTTCGTCGGTCGCGTTGCGTTCCCACGATTCGATGGAGCCAGGGCAGACGTCAAAGAGCGGATGGCAGGATGGTGAAGCAATCTCTTGGAACCGCTGAAAGCGATCCGGGTTCCGGAGTGAGAGCTTGGCCAGCAGGTGCCTCCATTCGAAATCGAGCTGGCCTTGGGTCACTGGCATCGGGGCACAGGTGCGTCGCGGCGTCAGCTTGGCCGCGTCAAAGGCATATCCACGGGCCGCAGCCTCGTCATGCACCGCCCAGAGATAGGCGCTGATGGCCACCAAGGGCTCGGCGTGAGCGCGAAACCGCTGCAGTTGCGGATGCCGAACATAGCCCTTGGTCTTCCCCTCGAGCACGGCTTGAGCCAGAAGCCCCTCGCGCCACAGCGCAACGAGGCCTTTCGGGTCCAGATAGCTTGGATGGATGGACCAAAGTCGCATGGCGGCACCGCCTAAGGATCAAGAACCTATTCGGAAGTCGGCCTA